>JAITFK010000195.1 GCA_031281555.1 Treponema sp. | reverse complement strand
GGACCGTGATAACCGTTACACCACATTATGTAATAACGGTCTTCTATAAAAATTACGCGGGGGTCGTACTTATATTCGGAATCAGGTATGTCCGGGCTTGTTTTGATAAACTTAATCGGTTCATCTTCAATAACCCAGTTGATTCCGTCTTTACTGCGCCCCGCGTTTATGTCCATGTGGCGAGAAGTATCATCGCAGCGGAAAACGCCTGCAAACTCTCCCTTAAAAGGAACAACAGCGCTGTTAAAAATGCTGTTAGACCTTAAAGTTAAATCCCTGGGAATAATCGGGTTTTTCGAAAACCGCCACATCAGCTCCTTTTTTGGGTTGCTGTTAGACGGTCTGTCTTCCCAAGGAATGTTCGGCAGACTGTATCCGTTTACGATGATACTCATACAATTACAGTCCGTTAGCGTCGGCAATCAACGCATTCCAGTTATTTGAAACTGTTTGAACTAACTGAGCGGGCTCGCCGTCATGATACCATATTTCCCACGCGATACCGCCGCGGTTAAGTCCGGGAACATGAAGATGATATTTCCACTGCCAGAGTTTCTGGTCGCGGATTAACGCTACCGTCTCCTCAACAGCTCTTTTGTCTCTGTAGTTAGGATATTCCGCAAGTTTCCAGTTATCCTCGGGAGGAGTTACCCAAGCCTGATATGCCCAAATGATCGCGTCAACCTGAGCGTCTGTGTATCCCTTGGCGGGAATTACTCTTACGTTCTCATCGTTGAATACTACATAGTTCTTTGATCTGGGTCCTTTCGGCGGAAGAACCATGCCCCAATCATCTTTCATACTGCGAAGATCGTTTGTAGCAAGGTACTGCTGGTCAATGCGCATAGCGACTTTTCCGTCATTAAATTCGGGAATGTGCCAGTTCCAAGGAGTTTTGTCTCCTGGCGGTTTCGGCTTCATAACTTTTTCGTCTCTTAGCTTCATATAAAAACTAAGAGCTTCGATAAATTCGGGTCTGTTTGTAGCATTATAAAGCAACCCGGTTTTCGGGTCTTTATTAACATACATTGCTCCGTTGCTGGAAACTAAAGCGTCCAGAATTTCCGTAGAAAGGTCTGCGGGCATCGCATATGTTTCGGGAATACCGTCGTTGTTTTTATCTATTGTAAGTTTCTTTGCGACTTCAAGGAATTTATCCCATGTCCATTGTCCGGATTTCTGAAGATCATAAAGATATTCTTCCGGAAGTCCGGCTTCTCTGAATAATCTTTTGTTAAAGAACACAACTGCGGCATGGTAGCTTCCGCCGTAACCTTCGGCAAAAGCATAAGCGTCTTGAGTGCGTCCGTTCTTAAAGGTAAAAGCTGATGTAACAGATCTGTTCCATTCAATAGGAGTTGTGGAAGTCCAGTTGACGGCTTTGCTCTTTCCTACAGGGTACAGAAGGTTCTGACGATACAAGGCAAGCGCCCAGTCCGGCTGCAATACAAATATTGTAGCGGCGGGTTTTCCTGCCATAATTGATGTAGCCGCAATTTGCGGCATCTCATTCCAGCTTGCAATGTTCTTGTCCATCATTGTAAAGTTGTATTGCTGTAAAAGTCTTTTGCGGTAATCAAGCTGTTTTTCCTGATACTCGCTTCCAACCCATTGATTTGTCGGCGGCGTAACCTTGGTGTCATAGCTATGCCACCAGTTGCCGACTACAATGTTCATCCCTTTCAGCGAATTGGCGACTGCCCCCGACGCTCTTGGAACTTGCTGTCCAAAAGCGGAAGTAACGCTAAAGAGTATCAACATAATGACAAAACAGGTTAGTACAATGTTTTTTCTCTTCATTTTTTTCCTCCATAAAAAATATTTATCTCAAGCGGTATCCGCAACGCGGTTTCCGCATTGAAACCATAATTAAAACCCAAATGATATACCTTGGGTTACATCTTTATTCCCGTCTGGCTTAACGATTCAACAAACGCCCTTTGCGCTATTAAATACAGAATAATTAACGGCGCAAGACACATAAGCATACCTGTCGCTATCATCGCCTGAACAACGCCAACGGGCGCAGTTGACGCTACACCCGCTCCCGATACTGAGTTAACAGCCGACCACCATTGGCTGACTCGTTCCGCTATTGAACCTAATCCGTTGGAAAGCATTCTGTAATTGTTTAAAAACAATGTAGTAAAAAAAGAATCAGTCCACTGCCACACAAAAGAGAACAGGAAACACGAGGTAAGCATCGGGCTTGCGTCCGGAATCATTATTTGTATAAATGTTCTGAATTTGCCGCATCCGTCTACCCATGCCGCTTCTTCCAGCTCTTTCGGCATGCCCCTGAAGTACTGTCTTAACATAAAAATATATAATCCGCTCTTAAGCCCCATACCTGTCGCGGAAAGAAGCCAGTACCCGAAAACGCTGTTTAACAAATTAGCAGGATCGCCGTGATTAAACAGGCGGACAATTCCAAATATATCGAAGAAGTGAAAATTCAAATACAGCGACGCCATAATTGTATGCGGCGGAACAACAATGATTAGCATTACGCAGAAAAACCAAAAACTTTTTAAGGGGAATTTATAACGGGCAAAACCATAAGCCGCAAGAGTACAAGCCGCAATTTGAAGAACGGAACTTACCGTTACTATACCGACAGTTTCAAAAAGAGATTTCCAATAAATAAGAAGCTGACTTGCCGTTCTGTAGTTACTCGTTGTAAAGTTTCGCGGTATACTGATTACAGTGCTGTCGTATAAATCCTGCTCAGCCATAAAACTGACGCTTAATTTATCCAACAACGGCTGAATAATTAAAAAGCACATTCCGAAAAGAAGCACCGCACGGCATACTTTAAAAGTAATTTCCAGCGCTTTTTTCTTTTGGTGATAATTACGGGATATATTTCCCCAATTTTCAGTGTGTTCGTTGTTATAAGTTACTTCACTCATAATAGTATACCCTCTTGGAAATTATAGCCATCGCAATTCCAATAATAGAAATAACGGCAAGGAAGTAAACCCACGCCATTGCCGTTCCAAAACCGAAATTCATCATCTTTATTGTGTTATGGTTTATTTCATCCATAACACGGTTATCTGTTCTTATAAAATAATCCACAACGCTGTAAACTATGTTTACAAGAATTAAGGAGCTTACCATGGGGAATGTAATTTTCCAGAAGCACTCCCACGATGTAGCGCCTTCTATCTTTGCTGCCTCAAACATACTCGGCGGAATTGTCTGCAATGCGGACAAGAAGATAATTATCTGAATACCGGAAGCCATAGCAATAGCATAAATCTGATTAATAATACGGAATATATAACCCATAAAATCGCTTGCCGCGCCTTCCGCTACTAAAATATCCTCAAGCACTTTTGTTACAGACGATTTCATTAAATTGCCTTCTTTAATGATGTCCGCCATACTATTTAAAAGCGAGTTATTTGTTTCCAATCCAATCATAACGCCCGATGAAAGAATTACAGGCAGGAAGAAAATGGCGCGGACAAAACCCCTTGCTTTAAACTCCTGGTTTAAAATAAGGGCGACAAATAAACTGAAAATAATAATTGCCGGAACAATTAAAAGCATACGTGTTATTTCTTCAAAAAGATACCTGTTAAATTTAGGATCGACAGCGACAACGCGAATGATATTTTCAAAACCGATATTTTCCATGGAAAATCCCTGTTTTTCAACGTCAATTTTTACATTACTGAATACCATATGAAGAGATTCCAAAATGGGGAAAAACATAAAAGCAAAAAAACCGATTATAAACGGAATCAAGAATATATATCCTGTTATAGCGTTTTTACCTTCAAGTGTAAGTGATAATTTATCGCCTCTTTTGATAAAATACATTATTCCCCCTGCCTTATTGACCTTTCCTAAGCACAGCATAATCATCGGCTTTAAAGTTATTGCCGTTATACCTGTAATCATTATCGCTTGCGTTAACAAGCACCCTTGTTCCGTCTTCATACTCGGTAATTGTTACATCGGGCGCTAATATCACATGATTCACAATCTTTTGATTATAGAGATGTCCGAAATCAGCGTTAAATTGCTTGTAAAGCTTATCAGCGTCCCCTGCCCATTTTTTGTATTCATTGGCGTAGAATTGCCTGAACTTGGTTTCCTGTAATTCCGAGGTGTCTTCTTCCATGAAACTAAAATAAAGCCCCGCTCCGCATTCAACTGTTTTTAAAAGATTTTTTGTATAATCCTCCGCTAAATTTACGGCTTTTCCCGTGTAAGGAACAATTCCATGAAGAACAATCTGCAAGAAAGGCACTGTTGTGTCGGTAATACCGAAGCTATGTTCCGTAATAACCATATCCGTAATAATATTAGCCCAGGGAATCGAGTAAGCAAAACCGGCGTTTACCATTATCTTATTATTACCCTGATACATTTCCTCAAACTTTTTCTGCCGCATCAATATTGATGCCTCGCGGCTTACATGCCGTTTTTCGTAATAATCTCCCGCAAGTCTGGAAGCCATATTTCTAAAAGCGATATTATTAATCTTGTATTTTCCAGCGTGCTTCTGAAAACTATTTATCATTCTCTGTGTCGCAGCGGGACGTGCGAGATAATTAAGCTTGCCCCACATTTTTCGTTCGCCGAACCAGACAAAGCTGAACGGATACCTCTGCACACGTTCGCGGTTTGCATAACGGGCGGTGTCCTTGTAAAGACTGAATCCGCTGAACGTTTTTACATCTCTCATAAACATAAAATCAACTTCAGGATAGACGGTAAAATTATTTTTTTCCGCCTCGCTTACAATATGCTTAAAATCACCTTTACTGCCAAGCGCGTTAATCAATTTAATTTTTGCCGGCACTGTATGATCTACGCCGCGATTAAACCAACCGTTTAATTTTACATGGGTATTTCCCCATCCAAAACCCGCAAAATCTTTTACCATTTTTTCCGTTTCTTTATACGAAGTAAGCTTTAAAGGAAGATCTAAGGGAAGTCCGAGACGATGCTGTATTTTATTAACAGCGCCGATAATTTCCACCGCTATGGGAACTCCGCCCGTAACGCTCCTGTTCTGAAGAACAGGATATTTTTCCAAAAGCCAAGAGCGGAATTCTTTTGCCATACCCATATATCCCGGTACCGCACAAGGCGTATACCTAAGGGTAATATTTTCATTTTCAGGAAGAGTAGTTTCATACATATATACTTCGCGCTGATTTCTGCCCGCAATATCCATTAACGCGCCGTGAATCATGTCAAAAACAGGGTATACTATGTTATATTCTGAATTGCGTCCCGACACGTCGGCGCGAACTCCGGAATAGGCGGAACCTTCTTCTATTACACAGAACAGAGAAGCTCCGTTTTTATGAACGCCGAACGCAGGGAACAAAGCTTTGTTATCGGCGATAACTTCTTTGCGCGGCATTGCGTCATCATAACCGTAAACACTTATATAATAAGGAACCTGATTTTGTTTTTGATTATTAAAGTAAATTAATGATCCGCTGCCGTCGGGAACCAGCATATATCCCGAATCGGCCGTATTGCCGCTGCCCATAAAAGGCATTAACGCCAATTGCTTAATCGGATAAGCGGCGCGGTAACCGATTTTATCAAATGGAACATTAACTATTAATGATTTTCCGTCAAGAATATAGCGCAGGGTTATACTAAACGCCGGTTTTACGTCTCCTCCGGTAAGTTCATAACGCATGGAATCTTCGGCAAAATCTTCCGCGGTATAACCAGCTTTCTTGAAGCTCTCTTCCGCTTCTTTTTTCATGTAATCTTGAGAATTTGTCCGTAATACCCACAATTTAATTTTAACAAGCTCTGGAAACTCAGCCAAAAGTTTATCCTTGTCGTCGTTCATGCGCAGATTATTAATATCATAAAGACGGTATATGGATTTAACCATATCGCTCTCTCCCTCTTCCATTTTATCAAGAAACAAGGACATTCTTTCTTCATTCGCCGCCGGGGGAATACGGTAATTACGGGCAAGATCGCCGACTGTATACCGCACTTCTAAAACGCCGTTTACAACTTCATATTCATAAGCTCCGCGCTGAACGCTGTAAAAACCCGATTCTAATGTCCTAGGGACGCCGGAAACATCGGCATAATCCAAAGAAAACTGGGATTCCATCAATTGTTTTGTAACGACATCGGATGCGTTGGGATTGGGAGGATTCGAGCGCCATTGCACATTTGTTTTTTTATCTGTAAGAATTATTTCCGCAGTACTCGGCAAAAAACGAAGATTCAAATAGCTGTTTTCTAAAATAACTTCTTTTCCGCCTTTTGCTTCCTCTGATATTTCATACATTACTACAGGCTTTGGCTTTGCTGTTCTTGTGTTACAGGATACAGCCAAAAATAACGAGATTAAAATTAATAACAGCCGCACTGACTTTTTCACCTGTCCTCCTATATCAACCTGAATAATATTTCTTTATATAACGATACAAAGTACGAAACAGCATCGCTAATAAGGCTGAAAAATATAACAAATATAAACACCATAACGCCCATACCAACTATTGTAAGAAAACTGGAAAACACTGTTTTTGCAAGACTGTAATCGTGAACCATCATCATTCCGGCAAGTATCAATATACCCGTCCATATAGCGGCAAAACTCGCAAGCACCAAGTAAATAGCGCCTTCATCAAAAGTGATAAGCTGGCTCAGCACTATCATAATCGCATTTATGATTACATAAGGCGTAAACGCATAACAAACAGACATATAAATTTCAAACATTCGACCTTTGCCGTCCATAAGAGTTGTAAGACTCCAGTTTGCGACAGTCCATAATCCTACAGGCAGAAGAATTCGCAGGGCGACAATGACAGAGTTAAAATATTCCATGTTTATTGTAACAAACTGAAAATTTGTTAACGTTAGGCGAAGAACTTCCACTATAACGGCAAGACCGATTATAACATTCGCCGCGCCTATAGAGCCGCGTTTTTCATGCGTTAAATCCCAAAAACCATCAAGCGGGTGAGTGCAAACATACAGCGAGTATTTAAGCGTTTTACCCAGGTGTTTCCACCACTCTTTATTATTAAGGTATTTCATGCTTCCTTAATCTCCTTGATGGTTTTAATTGAAAACTTAATTGTAAACGGCAGAACAATAGCTAAGCCGATTATTAAAAGCATCCACCAAAGGTTTTCTTCCATCCATTGCTTGCGGTATAGCTGGAAAGCTTTTCCGTAACCTTCGCGGTAATGTTTTAATTTATAATACTTCATGGCTTTTTGAAATTCTTTCTGCCTGAGCGCCGCGCGTCCTATTCCAATGTAAGCCAAATCATAATTTCCGTTCATTTTTAAAACTTTTTCCCAAAGTACCGCCGAATTTTCATAACGACCGGCTTTATATTCATCTAACGCATCGTTAATTAATTTTCCGTAATCGGTAAGATCAAAACGCGTAAGGGAGGCGGCGCTTGAATCAAGCGCATATAAAGAGTATCCCATTCTGTCAAGCGCGCTGGCTTTTAGGAAAGAACCTTCGCGGTTACCGACTCCGCCGAAAGCGTACAACAGATTTCCTTGAAAGTCATACAAAAAAATACGGCCGCGCTCCACGTCAAAACAAGCGTAAGAATCGTTATCAAAAGCCGTTACGTCGATAAAACGGGAGCGTCCCGATGAGCCTCCGGCGTTGCCTTCTGCCAAATCGCCTATAGGGTCTTCATAACCGTTGCGGATTAAAATATCCTGTCCCATTGCGTTAAGCCGTCTGACAGGTTTTGTCTGCCTGTTAGAGTTTGTAACATAAATAAACCCTTCCCTATCCATTGCGACATTGCTGTACTCTGTCGGAATAAAAAGATCCATACGCGCTTTTTGCGCCTGAGTAGAAAGAAGTTTCCATATATAATCAACAGGATTAACAACAACCTTATTCGCGCCCATATAACCGGAAAATTCCCATCGGCTGTCAAATTCCATAAGCCCTTTATCGATGTTACGCGCCTGAATAAAAACGCGGTTAGCGAAATCAACAACCAGCTTATCGGGAAGAAAATCCGTAAACTCGTCGAGACTTTCATCATCCGGTTTTTCAATTGAACTGATATATCTCCAGTTATTATCGAGTATAAGCACGCGGTGATTATCGGTATCGGCAATATAAAGATTGCCGTCTCTGTTTTCAAAAATATCCATGGGATTTTTTAACGGCGATACTACTCCGTTAATGACTACGGAAGAAACATTCGCTTTAACGGTATGATTGCCGTCTGCGTCAACTTCTATTTTTAATATCCGGTTATTGCCGGAATCGCAAACATAAATGCGGTTTCCGCGGATAAATAATCCTC
>JAITFK010000121.1 GCA_031281555.1 Treponema sp. | reverse complement strand
AGACCTGTGGTTTGAAAACCCTGTAAAAGCCTTAACGTGACTGCCCAAAAATCCATATACCGGCATTACCCGCGGAAGTTTGTATCAAGAACAACAGAATCCACAAGTCCGTATTTTATTGCAAGCTCCATTATTTTTCCTTCATCATACAGTTCTTTAAGCGCTTTATTAACCTGCTGTGTCAGATTGCTTCCTTTCTTAAAACCAACTGCGTAAACTTCATAGTCGAGTTTTATATTCGCAATAACAAGATCAGAATAATCACCTATACCGGCTATTCTTTCCGCTAGAAGAACATCGACTACCGCAAAATCAACTGCGCCAGATTTAACTTCTATAAAAGTGTTGATCTGCGCTGTTGAGCCGATGAATTTGCCGTTATCACCTATAATATCTTTCGCGGCGGATTCGCCTGCCGAGCCGCTTTCCGCCGCAACGGTTTTTCCGATTAATTTTTCTATTGCGTTTAATTCAATTGCCCTTTCGGACTTAATCACAATACACTGCTGGTTACGCAGATAACTGTAACTAAAATCCACATAATTGCTTCTCGGCGTGCCGTTTTCCGAAGCATTGGCGGTAAACCCGTTCCAGATACAATTAATCGTTCCCGCTTCCAGTTCCTGATACTTACTGCCCCATTCAATTTCCTGAAATTCTACTTTCATCTTCAGTTTTTGGCCTGTAAGTGCGGCAAGTTCGGTGTCAAAGCCAGTCCAATTTCCCTTTGTATCGCGGAAATTCATGGGTTCAAACTCTGTAACCCCGCAGACTAGTTTTCCGGAATTGTTATTGCCGCAAGATGTAAAAGATAAAACGCAGGCCAGTAAAATTGCCGGCACAAGAAATACAACCCTTTTCATAAAAATAATTTCTCCCCGTTTTAATTAGTTTAAACAATTTTATCGTATCAGATAAACAGAGCTTGTACAATGGCGAGAAAAACCAATAAAACCTAAACTCAGTATATGTTTGTAAAACAGATTATACTAAATCCATAAATATTAATAAATTTAACTTGTTTAACAATTCTATCGAAAAAAATCTATTTTTTGTTGCCCGATATGTAATATCCTGTTATCATAAAATGTAAGTTCTCAATAATTATGGAGGTATTTTTATGTGGTTTGGTAATTTTGATAATAAACTTTTTGCGGACATGGCGAGGGAAGCCGTACGCAGAACTGATAATTTCCATTGGACATTCATAGCAATTCTTGCTTTTGTTGTATATATATATGCATCAGAATATCAACGTAAAAACTTCAAGGGAATCGCTGCGGGATTGGCTTTGTATATGGTTCATTGGTTTTACGAAATTATGAACGCTGTTATCTGTGCGGCTACAGGTTACGCATTGTGGACGGTTTCAGCGAAAAGTACCAGTTTTATTTTGCTTATCGGCGTAAGCTGGGAGCTATCAATGATGTTTTCAATTGCGGGTATCGCTACTCATAAACTGCTGCCGGAAGATCCAAAGAAGAAAATTTCCGGCATCAACAACCGCATATTTTTTGCCGTCGGCAATGCGGCGTTTTTCAGCCTTGTAGAAATTTTTCTAGCTTCAACTCCGGCGTTTATCTGGGTGTATCCGTGGTGGGGCGCAATTCCCGTATTCATTACTACCTATATACCGTTTTTTCTGGCGGCATTCCTTGTTCCTGATACAAAACCCAAAGTTCAGCGGATATTCATCGGATCGCTTGCGGCGCTTAACGCACTACTTCTGTGCATCCTGATCCCGCTCGGCGTAATATAATTATTTCGTATAACGGAATGTTTTTTATTTTGTTTTTCTCCGGCGCAGATTCATTGCCAAATCAACTTCCGCAATGCTTATGTCAAGGCGTGAGGCTATCTCCGCGGGAGAGACTCCCTGATTGGCGAGGAGATCAATGGAAGCGCGGATTCGTTTGGAAGAAGGTTTTTGCGCCTGAGCGCCGCTTTGAGCAACAGGCTGTACGGGCGATACCTGCGAAGGCTGTGATAGCGGCGTTTTATCAAGCGGCGCTTTATCAAGCGGCGCTTTTTCAAGCGACGCAGAAATAACCTGCGGCTGAACTTCAATATTGGGACGAACGGAGGATAATTGCGGCTGAGGATTAACGCCGGTATTAAGAGCGTCGCGAATACCGCGTCCGAGTTTTGTATAAATCAGCTCCCCTGTACGGCTTTTTTCAAGTTCTTTCACATAGACAGATATTCGTTTGTCGGTTTCATCTAAAAGAGCTCTTAGTTTTTCTATTCTGGCCTCTATCAACTGTGAATCCCTGTCTGTAACAGCATTTATATCGGCAATAAGCCTGTAGACTTCTGTCCGGTATTCTTCCAGTTGTCCTGAAACAGATGTACGCCGTTTGATATTCCACTTAAAATAAAAAAACATAAAAATACAAAAAGAAGCGCAGATAAAAAATAAAACATAGTTAATGTTCATTGATCTTCCGTATTAATAGCTAATGTCTATTTTATTTCCCAAACTAGGATCATTTAAAACAGAAGCAGTATCTTTTTCTTCTTCTTCTTGTTCTTTTTTTTTACCGCTTTTTTTTTGATTTTGCCCGGAGCCGCCGCCATGATCGTTAATTTTTTCCGCTCCTTCTCCCGTATTCTGAGCTTCATTTATCTGCTGTATATGTTCATTTGTTTTTTTTTGAAGCTGAACAGCTTGCATGGACTGTTGAAGAGCCAGCCCTTCCTTCTGAGCCGCCTGTGTTTTACCTACTTTATCAATCTGCGTAAAAAGTGTCTGAAGATCAATTGGTGTTATAGCCATCAAGTCCCTGCCTTGCAAGTTCGTCTTCCGGCTCTTCATATTTGGTGGCGCGAACAAGTCCGTTTTCAAGAATAAAAGTTGTAGCGCGGTATTCTGTGCGCACATCTTCTTTTGCGTCCCGGATCATAATCTTTACGCCGGGATAAACTTTTTTTGCGGCAGATACCTTGCCGAGTAACTGCATTTCATTCATATATTCCTGAATTTTTTCTATACTTTCTGTAATCTTTTTGAGATCGTCCGTAAGCACCTGCCGCCTTTCCATTAGTTCCTGTAAATGCGCTTCTTTATCTTCAGGAAGAGTCTTACGCTGTTTTTTTGCGTTTACCAATGTCTGTAAATCAAGTTTAACCGTATCAAATTCTTCTTCAGCCGCGGCTTTTTCGGCAAAAAGCCGTTCCAGTTCTCTTTTATTATTAGGATCAAACCCTACTTCACAAATTGTTTCAGTTCCGCTTGTCGGATTTCCAAGAACATTGGCGCTTATTTCTTCTCCGGCGCGCAGACGTCCGCCCATAATATTTGCGCGTTTTCCCATACATATAATACTCTTTATTGCGTCCACATAGGAATTGATTATGCCGTCAGTAACAACAACCATGCTTCCGGCTTCTACATTGGCATTTTCTATAAAACGCGACCAAATTGTTTTTCCCGCGTGGATCTTGCCTCCGCCCTTGCCGTTAACTCCCTGATAAAGTAATATGTTGCCTTCAGCGTCAAGTTCCGCTTTTGATACAGTTCCCCTTACTTCAATATTACCGGCGGCTTTTACGGTAAAGCCGTCTTCAATATTACCGGTAATAATAACCGTTCCAAGGAATATGATATTTCCTGTTTTAAGGTTAACATCGCCTTCAACCGTAAACACAGGTTCTACATTGATCTTGTCCCCAATTAATAATACCTGCCCGTTTATATCCGCAAAAATTGTTTCTCCATCCTCGCCGACATGAACATTTGAACCTAACGGCATAGGAATATCATTGCCGTTTCTTGCGGGAAGTATTTTTCCGGTAACGGCTTTTCCGTCCACGCCTTCTCCGGCAGGTATTTTTTTTGCGACAGGCTGGTTTTGCACAACGTTATTAATAATATTGAGTTCTTTGAAATTTATTTTCCCGTTAGCTCCTTCTTTCAGGCTGATTTTTGACTGGTCAATTTCAAAATTGTACTGTATATATGCATCTTTACCGTTGACAGGCCTTGTTCCTTCAGCCACATAAACTTTTTCCCTGTAGGCCGGTCGGTCTGCAAAATGAGCCAAATATTCTTCTTTTACACCGTAATATACCCTGTTCTGTTTTAACAAACTGATATAATCATCGTAGACCAAATCCGCGCCGCCTTCACCGGGAGGGAAAACCATGACACTGACATTCATTTCGGCATCGTCAACTTCAACAGACGCCATACTGTTATTCATTCTGTTAAGACTGAATTCTGCAACTTTTACATATACACCATCCGCTTTATCTACAATTCTTTCTACTAATTTTTCATCAAAATCCGATACATTTCTGTCATTAAGCACCTGTATCGCGGAAGCAAGGTATACTTTTCGGCCGTTATTGACAGGAGCCGTTACCTTCAAATACACTCCGCCGTCCTGCCAGTATTGTACATAAGCATCACCGTCTTTATCCACAATAACTTCAACTTCTTCTTCTTCTTCATCCGTTAACAGTTCTTCGCCTTCTTCCGTCTTCTTGATCTGTTCATGCTGGTACGCGCGTATTACCCAGTCTTTCTTTCCCGCGCCCAAAAAACCCGATGAGCCTCTTTCAATGATCTCGTATTCAAGGTGGCGTATCGAAGTATCAAGCAATGCGGCAGCTTCATTTACGGCCGCCTCAAGTGTCGGACCTGACGCTTCTATCGTCCGTATTAATCGATCATGTTCCAGATGTTTTTTAAGCACTTTCTGCAGCTGGATAAAGTCAATCATACAATACCTTTTCTGATATTTGACAATTTAGATCTTAAATGAAGGACAGCTTTTGTATGAAGCTGTGAAACTCTGGATTCTGTTACCTGCAAAACACGGCCGATGTCTTTTAACGTTAAATCTTCATAATAATACAAAACAAGAATTTTCTTTTCCTTGTCCGGCAATTCATTGATTGCCTCTACAATAACGCGGCGAATCTCATCATTTACAACCATAACATCTGGATTAAGACTTGATGGAGATTCAATACTGTCTCCTATTGATACCTTATCATTATCATCGCCCGAATACCATAAATCATTCAATGAAATGATGGAAGTTCCCGAGATTTTCTGAATTACCTTCATGTATTCGGATTCGTCCATGCCCAAAGCTCCGGCAATTTCCTGATCTGATGCAGTCCTGCCAAGCTGGGCTTCCAGCGAGGAAATAGTTGTTTCTATCTCCCTTGTTTTCTGCCTGACAGAACGCGGAACAAAGTCGATCAACCGAAGTTCGTCAAAAATCGCGCCTCTGATTCGAGTAACGGCATAAGTTTTAAATTTTACGTTTTTTTCCGTATCATATTTGTCGATTGCGTCTATAAGCCCGAAAACACCATAACCTACAAGATCGTCAAATTCAACATTATTGGGCATTCCAACAGCGACTTTTCCCGCAACATATTTAACAAGCGGAGCGTATTGTTTTATAAAAGCTTCCCGTATTGCAGGATCCCGTGTTTTACGATACTGCTGCCAGAGTTCCTCTTCTGTTTTCTGTTCCGGCATTCCCAAACCTTTCCTTATAATTCTACTTGTCCTTACTTAACATTGTCCTGATACCTTGCGCTATTTCCTGCGGATCATAATCACCCTTCATCGGCTCAGGCTTATTGCCTACATAATGTGAAGAAGAATCTTTTTTTTCCTCAAAATCGCTTAAAACTGATGAACCTCCGCTGTACCCTATGGGTGAAGATCCTCCAAAAGACTCTCCCGATGAAAAAGCCGTTGCCATTGCGTCTAAATCAGGTAAGCCTCCCAAACTTCCGGCATCATCCACAAAACTTGGGGTAAAAACCGGTTTTCCTCCGGGAGATTTATCAAAATCAGCCGTATCCTGAAACATATCCTGAAAATCAATATTTTCATTATCCGGATTACTTTGATCTCTATCCTCATTATAGCCTTCTTCTTGATTTCGGTCTATACTCTCAGAATTAACTTTAAATGCGCCTGAAATTAAATCCTCTATATTACCCAATTTATCAGATGCGCCTGAAGTTTTATACAATTCCGGTACGGCATACTCGCCTGCGCTGTCTACGGTAATATTTATCCGTGTACCCGGCTTCTCATCCTGCGCAGAGGTAACATTGTCGTCAACTAAAAGTTCGGGAAAATAGCTGTTAACTATAAACCACATTCCAAGGCCAAGCCCGAAAAAAACTGCCGCAAAAACAAGCGCCCTTAAAATAACATGGTTAAAACTGCCGCCCGAAATAACCCCAAGCAGAACAGAAATAATAAACGCGAATATTGCGGGTACAAATCCCCATTTATAATTAAGCACTATGCCCCTCTTCCTGTTTCAGGTGAAGACTTAAACAGCCTTTTCAGCATTCCGCTGAACCCTGTTGTTATAGGTTTATTCCTGTCCATACGTTCTACAATATGCTGAACACAGATGCTTGCCTTGCATTTTGGATCCACAACCATGAACGGTTTTTGCCTTAACACTGCGTTTTGAACTGATACATCATCATAGATAAATCCGAGATAATCCAGCTTAAGGTTTAAAAACTGGCCTGCGATATTTATCATCCTGTCAGCGACGCTTTTTGCCTGAGCCGCTCCCCTGGCGCGGTTTACAACGAGCTTTAGTCCCATATTAAGGGAGTCATACTCAGTCGCAATTATCTTGATTATTCCGTACGCGTCTGTAATGGCCGTAGGCTCGGGAGTGGTAACAATGACAGCGTCATCGGCGGCCGCGATAAAATCAAGAACGTTACTTGAAACTCCGGCGCTTGTATCAACGATAATTATATCCGTATTGGAAAGCGTATCAAGTTCGGCGATAAAGTCCTTTCTGTCCTCCTCATTCATATTGGCAATTTGAGAAAAGCCCGATGCTCCCGCTACAATGGAAATGCCGTATTCTGTTTCCACAAGTATTTCCCTGATTGTTTTCTGTT
This sequence comes from Treponema sp., assembly GCA_031281555.1. Lineage (GTDB taxonomy): Bacteria > Spirochaetota > Spirochaetia > Treponematales > Breznakiellaceae > WQXQ01. The sequence continues at coordinate 13,853 of JAITFK010000121.1, read as the reverse complement.
TCTTAATAACATGATAAAGGTTATATTTGGGGATCATGTTAAGCATTACGTTTACATTCGCAAGTCCGAGATCCGCGTCCATTACAATAACTTTTTTTCCTATTCTTGCAAATGCCAGAGCCATATTTACGGAAAGATTTGTTTTCCCCACGCCGCCTTTTCCCGAAGTAACGGTAATTATACGGGCTTTATCAACCGCCTTAACGTTTGATTTGGAAGCGCTGCCTGCCGCAGAGTTTTCTTTCTTCCGTTTCATTATTTCCCGTAATTTTTCAGCCTGATCTTCCATAATAATATTCTCCTGTTATTTCCACCTGAATTGCTCGGCGTCTCCTGACGGAAAACGTTTTTCGAGTTTTTCACGATCTACTTTAAAACCATCAAGGTTAGTGAGAAAACGCACAACTGACGCCTTTCTTATATCCACAGGCACAGTTTGTCCGTCTGTTATAAATGAAATTGATTTTCTTTTCTCCGCGGCAGCTGATATAACGCTGCCAATTCTGTCGGTTTCATCCATTTTAGTAATTATCACAGATTTGTAATTAAACGGCTCAAACTGCCGCATTATATCCTCTATGTCGCTTGTTTTTATGCCCGCGCTGATTACCAAATGAAACTCCGCTCCCCTGCCTGCTCCTTCAAGAATCTCCTTCATTTCGCCTATCTTGGCCGCATCCTTGGGGCTTTTGCCTATTGTATCAATTAAAAACATGTCTGTAACTTCGGAATACATCGCTATCTCTTTTCTTAACGCCAGTTTGTTATCAACACATGAAACAGGAATTTGCATAATGTTCCCGATTTTTTCAATTTGGTCTTTTGCACCGATACGGTAAGCGTCAATTGTTATCATTCGTACTTCAACTGCGGCAGGCGCGTTATTTTCATCGCTTTCTATTCCGTAAATGGCTGCAAGTTTCGCAATAGTTGTTGTTTTTCCTACGCCTGTCGGCCCTACAAGAACCATAATCCTTGGTTTACGTTCTGAGGCATCATCTTTATATATGTTAATTGTTTCTCCTATCCATTCAAGAAGATGTTCTTGTACGGTATCAGGATCGTCCAGTTTTTCAAGCGGAAGTTCTTTTCTCATTTTCTCAAGCATTTTACTAATATAGTTCTGTGAAAAATCATTGTTTCTTAAAAGTTCCTGCGCACGCGTAAAAGCCGGATGTTCTTCTTTTTTACCGCTTGAATCAATTTTTTCTTTTATTTCATTTTTTATTTCATTTAACGAGTCTAATATCTGCTGAGCCGTTTCTCCGCCTTTTTCATTTATCTGAGCATAATTTTTTCCTGCGGCGGCTATTAGCTTTCTTTTTTCTTCTTCAAAATTAGGCTGTAAATATTGACTCGGCTTTGTTTCCGCATCCTGCATATGCCAGGGAAACGGCATATTCGCAGCCGCGTTAACTGCGGGATTTTTATTAGATTGCGACGTGAAATAATAATATACTTCTACACCCGGTTTTGAAAAGAGACCCAAAAAGCGTGGAATTCTTATATCCCGTTGGATTACTATATGAAACGGTCTTTGGGTTCTTTGAAATATTTTTTGTTCACAATCCTGTCTGCTTAAACCGCGCTCAATTTGATATTCCATTTTATTGCTCCGTTGGGATATCCTCTATTTTTATTATTCCAACAGCTTCGGGAATTATTTCCGGCACTATTTCAGGAACGGAAAGAACCGCCAAATCCGGCAATTCGCGATCCGTTGAATTTTTTACAAGGAAACGCGCCTGCTCAGAACAAAGAACAACAGGCATCCAGCCTTTTTCCTTCACTGCCGTTACAGCATTTACAACAGCCTTTATCCACATTTTTTGGGACGGAGGATCAAGCGCACAAATAATGCCGGACGGAGTTTCATACTTGCTGTCGATAAGTTTTTTTTCCAGCGCCGGGTCTATCGTAAGCACGCGCAGCCTGCGGTCTTCATCCGCATACTGATAACATATCTGGCTTGCGACAGCCTGCCTTGCTTTTTCCGTAAGGAACCAGATGTTTTTGGAAACCGGCGCGTAATCGGCGATAGATTCCAGAATGGACACCATGTTGCGGATGGAAACTCTTTCGCGTAACAGTCCGTGCAGTATTTTTTGTATCTCCGTTATACGCAAACCCTTGCCTTCCCTTAGGACTTCGTCAACAACAGCCGGGTACTCCTTGCGCAGAGTATCCAGAATTGCCTGAGTGTCCTGAAGCCCAAGAATCTCAGCGGCATGACGGCGGATAATTTCCGTTAAGTGAGTCGCGATTATGGACGGCGGATCAACAACCGTGTAGCCTGAGCGTTCGGCTTCGTCCCTCTTTTCATGATCTATCCAGATAGCGGGAAGTCCGAAAGCCGGATCTACCGTTTTCTCACCATACATTTCTGCGGTTACGGTTCCCGGGTTTATGCAGAGGAAATAGCCAAGTCTGATTTTACCTTTGCCCGCGTCAACTCCTTTTATTTTAAAGCAGTACTCGGACGGCTCAAGTATTGAATTGTCTACTATCCGCACTTTGGGGATTACAAGACCAAGATCAAGCGCGGATTGACGCCTGACTCCTTGAATCCTTTCCAGAAGCTCGGCTCCCTTTTCTTTTTCTACAAGCGGGACAAGACCGTATCCCAATTCAAGGGAAAGCGCGTCCAGCGGAACTATCGGAGAAATTTCACCGGCTTTTTCGTCCTTCCGTTCTCTGCTTTTTGCCATCATTTCGTTAAAGCTGTCGGCGCTTTTCTTTTTCATTCCGACTCTGTATGCATGAAACGCGACAAGAGCGGCCATCGGAAGAAGTACGTACCAAGGGAAACCGGCAGGCAAAATTGAAAGAAATACAAGTACACCCGCGCATATCCAGTAAATGATCGAGTCGCGGGTAAATAGCTGCTCCCTTACCTGATCCGGCAGATTTCCTGTCGCCGCGGCTCTTGTTACTACAATACCCATAGCGGTTGAAATTAAAAGCGCAGGAAGCTGGGATAAAAGTCCGTCGCCGATGGAAAGGCTTATGTAATTGTTCAAGGCAATATCCGCAGGTTCGTTATGCATAACCATTCCGATAATAAGACCGCCGAGAACATTAATCGCGGTGATAAGGATTCCTATCTTTACATTACCGGAAATAAATTTACTGGCGCCGTCCATAGAACCATAAAAATCAGATTCTCTTTGTATCTGGGTTTTTCTTTTCTGGGCTTCTTCCTCAGTTATTGAACCGGAGCTGTATTCAGTTTCTACAGCCATCATTTTTACCTGCATACTGTCCAATGTAAAACGCGCGGCTACTTCAGATACGCGTGTTGCGCCCTTGGTAATAACTACCGCCTGAACCGCAATGATTATTATAAAAATGATAAACCCGATTACGACGCCTTCGTTTCCTTCAGCGCCGACTACAAAGCTGGAGAAAGCGCGTATCATTCTTCCGTTGAACCGGACTCCTTCGCTCAATATAGCCCGTGTTGTAGAGACATTCAACGCCAGTGAAAAAATTGTAGATACAAGCAGCATAGTCGGAAACAGGCTGAATTCTGTCGGTTTTTGTGTGTAAATAACAATTAAAAGTATCATGAGAGAAAAAATTAAATTAAACGCCAATAAAGCATCCAGCAAGGGCATAAATTTATGCAGGGGAAGTATTATCATAACTACAACAGTTATAACCGCTACTCCCAGATAGCTTTCCCTTAAAAAACCTGAAATACCCTGCGAAGCAGATCTTCCTGCTCCGGTTTGCGCTATATCAGCCATTATTACCCCTTATTTACGCGCTTAATTTTCTGCGTCTTTCTTCGTTCAAATGCCAAACTTTACTCAAAATCAAAGCTACCGTATTCCAATAAGCTACAGGAATAATATCCCCTACATTTGTTTCGCGGTACAATGCCCACGCAAGAGATTTATTTTCTACAAGCGGCACTTCATGTTCCTGCGCAATATTCCTTATTCTTGCAGCCATTTCATCAGCGCCGATTGCGACAACCATAGGGCCGGGCATAGAGCGCTGTTCATACTGTAAAGCGATCGCAAGGTGAGTCGGGTTTGTTATTACAACATCAGCCTTGGGAACCGCAGCGGAAATATTCTGCCTTAAAAGATCGCGAAAACGTCCGCGAATTCTTGCCTGAACCTGCGGATCCGCTTCATACATTTTCATTTCTTCCTTTATCTCGTATCTTGTCATCTTGTTGCGTTCACGGAAACGCCAGCGCTGGAATAAATAATCGGGTATTGAAATAGCCAGCATTAATACCGCGGAAATAAGCAGCATCTTTATCGCAATTGACGCTATAACGGAAAGCCCCGAAAAGATATCCAGCTTCTGCAAATTAAGAAGTTTTTTCCGCTCGGAATAAATTAAAATAAAGGTAACTACTCCGATAATCGCGATTTTGAGTAACGATTTAAAGAAATTGTAAAACCCCTCTATTGAGAATATACGCCTGAAGTACTGCCCCAACCTTGGCAGCGTTCTGGAAAAATTCGGAACCAGCGATTTTGCTGTAAACAAAAAGCCAACTTGCAATATATTTGACAATAAAGCTGCAATTACCGCTACAGTTAAAATCGGCCAGACAAGTACGGCAAAGTACCTTAAAAAAACAAGCTCAATAATTACGTCTTTTGTCGGATCCATCTCGACAGCCCGCGTGAGGAAGAAGCGTATCATTTCAACACAGGTACGCAGCATTGAAGGCGCAAGGAACAGCAGCAATAAAGCAGGCAGGAACAATCCAAGTGCGCTGATAAGTTCCTGGCTTTTTACTACCTGGCCTTCTTCACGTAACCGGCTTAACTTATGCTCGGTAGGCTGTTCGGTCTTGCCCGGAGCGTCTTCATCGTCATCCGCAAACCACTGCAAGTGTATGACAGGGAGCTTTGATTTATGAGTGTAAAATGCGGAATAAGTATTAATGTGTTGAATTATACATTTTGTATTCCATTCCAAACTCTCTGCTCCCAACTTTATGCTCCCAACTCTCCGTTTACTCATAATCCGCCTCCTCCGGTAATCTGCCGCCCGATTTGGGGATACAGACTTTCCAGTGTCCTGAAACCGGAATCAATCACATGAGAAAAAGCTTCCGTCATAAACGGAAGCGAAGCAAAAAGAAGAATAAACGCGGTAGTGATTGAAATAGGAAAACCTTCAGAGAGAATATTAATTTGCGGCGCGGCTTTGGAAATTAAACCTGTCGCAAGTGAAGTCAGAAACAATGTGCCCAGAATAGGCAGTGAAATAACCATGGCGTCCAAAAACAAACGTGAAAGACCGGAAGCAAGCATACCGACAACTGTTTCCCTTCCTTCAATCAGGGAAATAATGTTTATGGTTTGCACAGAACGCCAGAAACCGCCGAGAAACAACTGGTGAAAGCCGCCGATAGTGATAAATACCAGCATTGATACAATATTGAGATACTGACCCATTAAGGGATTTTCAACCTGACCTATCGGATCAAATGTTTCAGAAGCGCCGAAACCCATTTGCAGCGAAAAGAATTGCCCCGCTGTAGAGAACGCCGCAAAAATTATCGTCAGGTAAAACCCTATGATTATGCCGATTATTCCTTCACCGATAATGAGCAGGATAAAACGCAGGCTGAACGGCTCATAACGCAGATCGGTAAGTGTTCCGCCGGGAAGGGTAACAAGGCCGGAAGGGGAGTTAGCCGCCATAAAAACTTCGGCAGTCGGCAGAACAGCGAAAGCCACAAAGCCCGCAAGAGCGATTTTTACAACCTGCGGAATCGCTTCGGACGAAAGAAGAGGAGAAACTTGAATCATCGCAAATGCCCTGACTGCAATTAGAAGATACACAGGGCCGAATGCAAGAATGTTTTGCAGTACTGCGTTATCTACCACTTCCTACCTCGCCATATCCGGAATCTGCATGAACAGGTTAATTGTATATCCTCCAAGAGAACTGAACATCCAACTGCCCAACAATGCAAGCACCGCAAGTATTGCAATCAATTTAGGCACAAAGGTAAGCGTTTGCTCCTGAATACTGGTACTTGCCTGTAAAATAGCGACAACAAGACCCACAACAAGAGCTGATGCCAAAAAAGGACCCGCAATAATCAGCACTTCCAATATTCCTTGCCTCAGCAAGGTAGTAATTTCACCGATACTCATAATCCGCCTACATAAAAGAACGGACCAGCTGATCCGTCAGAAGTCCCCATCCGTCAACCAAAATGAAAAGGATGAGCTTGAAGGGCATGGATATCATAACAGGAGGAAGCATAATCATACCCATGGACATAAGCGCGCTTGCAACTACCATGTCAATTACGATAAAAGGAATAAAGAGTAAAATTCCTATTTTAAAAGCTACCGTTAACTCATTTAAGATAAACGCTGGAATTAAAACATAAGTCGGAACGTCAGATAAATCACGAGGCTTATCAAGGCCGCGCATTGCCATAAAGAGTACGATATTCCTCTGACCGCCGGTAAGTTCCCCATCTCGGCTTCTTCCCATCTGACTGTACATAAAAACCCTCAAGGGAGCTTCCGCTTCAAAGTAGGCATTTTCTACCGAAAGATTACCTGATGCAAGAGGCTTAACTGAATTTTCATAAATTGATGTAAATGTAGGCCACATGATAAACACAGTCATAAAAAGAGAAATCCCCAAAATAACCTGGTTGGGAGGAACCTGCTGAAGCGAAAGAGCGCGTTTTATAAAATCCAGAACAATGGAAATCCTTAAAAAACTTGTCATTAAAATAAGAATACTCGGCGCAAGAGAGAGAACTGTCAGCAGCAATAAAAGCTGCAAAGAAAAAGCCACTTCCTGCCCTGTAGAAGGATTTCTGACAGTAAGATCGATAAATGGAATAACAGGAGGAGACGGAGTGGGCATATTCGTTGTACCCCGCGTTGATAAATCCGGGAAAGGTTCTGACTGCGCTTCTGCCGGCAAGGACAGAAAAAACAGCGTAACAAATAAAACGGCGGCAGGAATAAATTTGCGCATCACAGTCTCTTGATCCTTTCACGGCGTTTGCGTATATCATCAGCGGCAGAAGTACGGGGTTCCGCCGAAACGCCGAATTTGCGCATTATTGAAATAAAATCCGGGAAACGCCCTGCCGCAGTTTCCGCGCTTTTTCTGGAAGACTCAAGCAGCATTGCGTTAATAATATCTTTATCGTCAATTTCTCCGACAAGATTCACGCCGCCGTCGCTTGATCCCAGAAGCCATGCCTTGCTTCCGACGGCGACAACATGCACGTAACGGTTGGAACCAAGATGGACGCCGGCCAGTATTTTCAGAAAGGGATCATTTTCTGCAGCCTGTTTGGAAGATCGTTTGATGAAAAAAACAACGCCGTATACCGCAACGGCGGCAAGAGCGAGGATCAACACCATTCTGACTGCAGCCCAAATTGACGGGCCGGATTGCGGCGTATTAACTACAGAGCCTTCGGAAAATGTATAACCCCGCTCGGCATCCCTAAGACGGTTTTCTACAGAAGACGAACCTTCCGGTCCAACGCCCTCCTCAAGAGGTGTTTCCTGCGCAGAGATCTCCTGTGTATACACAGGCATAACTTGTATGAAAAGCCCTGCTCCGAAAAGAAGCAATGCGTATAAAGGAATTTTCAGTTCTCCCCTCCCAAGTGTAAACTGATTGGGGTAAATAATACTATATTTTTACCATTCTAGCAATAGAAAATGCAAAATTTACGATAATTAAGCAATTAAACTTGTTCAATTACGCGAATCTTCGGTTCGAGGTTGGTTGTTTCACAAGTCTTACATTTTACTAAACTTTTAATTGACAAGATAAAAGAGATAAATATAACATAGAATACCGGACTGTTACTGTTAAAAAAGGTTTTTCAGGAGTGTTTTATGGCAAAAAGCCAGCTTTTTCTTATTATCCTCGTTTTGTTTGCTTCAAATCTCTGGTTTACTTGCAAAAATTCAAAATCGAGCAATTCAATCGCTGGAAATTCGGATACAATTCCCGATGAGTTTAAAGTTTCCGCTTATATTAGAACATGGCAGATCCCAAGAGAAGATCAAAAAAACAACAATCCGTACTGGAATGCCGAAATGATTAAAGGAGAATATCTTACCGATCTTATTATTGCTTTTGCTAATATTGATAAAACAGACGGTACAAGTATTTACATTCCCGAATTGAGACATGGTTCGCCGAGGTTTTCCAATATATGGAACGAGGTTGCCGCTGTTAAGAAGAAATATCCAAACCTCAGGGTAAATATTTCCGTCGGCGGCTGGGGAGCCGAAGGATTTTCCGACATGGCTGATAATTCCAAAATGCGGGCAGCTTTTGCCGCTAATGTCTGCGAATGGCTGGAAAAATACAACCTTGACGGCGTTGATATAGACTGGGAATATCCTGTGGGACCGGAATGGGGGCAGGAAATAAAATCGCGTCCTGCTGATCGGTCGAACTATATCAGTCTATTGCAGGATCTGCGGAAAGCTATGGATACTTTAGGTAAAAAAACAGGTAAACGTTACGGTCTTTCAACAGCGGTTCCCGCCAGTAACTGGTTCGTCATAGCAAACGATGTGGTAGCCGCGTCCAAAATCGCGGATAACCTTAAGCTCATGGCTTACGATTACTACGGCGATTGGAGCAACATCACCGGACATCATTCAAATCTGTATAATAATCCGCAGGATCCTGCATGGGGCGGCTGGAGCACCGATAAGGCGCTGCAGGCGTATTTAAAGGCGGGAGTACCTCCGGAAAAAATAATGCTTGGTGTTGCGTTTTACGGCCGGGCGTTTAAAGGAGTAGGCAGCGCCAACAACGGTCTTTTCCAGCAATTTAAATCACCCGCTTTCGAGGACGGCAGCACAGATTGGGCGCAAATAAAGAAGCTCATTGATTCCGGTTACACCCGTTACTGGGACGACATAGCTAAAGCGCCTTACCTTTACAACGGTGATATATGGATCACTTATACGGACGAGGAACAGATAAAACTGTTGCTTAATTACGCGAAAGAGAAAAAACTCGGCGGTGTCTTTAACTGGGAGTACGGTCACGACATGGGAGCTGAACTTTTAAAGGTACTGTCTGAAGGAATAAAATAAAGCGGTTTGTAAGATTCGCGGTAAATTTTTTCCTAATAATTTTTTCAGTCCGGCAATAAGTGACAGACCGATATGATATATTTTTATTAATGAATGATTTTATCGCTATCGATTTTGAAACCGCCACGGAGTCGCCTGAAAGCGCAGTCTCTGTCGGTTTGGTAAAGTACCGTAACTATCAGTCAATCAGCGCTTATTATTCGCTTATCCGTCCTCCGAATCTTTACATACGCTCCGATTTCACCGAAATTCACGGCCTTACGGTTGAAGATGTAAAGGACGCGCCTGATTTCAATTATATTTGGAAAAATGAAATAAAGAGGTTTATAGGAAAAACCCTGCTTGCTGCGCACAATGCGTCCTTTGATATGAAGGTTCTTAAAGCGGTTCTTGGATATTATGAACTTCCCATCCCGAGGCTGCCGTATTTTTGTACGCTTTATTTGTCGCGTCATGCCTGGCCGAAATTAAAATCTCACGCGCTTACATCGCTTGCCAAAGAATTCGGAATCATTTACAACGCCCACAACGCTCTTGACGATGCTTACACCTGCGGGAAATTGGTGCAGTTAGCTGTTGAGGAGTTTAACCACGGCAAAGAAATTGAAAAATTACTGGAATATATGTGTGTCGGTATAAAGTGTTTAAGATAACAGGGTTAAGAAAAATGAAAGGTATATTTTTTTTATTATGGAAGTAATTCAAAAAATCGTATTATTGATGAGCAGTTTCCAAATTCATAAAACAAAGCTCTTTTCCCGCTACTTGTAAAAATTAACAAAAAACCTCACTATGTATAATCAGAGACAACGTGAATTTTTTAAAAAAATTAATTAATAATATATTTCCCCGCCGGAGAGAAAAGATAACCTTATCATTTAAGGAATCATTTTCACTGATAAAGATTTACGCGCTTGGCAAAATAAAGCCGCAGTTTAAGGCGGTATTAATGGTAAGCGTTTTTCTCGCGGCTATTCAATATTTTGTTCTGGAAACGCCGCTTCAAAACGCGCTTTCTACAGTCATCTGCGTAGGTGCGGCGATTTTGGGGTTGTCATTTTTCCTTGAAGGGCTTTTCCTGGGGATTATGCCTCTCGGCGAGCAATGCGGAATGAGGCTGCCGTCAAAAGTCGGCGTAGCCGGAGTTACCGTTTTTTCAATTATAGTCGGAATTACAGCGACGCTCGCGGAACCTGCCGTCGCCGTGCTGCAGCAGCAGGGAAGCGTTATCCCCGCATGGAACGCGCCGCTTCTGTACCTGCTTCTAAACCGCGGCACATCGTGGCTGGTCGCCGCTATCGCTATCGGAGTGGGGCTTTCCGTAGTTCTGGGCGTGTACCGCTTTATGTTCGGCTGGGCTTTTAAACCGCCTGTATTTATCATTATCCCCGCTATACTGGTCGTTAGCTGCATATTCGATGAGAATCCAATTCTCCGCCCGCTTGTAAATCTCGCGTGGGATACGGGAGGCGCTGCGACAGGCGCGGTTACAGTGCCGATTATTCTCGCTCTTGGTTTGGGTGTGGCGAAAACAGGCGGTAAAAAATCCAACGCTTCAGGGCTCGGTCTGGTAACGCTCGCTTCCGCTCTGCCTGTGGCAAGCGTTCTTTTTCTGGCAGCCCTTACCGGTCCCAAGGTTCCGGTGCCTTGCGACGTGCCGGCATTCTTTTCCGCTGAACCGGCGCAACGGACAAAGGCGGTTTATGTCGCGGGAAGTGAAGGCGAACTCTACAAAATGGCGCAAAGAGCGGTCTACTCAGGTGATCTTTCAGATGAAGAATTCGCAATTTGTTTTCAAAAACAATCGTTAGTAGAACAGCAGGAGAATGAAAAATCGTCAGTATTCGCTCTAAAAGCGTTTTTTGGGTACGCCAAATCCGCTCTTCTTTCGGTACTGCCTCTTGCATTAGCGTTGATCATCGCTATCGGTTTAATTGCCCGCGATAAAATATTTAACGCAGACATTGTAGTTCTTGGAATTTTATTTGCCGCTTTGGGAATGTTCGCTCTTAATCTGGGAATGACAGGCGGCATTACAGTCCTAAGTTCTCAAACGGGAAGCTCTCTCAAACAAGCTTACACAGAAACACTTTATGAAAACAGAACCGTAACAGTGCGCGGTATCGGAACAAATTCGTTCATTACCGTAGCGGGAGAAAACGGACCTGACACCTATATCTGGGTACAAGGGAAAAACGGACCGGCTCTTGAAAAATTTTTTCCTCAACGGCTTAACGGCGACAGTTATACCCATATTCCCGTTAAAGACGCAATGTCTTTAAAATTAGGGACGATTGGCGCTTATATCGTAATACTTTTCATTGTTTTCATTCTCGGATTTTTTGCGATCTATGCGGAACCAGGACTCGCGGTTACCGCTGTTACGGTGGAAGAGATGACCACCGGTACTTTTAGGCGTTCTAAATTAATAATGATTGCGGCTATGGGCGTCGGCGGCGGCATGGTGCTTGGTTTCGCGCGGGTGCTGTTCAGTAACATGCTGCCCGTCGGAGGCCTTCATCTTTCGTGGATTCTTTTGCCGTGCTATGCCCTTGCCTTAATCCTGACAATATTTGCGCCGGAAGATTTTTCTTCAATAGCGTGGGACGTTGCCGGCATTGCCACCGGCCCTATCACCGTTCCCATCATTATAACTATGGGGTTGGGTCTCGGACGCGATTCTTTGCGCGCTGACGGCGCTTTCGGCATTGTGGCGACAGCGAGCGTTTTTCCGATTATTGTAATTCTAATTTCGGGTATTGTTGATAAAGCAAGATCTAAACGCATATTAAAAAATATGTAGGGAGAATTATGGAAACTTCTATTTCTTGTATCATCTGTATTGCCGACATAAATATAATCCCCGCTCTTGATCAGACGCTTACCGACCTTGCGCTTCCCGAAGTTTTTGTCCAGCGCGCCAAGCAGACATTTCTCCTTGACAAACGCGGCTTTCTCGGACTGCGTCCCGTTACTAAGCTTGATGAAAGCCGTGCATTGATTTATAGGATGTACGTTCCCGCTATGTATGAAGAAAGCGTTATGCGCCGTATTATCGAAGCGACTGATCTTGGAATGGGCGGACGCGGCAGCATTTTTTCCCAGCATATCGGCATTTTAAGAGGGACGCCTTATTCTTTTGACATGGAAAAACTCAATAACCTTTGCGAAAAAACGGACAAACTTTTCCCCGAAGAACACGCTCTTATCGCTTGTACGGTTTCAAGAGGGTCAGGCGACACACTTGCCCGGGCGATTTTGGAACTTGGTATCGGCGTACCCGTTGTTTTTTTCGGAACAGGAGCGGGATTGAGGGACAGATTAGGGCTTATGAGAATAACTATTCCTGTAGAAAAAGAAATCATCTGGTTTATTGTTTCCCGTTCCGATGCAGACCTGGTGGAAAAGAACATAATCCCGCGCGCGCGTCTTGATGTTCCCGGCAACGGCTTTTTGTACAGGTGTTTTGTTCACGCGCCTGTGGTAAACCTGCGGATCAGACACGGAGAGCGCGCCCATGCCGCGACTATGGAACAGGTCATTGCCGCGTTGGACGAGGTTCGCGGTTCAAACGATTGGCGCCGTTTTGGATCGCGTAAGCATGAACACAAAAGCGGCGAAAAAAAGTCAGTCAATACCAGAGGGCTTTTCTTTATCGGTGAGGAAGAAGAAATTGAATTATTCCGCAAAGATGCAATAGAAAACGGGGCGCGAGGCGCGACATTTAATTCTGTTGAGATGCGCTCCTACAGAGCCTTTACCCATGAAAAAGCCATGGAATCAAATTCACGCCAACTCTGCGATATTATCACTACCCCTGAAACTGAAGAAAAAATCCGCGCTTCCGCTGTTAAAAACGGTCTTTTTGACGAAGGTAAAACCTGCGTACTTAAAACTTTTAATGTAGAAATGCCTACAATCGTTCACAAAAAGTAGGCATTTTCTTTAATAGTTATACCCCATATCGTTAATGCGTTCCATAGGCGACACAATTTCTGTTACACGGACGCCGAAGTTTTCATCAATGACTACAACTTCGCCTTTTGCGATAAGTTTGTGGTTGACAAGGATGTCAACCGGCTCACCGGCAAGTTTGTCCAACTCAATAATGGTGCCTTCACCCATTCCAAGTATTTCTTTAATAAGTTTGCGGGTACGGCCGAGTTCTACAGTCATCTCCATGGATACGTCCATGATAAGACCGATATTGCCTGCCTCGTGAGCGCCAAGTTTCGGCTGCATCAGGTTGGGAAATTGCACAGGTTGTACATTTGTCGGACCAAGGTTGGACATTCCGCCGCCCATATTCATTCCGCCCATGCCCATCGGCATTTGCATACCTCCCATATTTGGCATTTGCATACCCCCCATATTCATTCCCATATTCGGCATTTGCATCCCCGCGCCCATATTCATTCCGCCCATATTCATTTGCTGCCCCATTGGGGAAGCGGGGGATTTACCGCTTAAACTATTGGAAATATCGACTGCCGGTGACAGACCTAAAACTTCCCAAATCTGATGAGAAAGACCGTCGCCCATCTCAAGACCATAGGTCATAACGGCAAATTCACCGCCAGGAAGCGCCGCCGCAGCTTTTGGAACATTCGCCGCTGACGGAGAAGCGGAAGCTATAGATTTATTTCCGGTTTTATCTGTAAGAGCGGTTATTTGGGTTCCCGCAATCTGGGAAACAACTTCGCCGATTACTGACATTGCCATTTCATCAAGCTGAATATCAGTTTCTTTAGTCATCAGACTTGCAAT
>JAITFK010000026.1 GCA_031281555.1 Treponema sp. | reverse complement strand
GAAAATAACGTTGGATATAGATGATAAATTTAATGCTCAATATTCAGAACATGACTTAAAAATGTTTGCCGCCGTTGGGTTGTATGAAAAAGGTATAATGTGTACAGGTGATTTGGCGCGAGCGATAGGCATGAGCCGTGCGGATTTTATTTTAGAAATGGGAAAGTATGGCGAATCTATTTTTGATATGTCTGAAGATGAAATAAACAGAGACATTGAAAATGCAAAACAATTCTTTATTATATAATCATATCTGATCTTTTCCCCTCACCCCATCCTTATCACAATATCGAATGGAGAATGGTAACCGATATTGATAAAATTTATATTTTGTGGTATAAATAAAATTACAAAATCCTATGACCCTATACCACGGCAGCGACCAAATTATAAAAACCCCAGAACTTCGCTCCTCAACCAGAACTCTCGACTTTGGAGCCGGCTTCTACACAACCACTAACAAAGAACAGGCTGTCAATTTTGCTGTTAAAGTTTATACCCGCTCAATTAGGGAGGGTACTGCTCCAAGAGGAAAATTTATCAGCGTTTATGAAGTTGACTACGAAAAAATAAAACAGGAACTTGATCTATTACATTTTAAATCAGCGGATGAATCGTGGCTTGATTTTGTTATGGCTAACAGGCGTAATACTTATAACGGTAAAAAATATGACGTAATCTATGGACCTGTGGCAAATGATACTATATATCGAACGTTAATAGCTTTTGAAGACGGGGTATTATCAGCAGAGGATACTATTGCCAGATTAAAAGTCCGTCAATTATTTGATCAAATGACTTTTGTGTCGGAACGTTCTCTTTCTTTCCTGAAATATTCAGATTTTATTGAGGTTCCAAATGATTGATACCCAATTTAAAGCAACGCTGGAAATGCTGATTCCTCTTGTTATCAAAGAGGTAATGAAAAGCCGCAGTATAAATGAGAAAGAAGCTTTTGAATTGTTGTATTCCTCGTTCTTGTACAGTAAACTGGAGATAGAGTCCACAAAGTTATGGCATTTAAGCCAGTTGACTTTGGCGAATTTGTTGAACGAGGAAATTGAGACGGGGACTATTATCTTTCCGGAGGAAGCATAGCATGAGCGGCAATGCTGAATTTATTACCTATTGCATGGAAGAATACAAAGCCGCAAAAGGTATAACAGGAAAAGAAGCTATTACGCTTTTCAAGAAACACAATATCATTGATTATATTGTTACCTGCTACGGAGCTTTACACACTATGGGCGGTCTTGCCATTGCGGAAGATATTGATTCACTTATTAAAAAAGTAAACAAGTAATATAAATCTTTGTTGCCTCTTTTGTAATTCTTACTCCGCCATCCTTCTCGCAATCTCCAAGCAGGCTCTTGTGTTGTGATACGGGCACTTCCAAAAACTTGATTTAGGCAGCTTTTTGTCCGGTGTGTTGTCGGGGTGCAGTTCGTTGTGCCATTCGCCGTTGGTTTGATCTACGAAAGATTTTTGAATGTAACTCCATATAAATCCAGCGGCATCAAAATATTTTTTTTCGCCGGATAACTCAAATGCGTTGTAGAAACCTACTACGGCTTCGGCTTGAGGCCACCATTCTTTTTTTTGATGCTTGTACCCCAGCGAGTTACAACTGCTGAATAGTCCGCCGTTATAGAGGTCGATGGCGGTGTTATAAGTGACTTCCGCAATCGCTAATGCGGCTTGCTTTGTTTTGGAGATAAGATCTTCATCGCCTACCGCAAGCGCCGCCTCGTATAACAGCCAGCTCCCCTCAATATCATGACCGTAGGAAATTTCTTTGACTAACGAGTTCCAGTCCATGTCGAAAAATAGGTTAAAATGCCAATCCTGATTAACAATTTTATCAAGCATAATGCGTAATAATTTTTCAAGAGCTTTGCGCACATATTTGTCTTCGCTGACGCGAGTCAGATTTGTATAAGCTTCCAGTATGTGCAGGTTGGTGTTCATTGACTTTGGGCAGTTTAAGTCTTTTTCGCTTAGACGGAAATCTTCAATATTGCGCCAATCACAGTCGCACGCCTCAATATAACCTCCGGCGGACGGGTCAAGACCGTAATTTTCTGTCATTTCAAAAAGAGCCATTGCCAAATCCAGCGACGTTTTGTTTTTTACAGCGGCGTAATGTTCGCTTAACGCATAGATGCCAAAAGCAATGTTATAAAAATGTTTTTTTGTGTCTAGTGCATATCCGGTGTGATCCGCAAGCCAGTACAATCCGCCGCGCGTTTTATCCAGAAAATTCGCCGTTAGAAAATTGTGCGCGTGTTGGGCGCAATTCTTGTAGGCAGGGTCGCCGAACATACGGTACGCGGCGGAAAATGTCCACAGTATCCGCGAATTTAAAATACAGCCTTTGGCGGCGTTTCTGTAAATGTTGCCGTAAAAATCTGTCGCGCCGTGAAAGCCGCCGTTTTTTTCATCAATTAAGTTCTGCCAGAACGGAAGAATATTATTTCTAATTTCCTGTATCGCCGTCTGCTTATTCAGCATAAACCGCTCCTCACGCTTATTCTCCCATTAAATAGGCGTTAACTAAAGGCAGATCTTTTATTCCTATTCCATATTGAATTGAAACCTGTCCCCATATACCGGAAAACATATCTTTTGTAAATCCGGTATAGTTTGGATGAGATGTAATATCGTATTTAAGATAAATTATTCCGAGATTAAGAAAAGTAAATCTTTCGGATAATAAATCATTGTAACTTGTGTAACCGCCTATCCGTGTTTCCTTGTCCCAATACCATGGGAAAGATTTGTAGTCTAAACAGAAACCATTTTCTTGTGAATTAAAAATAATTTCTATTCCGCCTAATCCGCCAAGCGCTTTAACCTTTTTATCGTCCAAAGCAAGCACTAAAGTGTCAAATTTACCGTTGGCGATTTCCAGCCTTGTTTCCTTGTCCAAATTCCACCCTTTTTGATTGGCGTTATCGGGGTTAATCCATGTATACTTCATACCCAGCTCGTAAGAAATATTCATGTCATCAATAACATTTAAAGGATAAGTATCTTTCTTCATTTTAATTCCTTGCATATTTATAATATACTAATATTCGGAAAAGGTGAGTAGTATTATTTTTGGAATAATTGTAATTTAACAATAAAGGTGTTTAACATAATATATACTGTTTATATATATTTATCTTGTAAACCTTCTACTCTCCCATTACCCGCACATGAACCTTGCGTGTGCGAGACCCGTCATATTCATTAAACCATATTCCCTGCCAAGTGCCTAGAAGTAATCTGCCCTCTGTAACAATCAGCGTAAGCGACGGACCTACAAGGCTTGTTTTGGTGTGCGCCGCGGAATTTCCTTCGCTGTGTTGGAATTCTCTGCGGTCGGGGGAAATTATGTTCAGCGCGAGATTTACGTCGTGGGGTACGTCGGGGTCGGCGTTTTCGTTGACCGTTACCGCTGCCGTGGTGTGCGGTACAAAGACAACGCAAACCCCTTCACGCACACCGGAAGCGGCGACAATTTTCTGCACCTCGCCTGTAATATTGATCCAGTCGGTTTTTCCGCCTGTGCGGACATTGAAGCCGGAGAGAGTTGTCATAAACCGATTACCTTGCCAACAGGCGGTTCAGCCGTTTTACAAA
>JAITFK010000208.1 GCA_031281555.1 Treponema sp. | reverse complement strand
TCAATAATAAGGTTCATCTGTTTCGATCCTCACGGATTGATTTTACAAAATCAAAATTCTTTGCTTCTTCGGGAATAACCCTATTTCTTGATCTCTCAAGCGCCATAAGTCTCCGCTCCAGCCCGGAAATTTCTTTTTCCAGCCCGTCCTTTATCAATACAACGGTTTGTTGGGCAATTGTTCTATGCTGACGTTTTGCCTCAAACTTGATTTCTTCGTATATATCTGCGGGAAAATCCCTTACCTGTAATAGCGGCATATTTTCTCCTATGCATACAATATACATACATTTTCAATACTTGTCAAGTCGGGGGTTAGCGCTGTAATTATCTAACGTTTTAACCTCTAAAAATACTCCGCTATTTACAGCTGAACCTTACTGTTTTTTCAATATCTACGTATTTAGATTGAAAAAATCAAATAAAACAAGTATGATAATAATTAATAATGTCATGGTTTCAGCGTTTTATATCAATTTATGAACTAATCCGACCGGCTATAGATGTAGCGATCCTCTCCTTTCTTCTGTACAAGGGTTATGAACTCTTGGAAAAAACACAGGCTCTTCCTATTGTAAAGGGAGCGGGTTTCCTTATTCTTATCTACGGTATTGCGTGGGCCTTCAACCTTAAAACTTTACAGTGGGTATTAACTATGGTAACACCGGGACTGTTTATTGCTGTTGTTATAATGTTTCAGCCGGAATTAAGAAAAATATTCATGCAGCTCGGTCAGGGAGGTTTTTTTAAACCCAGTACAGTTGTGCATATAGGAAAACTTGACGCTGTTGTTACCGCAGCCGAGCTTCTTTCCGAACAAAGGCGCGGAATGCTAATTGTTTTTCCGCGTAAAATTAATATAAAGAACATTATAGAAACCGGCACAAGGATTAATGCCGAAATTTCATCAAGCCTGATTGTTTCTGTTTTTATGTTTGACGGGCCCTTGCATGACGGCGCAATGGTTATACAGGGAGGTAAAATTGCCGCCGCGGGATGTTTCCTGCCGCTGTCGGAAAGGCAGGATATACGCAAAAATTTCGGCACACGCCACAGGGCAAGCCTTGGAATGGCGGAACAATCGGATGCTGTAGTGCTTGTGGTTTCCGAAGAAACAGGAGCCATTTCACTTTCTTATGACGCAAAACTTTACTATGATTTATCTCCGGCGGAAATAACGCGCAAATTACTGGACTTGCTTGACAAAGGAAGCAGAAAAGAATCAACTTCTCCGATACAGGAGCAACCATCGACTCAAACATCTTCACAGCAAACATCATTACAGACATCGTCGCAATACACAATGCAAACATCGTCTATGCAGTCTGCAGAACAAAAAGAAAGAGCTTCCGTAGGAGAAAACAGCGAGGTTATTTTTGAGTAACGCAAAGTTTTTGGATAAAATTCTGGAAAAATGGCCTGTAAAGGTAATCTCTTTAATTGCGGCGATTATTATTACCATTTTTCACAGAATGAGTACTCTTGAAACCCGTAGTTTTTCAATTCCTCTAAAACTTGAAACAAACAATCAATTTATTCAGTCTGGTTCTTTCACAGACACAGTCAGGGTAAGCCTGCGCGGAAACGCTGACAGTATTCACTCAATTCCTGAAAAAGATATCGAAGCTTATATCGATCTCAGCAAATATAAAAACGAGGGAGAATACAGAATACCTGTACAAATACGGAAAAAAGGCGGCGCTCTTGAAATAGAGCCGCTGGAAATAAAAGTTATACCGGCAGAAATCTCCGTAAATCTGGAACAGAAAATTGTGCGTAACATTCCGGTGTCCCCTGTTTTTCGCGGAA
The DNA here is from genome assembly GCA_031281555.1 of Treponema sp. Lineage (GTDB taxonomy): Bacteria > Spirochaetota > Spirochaetia > Treponematales > Breznakiellaceae > WQXQ01. The sequence goes on along the minus strand of JAITFK010000208.1, from coordinate 2,432 downwards.
CAATCGCTAATGGTTATGAATTGACAAGCCAGTCAATTATTCCCGACAGTGTAAATGCCGAAGGTCCGCGTAATATCATTGAAAACCTGTACGATTTTCTTACGGAAACAATTGATCTTGAAGGACGCTACGGGAATTTTTCCATATTTATAAATATTATTAATGAAAACCCGCTCATTGTTATACACGGAAATAAAATGATTGAGTACCGGGGAACAATCCGCCGTATAATACGCGAAGCTTTACAAGACGTTGAAGTTGAGGATAATGAATGATAACCGGAGTCGGAATTGATATGGTAAGGGTAGATCGCATGGAAAAATGGCTCATAAATTCAAAACTTTTACAAAGATATTTTCATCATGATGAGCTTGAAATCGTTTTTTTACGCGGAAAAACCGCCGCTCAGTCTTTGGCTGCCAGGTTTGCCGCAAAAGAAGCGTTTGGCAAGGCTCTCGGAACAGGGCTGGCGAATATCGCGCTTAAGGACATCATGGTATTAAACATCGATGGAAGGCCGGAAATAAAATTATGCGGAACCGCGCAAAAGGCGCTGGAGAAATCAGGAGCGGACAGAATGCATATTTCATTAACTCATGAAAAGGAAAATGCCGTCGCTATGGTTGTATTGGAAGAGGTATAAACGCAGTCTTATGGAAGATAATGATCAAAAAATAACTTTTCAATCAAAAAAAGAAATAACCTGCCCTGTATGTGAAGCTGCATTCAGAAAAGAAGAACTTCGCGTCGGGGGCGGGAGACTTATAGCGGGAAAACTTACCGAAGAGCTTCACAGGCTTTATGAACCTTCAAAAAAATACGGAGAAGTATTTCCTCTTGTCTACCAATCAATTGTATGTCCCGAATGCTGGTTTTCTTCCATAGAAGCTGACTTTGCGTCAATACCTGCGGTAAATATAAAAAACGCAAGCGCTGATAAAGAAAAACGCATTAAGGATACCTTGCTTATTTTTCCCAACTTGAATTTTCATGAAAACAGAACATTGATGGAAGGTGCCGCTTCGCAGTATTTAACATTGCGTTGTTATGATTTTTACAATAAACAGGCTTCCCCTACCATAAAGCAGGGTATCGCGGCCTTGCGGTGCGCATGGCTTCTTGATGAACTTAACAAAAAATTCCCAGGACAGCATTACGACTGGCTCGGCGTTCTTTTCAGGAAAAAAGCCCAGTACTTGTATAACGAAGCGATTAACCGGGAACAGGGCGGAAAGGAATCGCTTTCAGGTATAAAAGTTATGGGGCCTGATACAGATAAAAATTATTCCTACGAAGGAATGTTGTACATTTGCGCGTATCTTCGTTACAAATACGGTCCTGCGCATAACAGCGAAGAGAGAAAATTATCCCTTGAAGAAGCGCGCAGAACCATTGCAAAACTTTTCGGTATGGGTAAATCGTCCAAGGATAAACCGGGAGCTTTCCTTGAAATCGCGAGAAAATTATACGACACGCTCAATACGGAAATAACTGAAAATTTTCCGGACGCATAAAATTCGACAGAGATTAACATGGAAGGCAGAAATATCAGACTTCTTCTCGCGTATGACGGTACTGATTTCTGCGGCTGGCAAAGACAGTCAGAAGAAAACAGAACCGTACAGGGCGTGATCGAGCAGGCTCTGGAAAAAATGCACGGTTTCCATGTCAGCCTTACAGGTTCAGGGCGTACGGATACAGGCGTTCACGCAATAGGACAGGTTGCCAATTTTTTCACCAACATAGACAGTATTCCCTGCGAGCGTTTTGTTCCGGCGCTGAACTCTCTTCTCCCGCAGGATGCGCGTATTCTTGAATCACGCGAAGAAAAAAAAGAATTTCACGCTCGTTTCAGCGCCTGCGCAAGAACATACCGTTATCATTTTATTTGCCGTGATTTGATGCCTCATGAAAGAAACTATAATCTCTGTCTGCGCCGTTTCCCGCGCATCGAAATTCTTAATACTTACGGAAGACTTCTTTTAGGTGAAACAGACTGCTCCATTTTTGCAGGCTCAGGCGACGCTTCGCTTGAAACAGGAAAATCAAGAAACAGATATATCTACAGAGCTCATTTTTATGTAGAGGGAGACCGCCTTATTTTTGAGATTTGCGCAAATGCTTTTCTGCGGAACATGGTGCGCTCAATAGCGGGAACGTTTCTGCACTACGAAGAAAAGAATATGCCGCCTGAAAAACTGCGTGAAATAATCGCTTCAAAAGAGCGCGGCCTTTCAGGCCCTACCCTTCCCCCTCAGGGACTTTTTCTTTGGAAAGTCGACTATTAATTAAAAATTCTATTGACAATAACCTTAAAAATCAGCATTGTTCACTATAGACAAAAAATTCTGGACGACACATGAAAGTGCCGCGCCGTGAAGCCCGGCGGCATTGCTCCTGAAAGGAGGCTGGAAGTAACAGATTGAAAGGCA
>JAITFK010000202.1 GCA_031281555.1 Treponema sp. | reverse complement strand
AAACCTGATGTATCAATGACATTAAACGGCGCCCTTGCCGGCCTTGTGGCAATTACCGCGGGGTGTGACGCGGTATCGCCCTTCGGTGCATTCATCATCGGCATCGTGGCGTCGTTTGTTATCGTATTTGGAATTGAATTTATAGACAAAGTATTAAAGGTTGACGATCCTGTCGGAGCAATCGGCGTACACGGTCTTGCAGGAGCGGCGGGAACTATTCTTACCGGTATACTCGCACTTCCAGGCAGTCAGGAAGACCCAAGTTTATTCGGTTTAGCTTACGGCGGCGGATGGAAGATGGTCGGAATTCAGACTCTCGGCGTCGTTGCAGTAGCGGCATGGGTAGCGGTAACAATGGGCATCATCTTTACGATAATCAAGAAAACAATCGGTCTGCGCGTTTCGCCAGCCGAAGAAATTGTTGGTATGGATATTACTGAGCATAACCTCGAAAGCAGTTATGCAGACTTTATGATTGCTGCGACCGTCGAGGCCGATAAGAGCGAAGCAATTCCTGCCAATGTAGCAATCCCTGTTGTAAATAACTCGAAACCCGGCGCAAAAATGACAAAGATTACGATCATTACCAAGCAGGAAAGACTTACAGCGCTCCACACCGCTCTTGACAGTATAGGTATTACAGGCCTTACGGTTACCAATGTCCTGGGTCACGGAATGCAAAAGGGAAATGTAGAATATTACCGCGGCGCTCCTGTAAATATCAGGCTGCTGCCGAAAGTTCAGGTTGATTTAGTTGTATGTAAAATACCGCCTGAAACTGTAATAAACACTGTGAAAAAGGTATTGTATACCGGAAAAATAGGAGACGGTAAAATATTTATTTCCGACATTGAAAACGTAGTTAAGGTACGGACAGGAGAAGTCGGATACGACGCTTTGCAGGATAACGAATAGCGTTATTCCTTAATCGTGTTGAGGGGTTTAATATCTTTTACGTGTTTTCGTTTGCGCGCCCAAAAATCGGCGAAGCTTCGGGCGGTAAAAGGATTAAACCCCTATTTAAATACCTTGGAATAAAAAACATTACACCGTTGATTTTTCATTGACTTTTAGGAATTCTTAAGATAAAATATACCTATTATGAATTTAAAAACAGTTCTTACTCCAGATACAATAGATCTTCACCTAAAAGGCTCTTCCAAAGAAGAAATAATCAACGAACTGCTTGATATTCTTGTAAGGACAGGGAAGATACAAGATAGAGCGGCGGCATTAAGCGCGGTAATGGACAGAGAAGAAAAAATGTCTACAGGCATGAAACACGGCATAGCAATTCCGCACGGCAAATGTGCATCTACACAAGATCTGGTTGCCTGTATCGGAATTTCCGAAAAACCAGTAGATTTTGATTCTCTTGATCATGAGCCGTGCAGGATCTTTATAATGACTCTTTCACCTGTGGAAAAAACAGGACCGCATTTGCAGTTTCTTGCCGAAGTGAGTCTCTTATTTAAAAGCTCGGAAAAACGCAAAGAAATTCTTGAAGCAAAAACACCTGAAGAAATCCTGAAAATATTGGCGGAGTAACAACCCCCGGATAAAGGGGACGCGATGCAAATAAAAGAAAACCTAATTCTCGATGATGAAGGCAGAACCCTTATTTTACGCGGAGTAAATCTGGGAGGTGATTCCAAAATACCGTTCTGTAAACCCGGTGATGAAATCTTTCCTTCGTTCCTTGACAGAAAAATGCCGGTTTCCTTCACAGGCAGGCCTTTTCCCCTTGAAGAAGCGGAGAGTCATTTTAAACGGTTAAAAAAAGCCGGAATGACTTTCCTGCGGCTGCTTGTTACATGGGAAGCAATTGAACATGAGGGGCCAGGAATTTACGATGAAGCGTATTTGGCATATCTCAGGAAAATTCTTCTGGCAGCCGAAAAGGAAAATATCAGCGTCTTTATCGATCCTCATCAGGATGTCTGGAGCAGATGGTCTGGCGGAGACGGCGCTCCCGCATGGACAATGGAAAAACTTGGCATGAATACAGATATGTTCGACAGAAGCGGCGCCGCTGTAACAAGACAGCGTTACGGTCTGCACCGCAACAATGCTCAATACCCTAAAATGCTCTGGCCGAGCAATTACAACCGATATGCGGCGGCGACCATGTTCAGTTTATTTTTTGCAGGTAACGCTTACGCTCCTGATTTAAAAATAGAAAATGAAAATGTACAGGACTGGCTGCAGAACCGTTACATCGCCGCTTTCCGCCATACACAGCGCCGCTTGAAAAATTGCGTTGCAATTAAAGGCTGGGGCGTTATAAATGAGCCGCACTTTGGTTTTATCGGACATATAGATCTTGAGCAAATTGAAGAAATTGTAATACCGACAGGTCCCCGCCCAAGTCCCTGGCAGACTATACAGGCGGCGTCAGGACATTCCGTAAAAGTACCTGTATACAGCGTCTTTGGAAAAAAAATCTCGCATTATGAAACTTTTAATCCTGAAGGCATATCGCTGTTCAAAGAAGGTTTTAGCTGTCCATGGAAACAAGCTGGCGTATGGCAGGATTCAAGTGAACCAAAACTTTTACGCAGAGATCACTTTGGCAAATACAACGGGAAACGTCCTGCTTTTACAGATGATTTTTTAAAGCCGTTTAGCATCAAATTTATCAATACAATGAAGGAAGCGGATGAACATACTTTTTTTTTTATTGAAGGGCTGCCTGGATGCACAAAGGCGGATTCACACATATCATGGAACGAAAATGATCCGCCCAATGTCATAAACGCGTTTCACTGGTACGACGGCTTCTCTCTTTTTACAAAAAGTTTCCGGTCGTGGTTTACGCTCAATGCTGACAGTGTTAAATTAGTTCTGGGGAAAAAAAACGTAATAGCGTGCTTTACTGATTGTCTTGCAAAGGGGATTGAACATACAGTACGAAAAATGAAGAATAAGCCTTCCTTGCTGGGAGAATTCGGACTTGCGTTTGACATAAATAATCGTAAGGCTTTTAAGACAGGTAATTATTCATTACACGAAAAAGCTCTGTCCATGTACTATGATGCTGTTGATGCCAATATGCTTCATTCGACTATCTGGAATTATTCCGCGAGTAATACAAATAAATACGGAGACGGCTGGAACGATGAAGACCTTTCTATTTTTTCCGAAGGCATGGAAAGAGCGGCAGCAGGCTGGAAGCGCCCGTATCCAATGGCTGTAGCGGGGAAACTTTTAAGTTTTAAATGGGATACAAAGCGCAAAGAATTCATTTGCCGCTTTGGAGCGGATAACAAAATAAAAGCGCCAAGTATAATTTATCTGCCTGCGGTAACTTTCGGCGCTTCATCAAAAATAGAAACCTGCGGTTTGCGTTATGAACATAACAGGGAAGAACAGCGGTTATTGGTTTACAATGATGATTACAGCGGAGAAGCTATAATTAAAGTGCGGTTATAATAGGGCTGAGAAACAATTTCTTCCCTTTCAGTAACAGAGACGGCGGCTTCAGCAAGGCGTGTTTCTTCTTCCTTTATAAGACGTGCATGGAAGCGGCTTTCTATTTTTCTACGGTTTTCCAAAATCCTGCTGATGTAATTTAATGTTGCTTCAGGCGCTCCGATAGTTTTTACTTTTCCTGTACCGGCATTGTACATTGCAAGGGCGGAAACTTCATTGTTTCCTGAATTAAGGCAATGGCGCATATGTGCAATACCGTAATATGCGTTTTTATCAACATCAAAAAAAACTTGAATATCAAGATTGGGGAAAGATTTGTTATTAAGCTGAAACAATCCGCGGTCAATGCTTCCGTCACGGTTATACCGATTTACTGCATTTGGGTTAAACTTGCTTTCTTCCCAGCTTAAAGCGAAGGCAAGCGACGCAGGAACATTAAATTTATCAGCATTTTCCAGAATAGCTTTTACAATTTTCCTGTTCGGACATATATAGGAGAAAAAATCTATCACCCATTCACTGTATTCAGGATTACGATAATACTCCAGAACAGGATCCTGGATATTATCAATTTCCGATAACGAAAAATTCCATTCCTCTTCTTCAGGTTCATCTGCCGCAATGATTTCAAGAGGGGGAGGAGGAGAAGAAGGCGCCTTATAAACGCCGGTATTTACCGCAATCAACGCACATAAAAACATGGAGCAGAATACTCCGAAAAACACAGGTATTACCGCTTCTATTCTTGCTTCACGGAAATTCATTTTTCTATCGCCCGGACTCTTATAATTCCTTCCACTTTAAGGATTTTCTCCAGCACAGCGCCTGATATTTGCTGTTCGGTATCAATGATGTTATACGCATATTCATCGCGATGATGATTGATAAGGTCTGTTATGTTTATATTCGCGCCGGCAAGAAGGGTTGTTATTTGTCCTACCATATTTGGGATATTTTTATTTATAACAAGCAGTCTGTTGGGAGCGCGCTGGTCAAGTTTGCAACGGGGAAAATTAACCGAGTTTCGTATTGCCCCTGCCTCAAAGTAATCCATTATCTGTTTGACAGCCATTACGGCGCAGTTATCCTCCGCTTCAGGCGTAGACGCTCCAAGGTGCGGGATGCCGATGACTTTTTTATGCGCCAACAATTCAACTGTGGGAAAGTCCGTAACATAAGAACTGAGTTTTCCCGATTCCAACGCTTCAATAATGTCTTTATCCTTTACAAGCGCGTTACGTGAAAAGTTGATTACACGGGCGTCCTTTTTCATGATGCGGAATTTTTCCGCGTCCAAAAGCCCCTTGGTATTGTCGCCTAACGGAATGTGCAATGTGATATAATCGGACTTCATAAGAAGGCTTTCCAGAGTGTCGGCGCGGACAACTTCGCGGGAAAGATTCCACGCAGCGTCTACGGAAATGTAGGGATCGTAGCCGATAACGTCCATGCCCAGAGCAATAGCGTCATTGGCGACCATTACGCCGATTGCGCCGAGCCCTACCACGCCGAGCGTTTTGCCTTTAAGTTCAGGTCCCGTAAATCTGGACTTCTCTTTTTCCACCAAATCCGCAACATCGGCTTTGTCGGCTACTGAGGCAGTCCAGTTAATGCCGCCAACAATGTCTCTGGAAGAGATAAGCAAAGCCGCAAGAGTCAGTTCTTTGACGGCGTTTGCGTTTGCTCCCGGAGTATTGAATACAACTATTCCTTTTTCACTGCACCGCTGAACGGGAATATTGTTGTAACCCGCTCCCGCTCTGGCAATCGCAAGTACGGAAGAAGGAATCTCCGTACTGTTCATGTCAGCGCTACGTACAAGAACAGCGTCCGGGTTTGGGATGTCACTCGCAATTTCATACTTGTCCCGCGGGAAAAGCTCCAGCCCCAACGGGGAAATTTTGTTCAATGTCTGAATACGAAACATATTTTTTCCTTAAATGTAATGTTATGACTGGCTTTCAAACTTTTTCATGAAGCTGATTAACTCTTTTACTCCGTCAATCGGCATTGCGTTATAGATACTTGCTCTCATGCCGCCGACAAGCCTGTGTCCCGCAAGATTGATAAGACCAGCCGCTGCCGCTTCTTTTACAAACCGTTTTTCAATTTCGCCTTTCTTCGCTTCGTCCTTCTCATTCGGAATGAAAGGTATGTTCATTAAACTACGGTACTGTTTGTCCACAGGCGAATAAAACATTTTTG
>JAITFK010000162.1 GCA_031281555.1 Treponema sp. | reverse complement strand
CTTGCCGCATTATTTATACCGTTAGTTTTGCTTCTTTACAACGCGCAAAAGAAACTCAAATCCCTTCATCTTTCGGAACTCACCGCCCGGGAAATAGAAATTTTCAATCTGCTATTAACTAATCTATCCACTAAAGAAATAGCGTCAAAATTGGAATTAACCTATTCAGGCGTAAATTTTCATATTCAAAACCTCTACCGTAAACTCGGTATACAAAGCCGTACAGAACTATTAGCCAAATTCGTAAGCAAACCAGATTCAGAGTAAAAATTTAATTTCAAATGAAACACTGTAATTTTTACAGTATCTAATTTCCTTAATACTGATAATATTGATAGTCAAAAAAAGCTCAAACTGAAATTTTTACAGGTAGTCAAACCAAATTTAAGTGATATGTTTTTCCTTATGTTGCGAAGGGCTCTCACAAAAAAATCAATCGACCATTCCGACTCAGGTAATTTCTCCTTCAGTTTTTTCTGCGATAAATGCGGAAAGGAATGGACAAGCCCCTCACAGCCGTTTACAGGCGAGGACAGCCCGACCATAGAAAACAAGGATGCTCTGAAACTGCTGTGGGGGAACGAACACCGAGCCGCCTTTGACGAAGCGAATTTGGAAGCACATTTGCATTTTAATCTTTGCCCCATCTGCGACAGACGTGTATGCGATGATTGCTTCAACATTGCAGAGAAAGAACACGGCGGCGTTTGTAAAGACTGCTGCGCTAAAGAGGAGGAACAACAAACATAATTTTGTGAATAAAGCCCCTGGGGGTTAAAACCTTAATCTTGACGGATCGCCGGACGTTGTTCGGCTGCGGTTAACCCCAGGGACTTTAAGTATATCAACCACAAGGAGGGTATACAATATGAAACTATCGCAAATGTCAATTAAAGGAAAAATATTTCAACTGGAAAAATCGGCAATCAAAGAAATAGCCATTGCCGTTAAAATGGCTGCTTCTTCCTTGGTAAAAGAGCATTTTTTAATCCCGAAAACCAAATACTCAAAGAATTTGCCTTTAGGAAATTTAAGGAGTTTATTATGGGTATAGAGCAAGAACCAGACGGTTATTGGCGTGACACAAACGACACGTCTAATCAAATTGGATTTGCTACCCTTGAAGATGCGTTAAATGGGTATGACTACAATGCTGACAGCGACAACGAAAACATTGCTATGGAGACAGCGGCTACAGTCGGCTTTTTTGCTATATTTTTTATTAAACTGTACATATGGCTTATCAAAAAAGGCATCATACCCTGCCTTGGAATAGCCGGAGGAGTTGCCGCTTTTATCGGTATTCCTTACGGACTGATAACCAAGACATCATTTATGGGAACTGTTGGCAACGCATGGTGGATTATATTCGGCGTTGGTTACATTGTAAGTTTAAAAGCATGGAATAAAAAAAGAAAACAAATCCTTATTCCTATGGGCGTCATGGGCGTAATCGCCATTGCGTGGATTTTTATGCTTAAAAAAGAAGTAATCGACGTACCTGATTATATGTGGATTTCAAATAAGCCGAAATACTTTGATGATACGAACATGGTTGACGATTTCAGGTACAAGGTAAACGAAGAAGGAAATGGCGTAATCATCATAAATTATACAGGCAAAAAAAAGGGCGCCATCGTAATCCCTGCGGAATTTGACGGACTTCCCGTTGTAAAGATTGAAGGCAGAAATCTGTTTAGTGAAGTAAATAAAAAGCCTCGCATTACTTCCGTAACATTCCCGGACACCGTTGAGTATATTGACGACATTTTTATGTTGAGCAAAAAGATTACGCAAATCACATTGCCGAAAAATTTAAAATGCATAGGATCAGCGGCATTCAACGGAAGCGGCTTAACGTCGCTTATCATACCCGAAGGAGTAACAGACATCGGAAACAATGCGTTTTCAGACTGTGAAAATCTTACCGATGTTTATTTACCAAAAAGCCTGAAAAGATTAGGAAAGGGCGCATTTGAAAACACTCCTGCTTATGAGAAACAAAATTTTCACATTAGTAAAGATCAAAAAATACATATAGGTACGTACTATTTGTCGGTAAAGCCCGATTCTGTTTTTATCAAAGAAATGAATTGTTATTTTAAGGAGAGTAGATGAAGAGGAATGCCGTAGCAGATAACGAAGCCTAAAAACTTTGTTATCTGCTATTTGTAGAGGGTTGGAAGGCGAATCCTCCACTCCACAACAGGGCAGCATACGTAATATGTCGCCCTTTTTTATTAATCTGTTTACAAGCTTTCAACCCCTGCCGTTTCATAAATAATCTGTAACGTGCGTTCCACACAACGATCCCATGAAAAAGACTTAGCTCTTTCAAGACCAAACTGTCTGGATTCATTGTAAATTTCATGATTGGTGCTGATAGTAATCATACGGTCAGCCATATCCTCAGCGTTATAAGGATCAAAATAAAGTGCGGCATGTTCCGCTGTTTCAGGTAAAGAAGCGGCGCGGGCGCAGAGTACCGGAACTCCGCAAGCCATTGCTTCAAGCGCTCCCATGCCGAAACCTTCGTACATGGAAGGAATGACCGTAAAATCAGCGCCGGCATAAAGTTCAGGCAGGCTTTTTAAAGGAAAATGTCCTGTAAAAAAAATATCGTTGCGCCAGACAGAAGCGGCCGCAGCTTCTTTTACAAGTTCGGCATTGTTACTGTCGCCGCCTGCAAGCACAAGCCTGTGCGGATATTTTGTTTTTTCCTTAAAAATACCGAACGCTTCGATAAGCCTTATATGGTTTTTAATCGGATAATCTATACGCGAGACACAAAGCACATAAGGTCTTCTGAAACTGAACGGTTGAATTAATAATACGCTTTCTTCGTTTCTTTGCCTGGGATAAAACGACGTATGATCAATTCCGTTAGGTACAACTTCAATTCTGTTTTCTTTTATATGAGCTTTTTCTGTCAATTCCCGCTTAACCCATTCGCTTACGGCAATTATTCTGTCAAGGCGGCGCAGCGAATCCGGAAGAATCATGCGTAAAAGAGCGCCAAGATGAACCCTCGTTTTTCTCGTACCCCAGTAAGCGGCCATATCATGAACTACGCCGATTGTGGGGCAGGGAGATTTATGAGGAAGATGTTTATGGGCTGCCGGAAAAAAGCACGCGTCGAATTTACGCAATGAAGCGAATTTGGGATATTTGTACAAATGCCATATTGCGTTTGAAGTTCTTCCATGGAAAGAACACTGCGGTATAAATTCAATATTGGGAGCTACATCATTATAGGTATATTTTTCATATTCCCATCCAAAAAGTTCAAATTGAGCCTGTGAAGGAGTTATTCGCTTCAGCAAATGGGTTAAATACATACCTACTCCGGACTTGCCGCCGTTACAGGCAAAAGTATCCAGCCCTATTTTCATTTAATGCCTCCGTATGTTTTGTATCAATGATACGGTGTCTCTTTAGTAAGTTATTATATCATGAAGAAACAACGATGTCAGAAAAAAGGCCGCGCCTAATCTCTCGCAAACGATTAAACGCGGCCAAAAACACTCCCTTTTAATAAAGGGACGCCGGTTTTCTATGTAAAAAAGCCCCTCCCAAAACCGACGATATACCTCAAGAAACTTCCTATTTCATTTCTGTTCCAACTTTTTTTATTTCTTCAATGAACTCATCCAAATCCTTAAAATGCTTATACACAGACGCGAAACGGATATAGGCAAAATTGTCCAGTTTTCCAAGCCTTTCCAAAACCAAATCTCCGATTATTGTGCTTGAAATTTCCCGGCTTCCCTTGCTTAAAATTGCGGTTTCATCTTCAATTTCGTTTACAAGGCTTTCAATTTGCATTTGCGAAAACGGTCGTTTTTCAAGCGCTCTCACTATTCCGCGTTCAAGCTTGGAACGTTCAAACGGTTCCCGTCTGCCGTCCCTTTTAATTACCATGAACTGCCTTTCATCAATCCGTTCATAACTTGTAAACCTGTAACCGCAGTTAGTACATTCCCTGCGCCGACGCACAGCATCCCCATTAGCCAATGTACGAGACTCTACTACTTTGTCTTCAACAGTGCCGCAATGAGGACATCGCATATTGTGTTACCTTCCTGCTTGTACCACTATATATAGTACCCTATATAAAGCGGTATGTTCTCGCATATATAGTACCATATATATAGCGTATCGTCAATTGGCTACGCTATATTTTGTGTCTTGTTTTTTTTTACTGTAAGTATTAATTAATAATGATGAACCTGAATACGCTTGAAATTGGCCGTGATTGTCTTACGATAGAAAATCTTGCCTCGGCAGCGAAAAAACAGCTTAAAGTGACTCTTTGTCAATCTGTCGAATTCAAAGAAAAAATTAAAGCGGGCGCAGATTTTCTTGATGAAACTTTGGGAAAACACGGCGGTGTATACGGCGTAACAACAGGGTACGGTGATTCATGTGCCGAACAGGTAAGCTCTGAACACTACAGCGAACTTCCCGTAAACCTGACACGCTTTCACGGCTGCGGAATGGGAGATTATTTTGACGCGCAAACAGTCAGAGCGCTGATGATTGTACGGCTTAATACCCTGGCGCAGGGTTATTCAGGAGTCAGTATGGAACTGCTGGAATTAATGGCGTTTTTTATCGAAAATGACATTCTTCCGCTTGTTCCGCAGGAAGGCTCTGTCGGCGCGTCAGGCGATCTTACTCCTCTTTCATATTTCGCCGGGGCGTTAATCGGAGAACGGCAGGTAATGTACAAGGAGAGAGAGCGCTCATCCGCTGACGTTCTTACTGAACTTGGAAAGCAGGCTTATAAATTTCGTCCCAAAGAAGCAATTGCCATTATGAACGGGACAGCTGTTATGAACGCTGTTGCAGCGCTCGCGTTTCATGATGCTGAGTATCTTGCGAACCTCGCCTGCCGTATTACCGCGATGAATTCAATAGCACTGAAGGGCAACGCTTACCATTTTAACCAGCGGTTTTTTGAGCTTAAACCCCACTTGGGACAGGCGCTTGCCGCGGAAAAAATACGAAAAAGCCTTCCCGTAGAAAGACAAGGTTTACAGACTGCTCCTGCCCGTATTCAGGACAATTATTCAATACGGTGCGCCCCTCATGTTATCGGGCTTTTTTTTGATATGAGCGATACCCTACGGAATTTTATTGAGACCGAGATGAACAGCGCCAATGATAATCCCCTGATTGACAGCGAAAGGCGATCTGTTTACCATGGCGGGCATTTTTACGGAGGACACATTTGTTTCGCGATGGATTCATTAAAAAACATTATCGCAAATCTTGCAGACCTTATTGACAGACAGCTTGCCATGCTGGTGGACGTAAAATACAACCGCGGACTTCCCGCAAATTTGACAGGAAATAAAAATAATATTTCCTGCAATCACGGTTTTAAAGCGGTACAAATTGCTGTCTCCGCGTGGACTGCCGAAGCGTTAAAAAATACGATGCCTATGAGCGTTTTTTCCCGTTCAACTGAATGTCATAACCAGGACAAGGTAAGTATGGGAACTATCGCCGCCCGTGACTGCGTTAGAGTAAATAAATTAACCGCGCAGGTAATGGCAGCATCCCTGCTTGCCTCTTTTCAGGCTATTGATTTAAGATTGAAAAACGGCGAATTAAAGCATGACGATCTTGGAAAGACAAAGGAAACTTTTGATGAAATTTCCGCTTTTTTCAGACCGCTTGAAGACGATCGCCCGCTTGAAGCTGATTTACGAAAAACATTGTCGTTAATAGAAGAAAAGCATTTCCGGCTTCATTTTAAAAATGAAAGCTGTTAATTTTTCCAAAAAGGGTCAACTATATCTACCAAATCCTGTACAATACAAGCTTCTTTAAACAGACCAGGATCGATTTTCTCACCGATGTGCTCTTTAAGGCATAATACCAGATCGACCAAATCAAGTGAATCAATATCTAAATCATCGTACAATCTTTTTTCAGAGTTAATTGAATCAGCTTCTAACTTGAATTCAGAAACTAATATATCTTTTATTTCAAGAAAAATTTTATTTTTATCCAAGGAAAACCCCATTCTATCCGCAAAAAATACTTTAAAAATATAGCAAAATTTACTTTTTTTGTCAATAATTGCCTATTAATATAGCCTGTTGACAAAAAAAACAGTAAATTTATAATGTTTTTATGAGCAGTTTAAACCAGCAGATAAAAGAGTTAATCATCAATGCTTTGGAACTGGAAGATGTAAAACCTGAAAATATTGTTGATTCAGCGTCTCTTTTCGGGGAGGGATTGGGGCTTGATTCCATAGACGCCCTGGAGCTGGGAATAGCTTTAAAAAAGAAATTCGGCGTTAAATTTTCAGCGGAAAATGCGGATAATAAAAAACATTTTGCTTCAGTAGACGCTCTTGCGGCATACATCGAAGCCGCGGGAGGAGCTTCATGAGCAAGGAAGAAATTTTTGTCAGGATAAAAGAAATATTAAGCAAAGAATTTGAAATAGACGAAAACTTTATCAACAAGGATACCAAACTTTACGCGGATTTGGAACTTGATTCCATTGACGCGGTTGATCTAATGGTAAAAATGAAAGAATATGTAAAAGATAAAATTGAGCCTGAACAGTTTAAAAAGGCAATTACCATTCAGGATGTTGTGGATATACTCCACCCTCTTATTGCCATACCCTGATGTCAGCTAAACTAAAGCTAATAACCAGAATACTTTTATATTCCGCATCAATAATTTATCCGTTGCTTATTTTTTATTTTCTTGTAATACAAAAAATTCAGATTAAACAACTTTCCTTTTTCGTTATTGCTCTTGCTCTTTTTACCTTTATCGCCGGAACTTCCGCAGGTAGTACCGCCGGTACTACCGCAGGCGCTTCAAAAAAAAAAGCCGTACCAAATCTTTCGCTTGGTCTTCCCTGCTTCTTCTTGGCGCAGGCGTTATCTGTCTTTTAACAAACAACAGCATTTTCCTGAAATTCTATCCCGTTCTAATCACTTTATTGTTTCTCGGCTCGTTCGGGATTACTCTTGTTAAACCGCCGTCAATGATCTATAGAATTGCTGTAATTCAGGATAAATCTATCCGTTATTCACCGGGAAAGAGACAAATTGAGAATTATTGCCGTAAAGTAACCGTAATTTGGGTTAGTTTTTTCATTTTTAACGGAAATCTGTCAATCTGGACTATTTTTTCCGGTTCGGATATACTTTGGTCTGTCTACAACGGCGGTATTTCTTACCTTTTAATGGGTATACTTTTTGCCGTAGAATTTATGGTCAGGAAAAAAGTGCAAAAAACTATACCAAAAGCAATTCCCCTGACAGCTGTCAAAAAAAAATCACGTAATCTTTCTGATGTTTTATGTTATGAAGGCGCATGGAACGATAATAAATACAGGACATGGGCGGATTTTCTTGAAGGTACTGCCAAACTTCGCGCTCAGATTGAAACTGTCAAAAGCGACAAATGGCTTTTATATTGCGACGATTATTGGTTTTTTTTGCTTGCTTTTACAAGCCTGCTTCAATGCAAAAAAGAAGTTTTACTCAGCGCGAATACAGGAGCCTCCTATATCGCAGAAATCCGCAATACAGATACAGGTACAATTCCTTTTCTTACAGATCTGGAATTTTCAAATGACAGCAAACCGGAAAATACTTTTTTTATTTCCGCTATGCTGGAAAATACCGCGGATAATATTAAGGGAATTGAGCGGGAACTGCCGCCAATTAACGGAGATGAGACATCGATTATTATGTTTACTTCGGGAAGTACGGGAAAACCTAAGGCTGTTAAACAGCGCCTTATCGAATTTGAAAACGACAATCTTTTTATACTTTCAAAATGGGGAGAAGAATTTCCTGATCGTAAACTTTGCTCAACAGTAAACCAGCATCATATTTACGGTCTTCTTTTTTCAATACTCCTGCCCTTTACTTCAGGGATTCCCTTCAGAAGACAAAGAATCCTGTTCCCTGAAGAATTTGAAAAATTAATCGATGTAAAATATATGATCATTTCAGTGCCGGCTTTTCTAAAACGCGCCGTAGAAATAGAAAAATCAGAAAATTTAAATCTTGTTTCTCCTTGGATTTTTACTTCCGGCGGACTTCTTGATTTTGATACCGCTCAAAAAACCTCCCGGGTTTTCGGTTTTTGGCCGGTTGAAATTTACGGCAGTACGGAAACTTCCGGCATCGCATGGCGAAGCTCAGATAAAGGATCGCAATGGACAGTATTTGACAACGCGCGTATTAGCTGTAATAAAGAAGGCTGCCTCTTAATCCAATCTCCGTATATCAAGGAGCCGGCGGGTTTTGAAACAGCCGACCTGGCGGAAATTATTGATGAAGAACATTTTATTTTAAAGGGACGCCTTGATTCTTTTGTAAAAATAGAAGAAAAACGTGTTTCGCTTTTGGAAATGGAAAACCGTATTCTGGAATCCGGTCTTGCCGCTGATGTATGTATTATCGCCATGGAAGAAAGACGCCAGTACCTTGCTGCCGCCGTAGTCTTTAATGATAACGGCAAAGAAAAGTTCTCATGTTTAGAAAAACAAAAGATAAATAATTTTTGGAAGGAATACCTTTTACAATATTTTGATAATACAGTTATCCCTAAAAAATGGCGTTACCTTGAAACACTGCCCGTTAATACACAAGGGAAAAAAAACAAAGAAGAAATAAAATCTTTATTTACTAGTGACGGGATGTCTGTCATTGAAAAAACGGATAATTCAGTTATTTTGGAATTTACAATTCTTGGCACAAGTCCGTATTTTGACGGACATTTTCCGGAGTTTCAGATTCTTCCCGCTGTAGGTCAAATCGATCTGATTATGAAATGCGCTTCCAAACACTTTGGAACCGGAATATGTCTTTCGCATATTAAGAGAATCAAATTTACCGGATTAATCCGGCCCGACGCTCATTTATTTATAAAAATAGAAAAGAATGATAAATTAATTACCTTTAAAATTTATTCACCGGAAAAGAATAAAACTTATTCATATGGAACTATAATAATTTCGGAGGTTAGTTGAAACAGGGGTTTATAATTCCGGTTTACCGTCACTGCGGTACAGTCGGTCAACTGATAAAAAAACTTATCTGTTTTAATATTCCAGTAATAATTATTGATGACGGAAATAGTCCTTCAGATAAAGCTTTCCTGAAAAATTTAACCGCGGAAAATACTCAAACCGTTCTTGTCAGTTTGAAAAAAAACATCGGCAAGGGAGGCGCTCTTGCTCATGGTTTTGAAAAAGCGGTTGAGCTTGGATTGACCCATGTTTTTCAGATAGACGCTGACGGTCAGCATGATTTGGAAACAGCCGCGTTTTTTCTTGAAGAATCAGCGAAGCATCCTGAAAAAATCATCTGCGGTTATCCGGTATTTGATAAATCCGCTCCGGGAAGCAGAGTAACAGGCCGAAAGATTTCCAACTTATGGGGAGCGATTGTTACTCTTTCAGACGAATTGAAGGACGTACTTTGCGGATACAGGGTTTACCCAGTACAGGAATCGCTTCGAATTACAAGAGACCCTTTTATGGACAAACGCATGGGTTTTGATACTGAAATTTTGGTACGCCTGTACTGGAATGGGGTATTTCCGGTTTTTCATGACGTAAGAATAAACTATCCTCAAAACGGTTTTTCCAATTTCAGAATGATAAAGGACAATTTGCACATAAGCTGGATGTTCAGCCGTCTTTTTATCGGTATGCTGATACGTTTACCAATGCTGATTGTTTTAAAGCTAAAACGCGGAAAAAAGAAATATGAAAAAAGATGAACAAGATTCAATTCACTGGTCGCGGCAAAAAGAACAAGCGGCCTATTGGCAAACGCAGATTCTGCTCACCCTTTTTAAGATATTTCCTGTTATAATTCTGCGCGTTTTTGCGTTCCCTGTTGGGTTTTTCTATTTCCTTTTTTCTAAAAAAGGAAGAACAGAATCAAGGCGTTTTTTAGAAAAAGCAGTTTCATTTATAGAAGACTCGGTTCTTGTAAAAAAATGCCGATCTCCTTTAGGCGCGTTACGCCACATTATTTCATTTTCACTTTCACTGGTTGAAAAACTTCAGGCATGGGGCGGCAAGTTCAGATTTAAAGACATTCATTTTCAGGATGACAACATAGTAGAACTTATTCAGGAACTGGAAAATAAAAACGGCGCTTTTATTATAATTTCTCATATCGGAAATATGGAGCTTTTAAGAGGACTTGCAAGTTTTAACCAAACCGGCGTATCGCGGAATATAAAGATTACGTCAATAATAGACACGGAAGTTACCGCGCGTTTTAAGAAAATACTTAAAGAGTTAAATCCTCAGGCAGGTATGGATACAATTAACGCCAAAACAATAGATCCTTATACTGTAATTCTTCTTGAAGAAAAACTGAAAGCCGGGGAACTTGCGGTAATAGCGGGAGACAGAACTTCAGTCTCCGATACTGAAAAAAACCTTATGCTCCCCTTTCTTGGTGAACAGGCGCCGTTTTCGCACGGAGTATTTTATTTGGCAGCGTTGATGAATGTGTCAGTATATTTCATCTTTGCTTTACGGCGGAAAGAATTGTCCCTTATACCTGAATATGACATGCATGTACATAAATGCAGTATTTCTTTTGATTGTACAAAAAGGGAACGCCTTACACGCAGCCGGAATCTGGCAATTTCCTATGTTGAGTTTCTTGAATTGTACTGTAAAAAACATCCGTTTCAGTGGTATAATTTTTTTAATTTCTGGTCAAAAGGGGTATAATAATGGAACCAACAGAAAACAACGGGCCTTATAACATTTGGGCGGAAGAAGAAATAACCGTTGAATTCTATGATGTCGATCCTTTACAGGTTGTCTGGCACGGTAACTATATTAATTATTTTGAAATTGGACGCCGTTGTCTTCTTGAAAAAATAGGTTATGACTACAACAAAATGGAAGAATCCGGTTTCGCGTTTCCTGTAACAAAAATATCAGCTAAGTACATCGGCTCTCTTCATTATAAAGATCGCGCGATAGTAAGAGCAATACTTGTTGAATATGAAAATCTTCTCAGAATACGATACGAAATCCGTAATATACGGACAGGGCAGCTTATAACAAAAGGTGTCAGTACTCAAATGGCTTATGATTTAAAGAAAGAAAAATCCTGCTTTGAATGTCCTGAAATATTAATTAAAAAAGTTGAATCATTAATTAACGGAAAAAAATCATGAAAAAGTTCCTTCTCATTTTATGCCTTTCTTTTTTTGCGGTAACATCATGGGCTGACGAACAAAATAGTTCTGTTTTTGACAATCCTTTAAGCCCGCTGACAATGGACCATTTTACAAAAATATCAGCAAGGTTAGCTGAACATAGTATTGCTAAAGGCAATTTTGAGCAGGAAAAAAAAATAAACCGGTTAAACAGGGCCCTTGTTTCTTCAGGCAATTTTCTGATTGTGTCGGGATCAGGCATGGTATGGGATACTTTAAAACCTTTCCCTTCCGTAATGACACTCGGTAAAGATTACATAATACAGTCAAAGGGAAGCCAAAGAACTGTATTATCAGCGCAAGGAAATGAGACGTTTATCCGTCTAGCGGAAGTTATAAGCGCGGTGTTTACGGGGAATACTGAAAAATTAACTGAAAACTTTGATATTTATTTTATCGGTGTTAATAATAACTGGGAAATGGGACTAATCCCTAAAGACAAATTTATTGCTTCCATTACCGAAAAAATTGTAATGAAAGGAGACTCGGTAATTAAATCAATACTTATATTTGAGCAAAACGGAGACAGCACCGGATATATATTGTCAAATCACAGTTATCCTTCGGAATTAAGTATAAATGAAAGAGCATATTTTACAATACCTTGAAACTAAATCCATTCGGTTTTGGCTGTTTTTTCATTTCACGATTCCCGTGTTACTTGGACTTTCCGTTTTATTGAAAGGTCCTGTACGCGTTAATACCCTGCTCCAGGATATGCTTCCGCAATCGACGCAGTCAAAAGAAGCCGTAAAAGCGGATAACATTCTAAGTAAAAAAAACGCAGGTGAAGCGGTTATTCTTGCTGCGGCACCTGATTTTGAAAGCGCGAAAAAGGGCGCCGTTTCTTTATTTACTGTGTTTGAAAAATCACCAAATGTTAATCAACTTTCGCTTTTTTTTGATTCTTCTGTAATAGCACAGCTAAACGATTTTTTTTATAAGTACCGTTTTGTCATAACAGGAAAAGAAACTCTTTATTTTCTGGAAAACGGCAGAGCGGATGAAATCGCAGAAGACGCTCTTGCCGCCGCCTACGGAGCGTTCAATTTTGTCTCATTGGACAATATTGATAAAGACCCTTTTCTTCTTACGCAAAGACGAGTGGAGGATCTTGCGTCATCGCTGTTATCAGGAGACAGTTTAGGTCTTAAAGATGATGTTTTATCCGCTAACATCGACGGGAAATGGTATGTGCTTTTACGTATGACCCTTTCTCCGCAGGCAGTTTCCGTAAGCGGCGGCAGGAATATAATAAAAGAAATATACGCGGCAGCGGATGAAATAAAAAAAAATACGCCTGATCTTGAATTTTATTTTTCAGGAGTTCCTTTTCACAGTTACGAAAGCTCTTCAAAAGCGCAAAGGGAAATATCAGTTATCAGTACCATTGCGCTCTTAATTATACTTGCGCTGTTCATCTATATATTCCGCTCTCCTCTTCCTGTTTTTTTATCTTTTTTTGACACGCTGTTATCATTAGTTATAGCGACAGCGGCGGCGCTTTTGGTTTTCAGGGAAGTACATATTATCACCTTTGTTTTCGGCACAACGCTTATCGGTACCTGCGTCGATTATTCAATACATTTTTTTATACACTGGAAAGGAAATACTGCATTAAAAAACGGAAATGAAATTCGCTCTCATATATCAAAAAGCATCATCATGTGCTTTATTTCAACAGAGGTTTGTTTTTTTTCCTTTTTGCTTGCGCCGTTTCCCATATTAAAACAATTCGCGGTTTTTTCCATGACAGGGCTTGCCAGTTCCTTTCTCAGCGTCTATTGTTTTTTCCCATGTATTAAAGTACCCCAAAAAAGGAATCTTGAATTTTTTACAGGCAAGTTTTTTCCCTGTTTTAAAAGATTTACATTGCCGCCTGCCGTAAGGATCGTAATTATCGTAATCCTTTGTGTAATCTGCTTGTTTATTATTTTTATTCATCCGCGCGGCATAAAAATAAAAAATGACGTTTCATCACTTTATACAATGTCTTCTTCCATGCTGGAATCAGAAAAAATCAGGGCTCGTGTTTTAGCGCAGAGTTCTTCATTCTGGTATTTTATTGTTTCAGGAAGAAGTCCTGAGGAAACACTCGAAAATGAAGAAAAATTAATTCAACGTCTTGAAAAAGAATCTTCCGTACAAAGAGCGGACTCTTTTCTTGGGACTTCTGTTTTTGTTCCTTCTGTAAAAAAGCAGAAAGAAACTTACGAAGCGATGAAGTCTTTGTTGCCGCTTGTAAAGACCCAGTATCAATATCTTGGTTTTCCTCCTGAATACATGGAAATATATTACGATGAATTTGCTTTAAACGCGCAATACTGCTTTCCTGAAAACGCGCCCGTCGCTACCGGAATTTCAAATTTTTGGATAGGTGAAATAAACGGAAATTATTATTCCTGTGTCTTGCCTGTTAATTCCGCAGATGAAGAAATTTACAGATCAATAGCAGGAGAATTTTATTTTGTTTATTTTATTAATAAAGCGAAAGATATAAGCCGTGATTTGGATACGCTTACAAGAACAATGATTTATTTTTTCATTGCCGCATGTGTTTCTATATTTATCCTTGTTTTTGTTTTTTATTCCGGACGAGATATTCTTAAAATATGTTCTGTTCCCTTTTTCCTTATACTCTCCGCCCTTGCCGCGTTAACATTATCCGGTATTCCTCTCGGATTTTTCCCCGTTGCAGGATTAATCATGGTTTTTGGATTGGGTCTTGATTTTATTTTTTACATGACAGGAAGTCTTAATTCAGCCGGCGGAGAAACAGCGTTTACAAGGCTCGCGGTATCATTGTCATTTTTAACAACACTCCTTTCTTTCGGCGCGCTGGTTTTCAGTAGTTTTATACCGGTTCACATTTTTGCTTTAACAGTTTCTTCAGGCTTAAGCGCGGCTTTTATTTCCGCGATGCTCTTATCTGTCAAAAAAGGTTAAAACAACGCAATTCTAAAAAGTTAAACTGAGTACCATTCAGCCTGGCTGTTGTACATGTTCCTGTACAGAGTGCAGTCCGCCATCAGGGACTCATGCGTTCCGTCACCCGCAATACGTCCCTTATCCATTACCAATACACGATCTGCTATTTGTGTGGAACCTAAACGGTGCGTAATAATAATTGCTGTTTTTTCTTTTGACATTTCTATAAATTGTTTATAAATACGGCTCTCTTCCAGCGGATCAATAGCGGCTGTCGGCTCATCCAGAAGAATTGTATTGTGGATTCGGTACAGTCCTCGGGCAATAGCTACTCGCTGCCATTCGCCGCCTGAAAGGTCAACGCCGTCAAAATCACGTGAGAGCATTGTTTCCGCGCCGTTTGGAAAACTTCCGCTTTCAAGCGCTACGCCTGCCTGCTCCAGCGGCGTTTCAATGTCCGCGTTGTTGTCAAAATCGCTGATCCGTATATTGTCGCGCAGCGTCATCTGATAACGCTGATATTTTTGAAAAACACCTGATAAATTGTTAAAAAGATACTTCGCGTCAGTAGCGGAAGTGTCCATGCCGTACAATATCACTCTGCCTTCGCTTGGTTTGTAAATTCCTGTTAAAAGCCGCGCTAACGTTGTCTTGCCCGCCCCGTTTTCACCCACAATTGCGATAGTCTCCCCGCTCTTAATCGTCAGGTTAATTCCGTTAACACTGTCCGTTTCTGCATTGGGGTATCTGAAACTTGCGTTTTCAACAATAATTCCCGCTTCCGGTTTTCGCTCACAGGCAGCGCCGCCGCGCTCAGGCAGTTCCATAAAACGGATAAAGTTATGCGCTTTTCCCAGCGATGACGCTATGCTGCCTATATGATTTTGAACTATCTCATCCATAATATAGAAGAGCATCCCAATAGCCCCATAGACGGCAGCAAACGCACCCACTGATATTTCACCTTTTAAAAGAGCGTCAAACAGCATATAAATAATGCCGCCATGCCCCAATAGGGTAAAAATATTCATGCCTAAATTTATCAGATTGGTTTTCCTGTTTGCTTCCCATTCCGCCTTGTTAAGACGGCGCATGGTATCCATAAACAGGCGCATGAAATAAGCGTATCCGCCAAGCAGCCGGGTCTCCTTATACCATGTCTTGTGCGTAAGAGCTTGTTCATGAGCTTCAAATTCACGGCGTATAGGCGCGGCTTTATCTTCGAATTTCTCAATGATATGAGTGCGCATAAGCTGTCCTGCCAGAGACGGAATGAAAATCATTATCATGCAGATGATGAACAGCGGCTTCAAAAAATACAGATACACTGCCATAAATGCAAAAAACGGCAGATAAAATGTTAAGATCGTGATTCCGATAAAAATGACGTAACTGATCGTGCCTGATCCTTCCTGCGCTTTGTTAATGTCATCATGCAGGGTAGTGTCTTCCAGGCATAAGGGGTCTATTTTTGCCATCTTGGCGTTTATTATTTTAGCCATTTCACCGTGCATTTTGTTAAAACAGACGGTATGCATAAAGTTATGTATACCGTTAAGCAATTCACGCAGAATCATGGACAACCCAAGCGCGGCAATTGCCCAGTAGGCGTTTCGCATAATTCCGTTATGTGTAATTACAGCCTCTACGGAATCATAAAAACGCTGCATCATAAAAGTCGTAAACCCGTAACTTATGCCGTGCACGACAGCCACAATGTTAATGAATGTAAATAGGAACGGAATGGTTTTAAATGTTATGGACAGGCCAAAGCGTATTATTTTGCTGAACGGAACTTTCGGACGTTCGGCTTTTTTAGTATCTTCAGGCATATTGCGTTTCCTTGTCCTGCGCGTACCACCCCGCCTGGGCGTTGAACATTTCCGCATACAGGCCGTTATGCGCCATCAAATCGGCGTGGGGGCCTGTTTCAATGATTTTGCCTTTATCCAGCACGTATATTATGTCGGCGAGTTTGGTGGAACCCAGCCTGTGGCTGATAAAGACAGTTGTACGTCCCTGCGAGATTTGCTCAAATTTACGGTAAACACGGCTTTCATTGACAGGATCGAGTGCGGCTGTCGGCTCGTCCAATATGCAGAGCGGAGCCTTGTTGACTATCGAACGCGCCATAGCGGCCCTCTGCCATTCGCCGTCTGAAATATCCACTCCGTCCTCGTGTATTTTGCCAAGCTGGGTATCCATTCCGTTTTTTAGTTTAGCGGCTGTTTCCGTCAATTCAACCAGTTTAACGGCTTCTTCCACTCCGGTGCGTTTAGCAATCTCCTCATCATGGGGCATTGCTATGGCGATATTTTCATATAAAGTCAGGAAATACCTGGCGAAGTCCTGATACACAACGGAGGACAGGGCTCTTAACTCAGCCTGTGAGAATTCGCGCAACTCACGCCCGTCCACATAAATACCGCCTTCATAATTTGTGTACAAGCCTGTAAGCAGTTTGGTGACGGTCGTCTTGCCCGCTCCGTTTACTCCCACGAAGGAATAATGCCTTCCGTATTCAATTACAAACGACACGCCGTTCAGAACGGGTTGTTCTGTACCGGGATAGGTAAATGAAACGTTATCAAATTCTATTTTATTAAAACTAATATTTTTAGCGGGAAGGTCCGTCGCGTCCGGTATTTCGCTCAAGGCCATAAATTCGGTAAAGTCTTTTAAATATTCTTTTTTGCGGGAGATTTCCTGTACTATCCAGTTAACTCCCCAGGACAAACGACCGGAAAGATTCATCACTCCGCCGATTAGACCTACAAACATACCGTAGTTAATCGAACTTGACGCAGTTGGCTTTAACATCGCCAGCATGGTAAATACCGCCACTAATGAGCATATAACGCCGCCCATTTTATTTTTAATAAAATTGGATATATCAACTTTAAGGCGGAATTTCCGCGCAAAGTGGTATTGATCCGAGTACTGCCTGTTAAGCTCGTCCGTGTAACCGTACATGGCGCGTTCATCGGCGGAATCGCGGCTTCTTAACACCCCGCAAATATAATTGACCCGCCTGTCTATTTTAGTCATTTCTTTGTCGGTGTCATAACTGCGCTGCCCTGCCTTGACCGCAATCATCATAACAGGGACGCTGATTGTTATTATACATAACGCCGCCCACCAAACTTGAGTAAATAGTGTTATCAGAATACCCGCAATAAACAGGACAGTTTCCGCCGCATCCATTATACGCTGGTACATTTCCCGTACCTGCGTGTCAAATGTCGGCGCAACGCGGGTAATGAGATCAGCCGTTTTGGCGTTTTCGATATGTTTATATTCCAGCTTTGCAACTTTTTTTACCATTAACGGTCTCAGTTTACGGCGCAGCAGAATCATCCACCGGCATACTATGAAATTATCAGCTGCGCCGGATAAAATATTGTACGCAGTTACTGAAAGAATAAGAGCGATAGGCCCGTATATCGCCTGGCGCGAAGCGCGATTTGCCAGTATGTCAAGCGCTGTGTTTACAAAAGCGGCTGTAATAAAAATATTTAAGGTCGGAATTAAAGCGTTTATCAGCCGTTTTATGGCTGTTAACGATGAATACAACGGTGAAGCTAGAAATGAAAGAGTAAACATATCTGGCATGCCGTATTTTCGGGCATTTAGGTCCATGCTTTCCTTGTAAAAACAATAACATTATCTGTTAAAAATGTCGAGTGATTTTCAGGATATGCAATTTTCTTTCCATTCTACAAGAACATCCATTTCCTTTCTTTTTACAGGAGGCGGATTTTCATCAGGATAGCCTAATGCTACCGCTGCTGTAATTTGCCCTTCAGTTTCAAGCCATTTTTTTATTTCATCGACAGTATAATATATATCACTTATCCATAAACTTCCTATTCCGTACTCAAGCGCCGCAAGCAGCATATTTTCTATTGAAGCTCCGATAGATTGCACATTTGCCATTTCCAGAAATTTTTTTACCGGAGTTTGTCTATCCGCGTTTTTATTTTCTGTATTAATAACAATAATAATAACCGGCGCTTCTTCCATAATTTTTAATGTTGCTTGTGCGGATGATAAAAAATTTTTTTCATCAATTATAAGCCCAAAAGAAGATTTGATATTTTCAAATCCGTTTTCAATTATTTTGACAAGTTCTTTTTTGCTTCCATCTGTTAATACGACAAATTTCCATGGCTGATTGTTTTTCGGCGACGGCGCGCAAATACCTGCTTTGAGAATACCAATCAAAATGTCTTTATCAATTTCATTTTTTTTGAATTTCCTGACACTTCTTCTTTTTTCTATCGCTTCAATTACGTTCAATTAATTATTCTCCTGTTTAATAATTCTGTATTTTAGTAATTTTTGCTATATTCCCGCAAGGTAAAAAAACCTGAGAAAACCACTTAATTTCAGGAGCAGACTGTTCTTCTCCTTCGACACACACTGCAAACATATATTGATTTTCAATATAATTTCCCAATTCATAAAGAAAAAAAGTTAATGGTAATGATAAATCGTTTGAAAGCTGCCTGGCTGAAAATTTTCCTTCATAAATAAAAGACGGAATATTTTTCATATCAAATACTGAAAAACCACGCAATTTTAAGAAGCATTCCTTTAATGTCCATATCTCAAAAAACCTTTTTTCGTTATGCAAAATATATTCATTTTCGCTGTCCGTAAAAAAGTTTTCCGCTATCTGCATTGTACTTTTACGCGGTTTTACAAACTGAACATCGCAGGCTGTATGCATACCCACGCCTGAAATATGGGAAACCGCAACCATGTTTCGCGAATGGGAAATGTTAAAATCCGCATTACCGCATGTGAAATACGGCCTTCCGTTTTCATTTTTTTGTATGTCGTTTTCAAGGAGCGGCCTGCCTTCAAGAAGCGACAATATACGTCTTCCTTCGATGCTCTGCTCAAAGCGGGAAGGCTTTTTACTTGACATAAGCGATAATCCAATGTTAAATGTGGCTATACTCATTATTTTACGGAAGTTATCTTGAATTTATTAATCCGGTTTAAACATCCGGCAATCATTTTAATTCTCATATCCTTGTGTTCCTGTTTTTCTCAGTCTGATAAAAACGAAAAACAACATTATGTCTGGCTCGCAAACAATTCAAAATTTGTGTTACTGCCTCCTGAAAAAATAGAAAAATCAATGGACATGGCTCAGTTTATTTCAGCTTCATGGCAAGGCAGTGAATTCTATTTAAACGCATGGGTCCAAGCAGATGAAAACGGAATGGAAATCTCATTATTTAATGAACTTGGCGCAAATATGGGAAGCCTTTCCTATAAAGAGAACGCTCTTTATTTTTCATCTCCAGTTTTGCCGAAATCATTGCAGCCTGAGTACATTGTAGCCGATTTTCAACTTTGTTTCTACAAAACCGACGCTCTTAGCGAAGCGCTTGAAAAATGCGGGCTTGTACTTGAAATTGACAAAACGATTCGCCGTATTCAAAAGGGAAATGATATAATAATTGAAATTGAGTTAAAACAAGATACAGTAATTCTTAAAAATAATCTGCGGGGATACAGCTATGCGCTTGGAGGCGATTTTAGTTGAAAAAAATTTATCTTTCTCCTCCGGGTCTTATTTGCTGCGCCGGACAAAACAAAGATGAACTGTACTCATCCTGCCTTACAGGTAATCAAGGCGGCTTAAAAATGAGAGAATTACCTGACGGCAGGCAATTCCCTACAGGGATTGTGATGCCGGAAAAACAAAACTTACCTTATTCGCCGGTTCAAGAACCGTTAGCTTATGCAGGCGGCACAAAAATTATCAAGCTCGTTGACACGGCTTTGGAACAAATACGGGCAGAAATTGAAAATGTAATTTTAAAATACGGCGCAGAGAGAATAGGCGTTTGTCTCGGCTCTTGCGACAACGGTTCGGAAGGTTCACTTCTTGCTCATAAAAAGCTGCTGGAAAACGGAGCTTTTCCGGCTGATTACAATTTACGTTTTCAAAGCGCTTCATTCGCCGCAGAATTTATCGCAGCCAAATTTGGCCTTCAAGGCCCTGTTATTACAACCGCCACGGCGTGTGCATCCGGAGCCAGCGCAATTATTAGAGGGGCCGAACTTATACGTTCGGGGTTTTGTGACGCGGTAATTACCGGAGGCGCGGATGTTGTCTCAGAAACTGTTCTTCTTGGTTTCCACGCACTGGAAGCGCTATCCGAAAATCTCGCAAATCCTTTCAGCAAAAACAGGAAAGGCATTAATCTTGGCGAGGGAGCGGCGTTTTTTGTATTGGATACAATACCTTCTGCAAAATCAGAAGCTATTGAACTTATGGGTTATGGTGAAAGCTGCGACGCATATCACATGACAGCTCCCGGAACTGACGGCGCCGGGCCCGCAAATGCGATGAAGGCTGCTCTTGCTAATGCCGGAATTGAGCCTTCACAGATAGGGTACGTTAACTTGCATGGTACAGGTACATTACTTAATGATAAAGCGGAGGCTCTTGCCATGAAGGATGTTTTTTCCGGTTCGATGCCTCCTTCAAGCTCTATTAAACCAATTACAGGCCATACCCTTGGAGCCGCAGGATCTCTTGAAACCGCAATATGCTGGATGACTTTAAACATGAAAAAAGGGCTTCCCCTACATTGCTGGGACGGCGAAAAAGATGAAGAGCTTCCGTTTTACCCGCGCACACAGAATAGCGAACCGCCGTCAATTTGCATGAACAATAATTTTGCTTTTGGCGGATGTAATGTCTCTTTGATACTAGGAAGGAGTAAGCCAAATGCTCAATAACAATTATATTTCCGGCGATAGTTTTCCAATCAATAAGGAAGAACTAAAAACACTAGTACCGCACAGAGGTAAAATGCTTCTTCTTGACAGAATCACGGAATGTGATTCAAAAGAAATCATCAAAGCGGAATATGAAATAACAAAAGCATGTCTGTTTTATAATACCGAATTAAAAGGCGTACCCAGTTGGGTCGGCTTTGAATTTATGGCTCAGACCATTTCCGCTTTTTCAGGTTTACACAGCAGGTTTACAGGTATAAAACCGAAAATCGGTTTTATACTCAGCGTCCCGTTAATGCAAATATATATACCTGTTTTGAAGGAAGGCAGCGTTGCCGATATCCGTTTGAAAAAATGCGACCGCACAGATCAAATATACACTTTTGAAGGTGAAATATTTATAGAAAATAAAAAAGCAATGGAAGGCAAGTTAATGGTTATGGAAATTCATGATGAAAAACAATTTAAAGCTATTACTGAAGGAGCTTAGAATTTTGAATAAAGAAAAAAAAGTGTTTATAACAGGCGCAAGCGGAGGTATAGGCAGAGCTATTGTTCTAGCGGTATCAAACGCCGGCTATTCTGTTACTGCTCATTACAATAAAGGAAAAGAACAAGCTGAATCCCTGCAAAAGGAAATTCATGAAAAGGGCGGTATTATTGAATTAATTCAATTTGACGTTTCAGACAGAAACGAATGCCGGGAAAAACTTGAAAAATGGCAGGATGAAAACGGAGCTTTCTGGGGCGTTATTTGCAACGCGGGAGTTTCAGCGGATGACTCTTTTCCCGGTATGAGCGGTGAAAAATGGGACTCTGTTCTTCGCACCGACCTTGACAGTTTTTACAATGTACTTCACCCTCTTATAATGCCGATCTGCCGTAAAAAAAAGGGCAGAATAATTACAATTTCTTCAGTATCGGGAATTACGGGAAACCGCGGACAGGTGAACTACAGTGCTGCAAAGGCCGGAATCATAGGGGCGACAAAGGCGCTTGCGATTGAGCTTGCGAGCCGTTCAATTACAGTAAACTGTATTGCGCCCGGCATAATCGAAACCGATATGATCCGAGAAGCGCCGCTTGATAAAATTCTTCCGTCCATACCTATGGGTAGAATCGGGAAACCCGAAGAAGTCGCCGCGTTGGCAGTATTCCTGCTTTCTGAAGAAGCCTCTTATATCACAAGGCAGGTAATATCCGTAAACGGAGGAATGGTTTAATGAAGCGTGTTGTCATAACAGGCGGTTCTGTCATTAGCGCGTTGGGCAGTGAATGGAACGATATATTGAAAAATTTGAAATCAAGAAAGAACTGTGTCAGGCGCATGAATGACTGGGATAAGTATACCCGTATGAATACAAGACTCGCGGCTCCTGTAGATTCCGCGCTGCCTGATTATCCCAGGAAAATAATTCGCGGACTTGGAAGGGTCGCGCAGCTTGCCTTTGCTTCAGCTGATAAAGCGTTATCGGACGCGGGTATTAGCCGCAACGATCAAATGCTTAAAAACGGCAGATGCGGCGTTGCGTACGGCTCTTCAATGGGCAGTATAGATTCCCTTCTTGATTTTTACAGCATGCTCATACTTAACGATAATAACAGAATGAACGCCACAACCTACATAAAGGCGATGCCGCAGACATGCGCTGCGAATATCGGCGTTATTCTGGGATTAACAGGGAGAATTATTACAACTAATACAGCCTGTACATCCGGCAGCCAGGCAATTGGTTTTGCGTACGAAACCATAAAACATGGTCATCAGGATCTGATGCTGGCAGGCGGAGCGGAAGAATTAAGCGCTGCGGACGCCGCTGTCTTTGACACTTTGTTTGCCGCAAGCTGTAAAAATGAAACTCCTGAAAAAACTCCCGCCGCTTATGACAAAAAACGCGACGGTTTGGTGGTCGGCGAAGGAGCAGGAACCTTTATTCTTGAAGAATATGAGCACGCAAAAAAACGCGGAGCAAGGATAATTGCGGAGGTTGTCGGATTTGGGACAAACACGGACGGCAGCCATATTACACAGCCTAATCGATCTACAATGGGAGTTGCCATGCAGCTTGCTTTAAAAGATTCAAACGTTGATCCGTCTGTTATAGGTTATGTCAACACTCACGGAACAGCGACAGACGCAGGCGATATCGCGGAAAGCTGGGCTACAGTTGACGTATTTCAAAGAAAAGTTCCCGTAAGTACTTTAAAAAATTATATCGGACACACGCTTGGAGCCTGCGGCGCAATTGAGGCGTGGATTTCAATTATGATGATGAAAGAAAAATGGTTCTGTCCCAATATTAACCTGAATGACATTGATACTAGTTGCGGACCTCTTGATTATATTATAGGAGAAGGACGAAAGATTGAAACTCAATATATTATGTCAAACAATTTCGCGTTCGGCGGAATAAATACGTCATTGATATTCAAGGATTATTCTGAATAACAATATCAGGACTTCCGATCATATACCCTCTTTCTTTAAGTAATATAATCAATTTTTCCGTAGTTTCAGGAATCCACGAGCGGTTAAAAGCGCCGTTTGGGGCTTTTGTTAATTCTTCTTCCATACGTGAATTTGAATCCCTCGCGTCATGAAGAAGTACAATGCCTCCTCCCTGTTTTTCGACTTTTACAATTACGCTTTTAACTACTTTATCCTTTTTCGTTCCTGGTAAAACAGCGTCATAAACTCTGATATTACTGTTAATTATTAAATAGCCTTCTTCATTGCATATATTTATCTGTTTGGAATTGTAATAGCCTCCGTGCGGTCTATATAATTTTGGGTCAAATTCCCTTCCGATGGCGTTTGAAATGGCCTGCCCTCCCCTTAAAAGATTTTCACGAAATTCAGCTTCTCTCATGCCTCGCGCCCATTTATCTGAATAACCGTGGTTTACAATACAGTGACCTTCATCATACATACGCTTTACAATCTGCGGATTTGCGTCTACTCTTTCGCCAAGCAGGGAAAATATGGCTTTAATTTCGTATAACTCTAATATGTCAAGCAGTCTGTTTGTGGTTTCTTCGTGAATATTCGGACCGTCATCAAAACTGAAAATAACATAAGACAGAGGTACATTTAGTTCTTCCCTGCTGCGGTTTATACTCATACATGAGGAAAAAAGAGTCACAATATAAAAAAATACCAATATTTTTTTCATGTATTTTTTGCCGAAAAAATTGAAGATGAAATATCCTTTGTTAACTCGCGCGCCGCTACAGGTTTTGGAAGGCTCATATATTTCTCAGGGAGAATTTCAGTCCCCATTTTTATTTCATAGATATATCGTTCTCTGGGATTAAAAGCGGTCCATGGGTCTTTTTTGCCAAGACCGTATTTATCCGTTCCTCCGATATGAAGGGGTATAATTCCGCATCCGCAGGAAAGAGCGATACGAGCTGCCCCTTTTTTTACTACTGGGTTTCCGGTTCTCGGCGTTCTTGTTCCTTCCGGAAAAATAACAATACAGTTTCCGTATTTTAAAGATTCATCACAGGCTTTTAAAATATTATCAAAATCCTGTGAATTTAAAATATAGAGCTGTCGTATAATTCCCTTTACAATACTGTGATTAAGGTGGCTCGCCACAATACAATCGGCATTTGGGATTAATGAAAACAGCATAACAACATCCAGAATGGAAGGATGGTTTGCGACTATTATTTTTGAAGAAAACTGTCTGTATGTTTCTATGTTTTCCGCTTTAAGGTCTACAATTTTAAGAAAATGCATTCACCAAATACAGAAACGAAATGAATCTGAGACAAGCTGTCTTGCTTTTTTTTTAAATTTTTCTGTCTGATGTGTAAACAACCTCATCGGAGGCAGAAAAAAAACAATAAGAATCAACGAAGAAAACCCAAAAAAGAAAAAGGAAAACCACTTCATTAAAACCCTGTAAATATAAACAATTCTATTTTGTATGGGGGGCAGATCAGGAGGCATGTAATTCCCTGCATAATACCAGATTTTTTAATAAAGCCTGAGGATTTTCATTTATATCGGCTGAAATTGCAGAAAACGGGACTGAACTCGGCTCAGGAAAACGGCTGAGAAGCATGGCGAAAGCAAAAGGCGGGGCGTTATATGTAATAATATTTTTATACTCCTGCGGTATTTCTTCATCCGCGTAAATAAAGACAACTCTTTCATTTGTTCCGCCGAGAAGGGCCGCTTTTACCGCTGCTATACCGGATGAAAGTGAATTATTTCCAGGGTAAAGCGCCGAATATCCTCCTTTTAATCTAAAAGCAATTGAGGCCAGCGCAACAGGAGCGTTAAAAACAGAAAGTGAAAAAACTGCCGGTGTAAGAGATTTTTCCTCCAACACCATCTTGTTTATTTTAAACTGCTTTGAGATTTCACCGCGAAAAGAAAGAAAGAACATTTTTGTATTTTCACCTAACGGTAAAAGATCATGAACAACTTGTACGGTCATTTTGGAAATTTGGCTTAATCTTCTTCTGAACATTGAATCGGTATAGGAAATATCAGGACCTTCATTATCGTAAACCATTTCACGCGCTCCTGCCGCCCATTGCCTCCATTCATCGGCGGTTTTAATACCGCAAGCCCATACTGAAAAACGGACAATGTAAATATCATCCATTACGATTTACTCCGGCATTGAATAAGGGAATAATCGTTTGAGCCGAGATTATGCCTGACATTTATTATTTCAAACCCTGAATTCTCTATAACAGAAACAAACTCTTCATACCTGTACATTTTACTGTTACCGTTAGCCATGCAGGTAAAGTAAAGGGATGTAGCCTGTAAAGAAAAAGACGCTGCTTCAAAACGCTGCATATCCCAGAAAGGTTCCAGAATAAACACGTCTGTCTTTTGTCCTGAAGCGGCTTTTACTTTCGACATAATACGGGAAATTTCGTCAAGTGAAAAACAATCTAAAAACTGGCTCATCCATATTATGTCAGCCCCTGTTGGTATTGAAGTATCATTATTTATTATATTGCACGGAAAATTTTTAATCCTGTCTGAAAAGCCTGCTTCAGCTGCTTTTTCTTCTGCAACTTTTGTTTGACCCGGAAGATCTACAATAAGCACTTCAGCTTGTGCGTCGTATTTACAACAGCATATTGCCCATTTTGCCGTATTGCCTCCTATATCAATAATCTTTTTTGGTTTACCGGAAAATACAATAGGCAAAGCTTCTTCAAAATTAATATCAGAATAAAAATGATCAAACGAAAACCAGCTTTCCTTTACCTGCTGCGGCAGCGTAGAAAGCGCTTCGTAAATTGTTTTTTTTTCGGTATCAAAAACTTCAAGACCGCGCGGCTTTCCCTCTTTTAAAGATCTTGTAAGCTCAAACGCTCCTTTATAACAAACATCGTTAACAAAATTAAAATTAACCCTTGTCATTCTGTCTTCAAGCAAGAACCAACCGATTTTTCCAATAATAAAACTTTCAGGCTTTACCGAAGGAAGTACCTTTACCAGATTCATACCAAGAGCGATCTCCAAAAGAACATTTACCGCGTATTTTGAAACATTTGTTTTTTTTACAGTTTCTTCAATAGTTAATCCGTTATCGCCTGAGTCAGAAACAGCCTGTAAAATTCCAAGTTCCAAAAGAGCTCTTATCGCCTGAAAAACAAGCGGTGCAAACGCAATTTTTTGAGCTTCGAATTTGGCGTCAACAGCTTTTATTTTATCTTTTGAATAATTTTCATTTGAATAACCTGACATTGTACTTTTTCTCTCTTTACTTCATCTTAAACTTGCGGTTTACTTATTATTATGACTGCCGTAGAAAAAAAATCAATAGCGTGTTTTTTGGATATTACGTCGGATTTTCTTTCTTCCGGTTATAAAACCAAAGTAAATGATTGCAGCTTTACTGATGATGTTTCATCAACCGCTTCATCGGAAATTTCGCTGCCTCAGGATAGAGTATCCTGTAATACTGATAGTATTGAGCAAATCGCAGACGAAATCAGACTATGTAAAAATTGTCCGCTAGGTATGACAAGGAAAAACGCCGCTCCGGGAGAGGGATCGTTACAGCCGCTTGTAATGGTAATCGGCGAAGGGCCGGGAGCGGAAGAAGACGCACAAGGACGCCCCTTTGTCGGACGCGCAGGCCAGCTATTGGACAAAATGCTTGAAGCCATTAATCTTTCGCGTAACAGTAATTGTTTTATTGCCAATGTCGTAAAATGCAGGCCTCCCAATAACCGCGATCCATATCCTGAAGAAACCGCAGCCTGCGCGCATTTTCTTGAACGGCAGATTACCATTCTTAAACCGCGCTTCATACTTGCGGCAGGAAGAGTCGCCGCTCAGACTCTATTAAAAACAACCGAATCGATCGGTAAGCTTCGCGGTAAGTTCACGGAACTCACTGCCGGAAATATAACATTGCCGTTTATTGCCACATATCATCCTGCCGCGCTCCTTCGTAATGAAGATTTAAAACGTCCCGCGTGGGAAGATTTAAAGTTATTACGTTCCATGTTAGATAAAGATAAAACGGGGTAAACTGATTGGCGCGTTTCTTCGATATTGTCTTTGACATTCCTGTCAGATTTCCTGTTGATCACCGTTACACTTACTCGCTTGATGACAAGGATGAAGCGGCTTTCGGAAAAAGGGCAATGGTTCCGTTGGGAAGAAGAGACTGCCTTGGCTATATTATTGAGGAACGGGAAAAACCTCCTGAAGGGGTAGATGAAAAAACTATAAAAAAAATACGCCGTGTGGTTGATTCAGAGCCGTTATTCGACATAAATGATGTAAAACTCGCGCTCTGGATGGCAGGATATTACCTTTGCAGTACGGGACAGGCTCTGGCAGCCATGATTCCCTCAGGAAGAAGGATTATCCGCCCTACCCTGCCTGACAGCGGCGAAGAAACCGAAACTGCACTTTCAATTTCCGATGAACAAGCCGCGGCGTTAAGCGCTATTACAGCGTCGGATACTATAACGGAAAATGAAACTGCCAATTCTACTCTGCCAAAAATGTTCTACCTCTACGGTATAACAGGTTCGGGAAAAACTGAAGTATTTCTCCGTGTTATGCAATTCATGCTGAACGCCGGAAAATCCGTCATATATCTTGTACCAGAAATTTCACTGACAAACCAAACAGCAAAAATGATTGGAAACCGTTTCGGCTCACAGGCCGCGACCTTACATTCAGGTATGACCCCCTCACAGCGCCTTGCCGAATGGATGAGAATTCGCCGAGGGGACGCGCCTATTGTTGTCGGCCCACGCAGCGCCGTATTCGCGCCTGTAAAAAATCTCGGGCTTATCATAATTGACGAAGAACACGACGGCTCCTATAAATCCGGTAACACGCCGCGTTACCATGCAAGGCAGGTAGCGCTTCGCCGCTGTTCGCTGGAGGGAGCGCGTCTTGTAATGGGCTCAGCTACTCCTTCGGCTGAAGCGTGGAAACTTATGTCGGAAAGCGAAATTAAACGTCTTGATCTGTCGCGCCGTCTTTCAGGCGGAAAAATGCCAGAAATAAAACTTGTCAGCCTCGCAAAAACAGAAGGCTGCCTTACAAAAGAATTGAAAGATGAAATCCGCATAACAGCGCAAATGGGAAGACAGACAATCCTTTTTTTAAACCGCAGGGGTTTCGCCTATTTTTACCAGTGTCCTGACTGCGGTTGGGAACAAACCTGCCGTCGCTGTTCGGTTTCATTGACATGGCACAAAAGCCGAAACCGCTGTGTCTGTCATTACTGCGGCTACAGCGAACCTCCGCCTGCGTCCTGCCCAAAATGCGGCTCGGTAGAAGCCGGTTACCGGGGTTTTGGAACTGAAATGATCGAGGATGAAGTTAACCGCGCTTTTCCTGATTTGCGCGTCCGCCGTGTCGATACCGATACCATAAAAAAAAGCGGAGGACGCTCCGTAAACAACCTTGAAGAAACACTTACTCTTTTTAAAACAGGAATGATTGATATTCTTTTGGGAACCCAAATGGTTGCCAAGGGATTAAATTTTCCGGGTGTGCGACTTGTCGGAGTTGTCTTTGCCGATACAGGGCTTCATTTGCCGGATTTCCGCGCGGCGGAAAGGACTTTTTCCTTGATTGTGCAGGTCGCAGGGCGCGCAGGGCGTTATTTCCCGGACGGTAAGGTTATTGTTCAAACCCTGCGAATGGACGATCCCGCAATCAAGCGTTCCTGCGCGATTGACGTAACCGGTTTTTACAACGCGGAACTACACCAGAGAAAAGCGTTAAATTTTCCTCCATACTCAAGGTTGATCCGTTTTATTGTTCGCTCAAAAGATGAACACAGAGCGGATACCGCGATTAAACGGCTTGCCTCTCTTGCCAAACCGTTAATCGGCAAGGATGCCGACATGCTAGGACCGGCCGAGTGTCCTATTGGCGTTATTAATAACAATTACAGACGGCAGTTAATTCTTCGAAGTCCTGCGATAGGCACTCTCCATTCGGCGGCTCGTGAGCTTCTGGCGCGTTATGAAAAAGGCAGAGACGCAAAAACATACCTTGAAGTGGATATAGACCCTGTAAGTATGTTATAGGTATTCTATAAGTATGTACGAATATTATACAAAGGGAACTTGTTCCAAAAAAATTTGTTTTGATATTGAAAACGGAAAATTACATTCTGTTCATTTTGAAGACGGTTGTAACGGGAATCTTAAAGCGTTAGGTATTCTCGCGGAGGGAATGGGTGCGCGGGAAATCGCTCAAAAACTTAAAGGTCTTTGCTGCGGGAAAAGGGGAACTTCATGCGGAGATCAACTTGCGAGAGCAATTGAAGCGAATTTATGAAAGTGCTTCTGCATTGCTGCTGCGCTCCGTGTACAATTAAATGCGTCGATGTTCTTAAAGGTGAAAACATTGAACCGTTGCTTTTCTGGTATAACCCGAATATTCATCCCTCAACAGAATATATTTTACGCCGTGACAGTCTGGCATTATTTGCGGCTAACGAGAAACTGGAACTGAAAATGCTTGATGAATACGGCCTCCGCCTGTTTTTAAACGAGGTATTTCCCGATACGGAGTACCGATGCAAGAAATGTTATTTTCTTCGCCTTGAAAAAACCGCGTCCGTAGCGGCGCAGGAGGGATTTGACACCTTCACTACAACTTTACTAATAAGCCCGTATCAGGATCATGACGCAATAAAGCTCGTTGGCGAAGAGGTTGCGAAGAGGCACGGAATTGAGTTTTTATACAGGGATTTTCGCCCGCTGTTCCGGGAAGGACAGACTACAGCTCGTTCAATGGGGTTTTATATGCAAAAATACTGCGGCTGTATTTTCAGCGAAGAAAAGCGCTTTTTAGTGAAATAACCGGAGCGGTTTTTATGTCAAACGATATTAATCCGATTTTTCACAGAGTTTTCCTTCTCACCGGCGAAGACGGACTTGAAAAAATAAAAAAAACAAATGTTCTTGTTTTCGGGGCAGGCGGCGTAGGAAGCTGGTGCGTGGAAGCGCTGGTCAGAAGCGGTATAGGCAAAATAGGAATAGTTGACTTTGACACGGTATGCGAAAGCAATATTAACCGTCAGGCAGAAGCGAATGTAAACACGCTCGGACGAATTAAAGTTGACGTTTTAAAACAACTTCTTTTAGAAGTAAACCCCGAATGTGAAGTTACCGCGATAAACAAACTTTTTTGTAAAGAAGACTCATCTTCTTTTAATATTGAAAAGGCGGATTATGTAATAGACGCAATCGACACAATTAATAACAAAATTGATTTGATTGAAAAAACCTGCAATGCGAATGTTACTCTTTATTCTTCAATGGGAATGGCGCTTAAGATGGACCCTTCACAGATAAAAACAGCGTCAATCTGGGACACCCGGATTTGTCCTTTGGCTCGGCTTGTAAGGCAGGGCTTAAGAAAACGTGGTTTTTCGTCAAATTTTACCGTAGTCTATTCAAGCGAAACGCCAATCCGCGCCCAAACTGCCTGTGCCGCTTCTAACGAAGAAAAATTGCCTAACGGCAGTATTGTTACCGTTACGGCAAGCGCCGGTTTACTGCTAGCAAGCCTCGTGTTACGTGATATTACGGGGTTATAATGGGTTCAAGATTTTTCCGCAGAACAAGCGTAGGCGAACTTGTGCATAAACTTACAGTTAAAACGGTAAAGGAACGCTCACTTGTCTGTGAAGGAGACAGAATCCTTATCGCCGTATCGGGCGGCAAGGATTCAAGTGTCCTTGCCTGGGCGCTTTCTTCAATACGCCCGGCTCTAAAAATCAACTATGAACTTTTAGCCATTCACATTTCAACTGATTTTTGCGAATGCTGTAAAAAATCGGTTCTCAGCCAAAGACTTGAGGAATGGAATATTCCTTTTACAGACCTTTTTGTACCTGTAATAAACAGGCTAAAAGAAGGTAAAAAAATGAACTGTTACTGGTGCTCCACCCAGCGCAGACTTGAGCTTATAAATTACGCTGTTAAAAACGGCTTTAATAAAATAGCGCTCGGTCACCACCTTGACGACATTATCGAAACTTTTTTTATGAATCTTTGTTCAAAAGGAATACTGCTTGCCATGCCGGTACTGCTTAAGTACAGGAAATACCCTGTCAGCCTTATAAGGCCGCTCGCGCTTCTTGAAGAAAAACAAATAATCGCATGCGCAACGGAAAAAAATATCCTTAAAGCCGCCTGTACCTGCCCATACGGACAAAATTCGCAACGAAAAAAAATACGAGAAAAAATAGCTGCCTTTACCGGAGAAAGCGGTGATGTAAAAAGGAAAATTTTAAACGCTCTTGGAACAGGTGATATTGACTACTTAACGGAAAAATGAAGACGAAGGAAAAACAATTGTTATGCGAAGACTTTTTATAGCAGTTAATTGTGATGACAAAATAAAAAAACAGCTTCTCTCCGTTCAGGAAAAAATAAAAGCGCAGTCATTAAAAGGGAAATTTTCACTGCCTCAAAATCTGCACCTAACACTTGTTTTTATAGGCGAGACTCCCGACGATAAAATACAGCTAATATCTTCAGTAATTGAAAAAGCGTTAAAGCCTCCTGTCGCTCCCTTTACGATTACTTTCTCGGAGGTAGGATGTTTTAAACACAGTAATAAAGAACTATGGTGGATAGGAACGGATCATAACGATACTCGCCTTGACACTCTTAAAACGATAAGACAGCGAATAACAAACGCTCTTTCTTTGGAAGGCGTCCGTTTTGATAACAGGCCTTTTAAGGCGCACATAACACTCGGCAGAGAAATAAAACACGAATTACCCGTTATTATCCCGAAACAGGAAATAATTTTCCCCGTAAACAGTATAAGCCTCATGAAATCAGAACACGTTAACAGAGTATTAACATATACGGAAATATCCGGCATAAATTTATCGGATTGATTTAAAATATAAAAAACATTCAAAGCAGGCTGAAAAGAAAGTAATAAGTTAGCTAAAACTGCTCTTTGTTAACTGTTATTTACTGTTTTGTTTAACAGTTCCGAAATAATAGCGACTCCCTGTTCTATCTCACTGTCAGTTAAAACATACGGAGGCAGCAAGCGCAGCGTATTGTTTCCGGCGGAAAGCATAAGAAGCCCGCATTGTTCTCTTCCCAAATCCGCCCTCGCAATACCGGCTTCCAGAACAGGCCAAGCATTGTTTTCAATGTCAAACCCGATCATTAAACCCCTTCCCCGAACTTCCCTCACGTTAGGCAGTTGTTTTATCGCCGCCGTTAGCAAATCACCCTTCCTCTTGATTTCTTGAAGGAATTCGTTCGTGTTTACGGTTTTTAACACGACAAGACCGGCGGCGGCGGCGACAGGGTTTCCCCCGAACGTGCTGCCGTGATCCCCAATGCCAAAGACACCGCAGGTTTTTTCCCCGGCGAGAACCGCTCCGATGGGAATACCGCCTGCGAGCCCCTTAGCAAGGGTAACAATATCGGCTTTTAAAGGATTGCCCAAAAAATCCTGATATTGTTCAAGAGCAAGAAAAGTCCCCGTCCTGCCGAGCCCGCACTGGATTTCGTCAAACATTAACAAAATGTCCCTTTCGGCGCACAATTTGGAAGCTGCGGCGATAAATTCCTGTGATTGCGGGATAATGCCGCTTTCTCCCTGTACAGCTTCAATTAGAAGTCCTGCCACGCTCTTACTGTCAAGCACGCTTTCAAGGGCGCTTATATCACCGCCCTGTATATGGATAAACCCTTCGGTAAAAGGACCGAAATCCCTGTGGAATTTTTCCTGTCCTGTCGCAGCGAGTGTTGTAATTGTCCTTCCGTGAAAACTGCCCTGTAATGTTACTATTGTGTGTCTTCCCGGACCGTATTTTAAAAGCGAGTATTTTCTTGCCAGTTTGCAGGCTCCTTCATTCGCTTCCGCTCCCGAATTGGCAAGGAATACGTTTTTCATTCCCGCCGGAGCACAGGCTTCCACAAGTTTCTCGGCGAAAGCGTCGCTGGCGTCGCTTTGATAGTAATTACAAACATGAAGGTACTTTGCCGCCTGCTCGCTTACCGCCCGTACAAGCGGCGGATAATTGTGTCCCAAAAGATTTACAGCGATACCTGAAGTAAAATCAAGATATTTTTTCCCGTCGATATCGTAAAGCCACGAGCCTTCACCTTTTGCGAATGTAACAGGAAGCCTGTGATATGTATTCATAAAAAAATTACTCATTGTTTCTCCTTAATTTTTAATTCCGTCTGAGAAACTTCGTAGCTATTTCCCATCGCTTTGTAAATTGATATTGATCGGTTGTACGCTTCAAGAGCCTTTTGCTCGTTTCCCATTTTACGGTAGACATCGCCCATTGCCCGCCAGCTTGCAGCGAGCCCCCATGAATTTTCAATGCGCCTGTCAATTTCTATGGATTTCTCAAGCGCCTGTACAGCGCCGTTAAAATCTCCCGACAGAGAACGGGAAGAAGCTATAGAATACCAGTCATAGGAAGCATTCTCGAAAAACAGGTTCTTCTCATGAATAGCGGCGCTTTGCGTGAACGCCTCTTCAGCGTCTTTAAATTTACCGAGTGATCGCAAAGCGAGCCCTCTTACCTGCCATGAAACAGCGATATATAACTGATTTGTCCTGATATTTGACTGTTCGCCGCTTACAATGTCCAATACCGATTGCGCTGAATTTCTTTTCGAGATTAACTCACCCCTGGCAAGATAAATTTTAGCCGCAGATATAAGCTCAATGTCCCCGAATTTTTCCGCTTCGGCGACAGCCTGCCGCCATTCGGCGAACGCTTCATCTGTTTTTCCAAGCGAATATATAACATTGGCTCGTGAAAGACTGGTTCTGATAATAAGGGAAGGATCGTCAGCTAACGTAGCTAGCCTCTTGCCCTCATCTATTAAAATAAGAGCGTTATCATAATTACCTTTTCCTGTTTCCCTGTTGCCTGATTCCAGCAGCATCTCAGCCTGTACCCGATACTGGTTAATATCTCCCTGATTTTTTGGTTGTGATGAACAGGAAAAAATTATAGGCATAACAAGGACAAAAGCCGTTACGGCGAAAATAGGGTTTATTTTTAAATACATTAATACCTCATTTAAAAATCAAGGTTTCTTAAGTTTGTTCCGCCCGGATCTGTTTCTCCGCGTACCGGTATACCTTTCCTTAACAGAGGATTATTCGAAGCTGCCGTAAGCACATCCTGAGCCGATCTAAGAGCGACACTCAGATCATTAATTAAGATCGCTACCTGCGGAAGCTGGTTTGGAACAAACTCACTTATATTATTTAGATTTTCAATGATGTCCGCAAGTGAGTTAAGAGAGGAAGTAAGATCAGTGTATATAGGACCCTCGGAATCCAGGAACGACATCACAGTTCCCGAAGGAGAGGATATCTGTCCTGTAACCGCCTCAAGGTTACCCATAATCGGAGATAATTGCGAAGAGAGAGCTTCCGTTGTCATTTCCAGATTTCTAACTATTTTGCCAATCGCTGTATCTTCTGATCCTTTCGCTCCTGAAAGAGCGATATTAAGCTCTCCGAGTATACTCCTTACCTGATTCACTATAACGGTTATAGCGTCGCTAGTTGATTCCTGCCGGTCAACCAGTCTCTCCAACACTAGCCGTCTGCCTTCCGCTGAATTAATCTCGGGGATTGCAGTCCTTTCGGAAATAGTGTCTTTTCCTTTTCCAGGATAAAAAACAAATGAATTTCCAAGACCAATCGGGCTTATTAATATTTCAACTACAGAACCTTCTTTAACCCTGTCTTTGTATTCCTCAAATATCGTGAAAAGAACTTCTACTTTGTCATCTTCGGAAAGACTGAACTTTTTAACATGGCCTATAGTAAAACCTTTATAAAGAACCGCCATATTGGGGCTTAATCCGGACGCCGAAGTTAAATACGTCTTATATTGAAGATCCCGCTTAAACCAGCGTTGGCTTGTTCCAAGCATAAAAACAACAAATATTAGTATCGCCAGAGCGAGTATAACTAAAACGCCGACAATTTTATCCGCATAACGTATTGTAAATTTCATGACGCTATTCCTATTTTTAAGAAATCATTGAGCAATAGATCGCTGATAATATTGTCCTTCGGAGCCTTAATTGTTACTTTACCGTCAATTACCATTACTACAAAATCGGCTAAATCCATGATTAACCGCATATCATGGCTCACAAAAATAATCGAAGAGCCTTCTCTTTGCTTTTGACGGACAATATCAATAAGCCTGTCCGCGGCTGTTTCATCCAGAGATTCGGTCCATTCGTCAAGAAAAAGAAGAGAAGGCTCACAAAGTAATGCCCGCGCAAAAGCGATAAGTTTCTGCTCGCCCATTGAAAGCCTTGACGGCCTTATTCCAAGTTCCCTTTTATAACCAACCCTAGAAGTAGTCTCTCTTATACGTTTGGCGCGTTCCCATTTAGACATAGCAGGATAATGTATTTTTAGGGGAAGCTCCAGTATCTGATACAAATCCTGATTAGCCCAAAGAGCCGAATCTTGAAAAACAAACGCTCCTTCACGGCGGAAATCAAGGTTTTCACTTCGATTCATCTGTGCAACGTTCTTACCTTTGTATAAAACTTCTCCATTATCGGGAACTAAAAGCCCTGCGGCAAGTTTTAATACGGTACTTTTTCCCCCGCCTGACGGACCTACAATCGCTGTTGTTTTTGCCGCTGTAAAATCAACTGTAACATTCTGAACAACAAATCCTTCCTGAGCCGAGAAACTGACATTTTTTAATTTAACAATTTCCGTCATTACGCCAATACAATATAATACAACGCCGACAAAAAAACATTAACCACTATACAAAGCGCGAACGCGCTGGTTACCGCTTTTAATCCCGCTACCGGAACTTCGGTACTGGCTCTTTCTACCGAAAAACCATTTATCACAGCGCCGATAGAAATAATCGCCCCGAATGAAACGCTTTTTATTATTGAAAACAATATACTTTTCAGGCTTAAATTTTGAAGAAGACCGGAAAAATAAGATTCTATAGACATTCTGTTAAAAAATTGAGCAATAACGTACGAACCGGCAAGCCCGAAAACAGAAAAATAAATATTCAACAAAACAAGTGAAATGGTTACTCCTAAAAACCTGGGTACCGCTAGATGCTCAATAGGATCAATACCTACAGAAATATACGCTTCAACTTCATGCGAGACAACCATTCCCGCAATTTCCGTAGCGATTGCCGTTGCCGAGCGGGCGATAACTAT
Organism: Treponema sp.; assembly: GCA_031281555.1. GTDB lineage: Bacteria > Spirochaetota > Spirochaetia > Treponematales > Breznakiellaceae > WQXQ01. Next base: position 6,382 of record JAITFK010000162.1, on the reverse strand, counting down.
AAAAGCCGTTAAAAGCGGCCCCAACTCCCTTGTAATAAGGAGAATCAAAAGCGAGTAAATTAAGCTTTGCTGGGATATCATTGATAAAAACGGCATACCTATAATATTAACGGCGGCTCCTATCGCTAAAGCAAGAAGCGTTGATATTCCCAGGGCGTGAACAAATGTAAAAAGTATCTGCATGATAAGTATTTTAAAAGATGTTTTTGAATTACGGATAAAACTGCCGACTCCGGCAAGTGTCCTTGCGAAAAAACCCAAGTTATAGAATATTTTATTCAGCGCATTAACCGGATTTAGCATTGTATTTATATTATAAACAATTGCCGACCAAAATAGTATTGACATTTACTAATTTTTCCTGATATTTATACTAAAGGGCCTTTAGCTCAGTCGGTTAGAGCTGCAGACTCATAATCTGTAGGTCCGGGGTTCAAGTCCCTGAAGGCCCAAACAAATTTATGCCGGATAAACTTTTTTTAAACCGCCTATCCGAAAAAGAATTTTCAAGCGCTGTTCTGGACATCTCAAACGGCGGCAAAGTTCTGATTATAAGCGATTTCCACATGGGTTCAGGCTCAAGAGACGACCTTAACCGTAACGGAGAGATGCTGATAAGCATGCTTGAAGAATATTACTTCAAGAACGGCTGGATTTTAGTCCTTAACGGAGACATCGAAGAACTTCAAAAATACTCGCTTGATTATATCCGTGAAAAATGGGCGCAAATGTACAGGGTCTTTAATCTTTTTTTTAAAGAAAACAGGCTTTACAAAATCATCGGCAATCACGATGAACCGCTTCTGGCAAAAAAAAACAGCCCTTCCCCTTATCCCCTGCATACAGTGATAAAAATAGAAACCGGCGTCGTGTCGGCTTTCGTGTACCACGGGCATCAACTGTCAAATATTTACAACAGATACAATAATTTAATCGGGTTTGGCATAAGGTATATTATTAAACCGTTGGGAATAAAGAATATGTCCGCTGCCCGCAATCCTCATAAACAGTTTCACATAGAAAAAAAAGCCTACGATTTCTCTCTCGCTAACAACTGCCTCTCAATAATAGGTCATACGCACAGGCCTCTTTTTGAATCGTTAAGCCGCTTCGACTATATCAAATTTGAAATTGAAAGGCTTTGTCAGGACTACCCTCTTTCACAGGGAGAAGCCCGTACCCGGATAGAAAATGAAGTTACGGAACTTAGGAAAGAACTCGGCAAACTGAGAAAAAAAGAAAAGCGTGATACGCTGCGTCAAAGTCTTTACGGAGACGAGCTTCCCGTGCCGTGCCTTTTTAACTCGGGCAGCGTGCTCGGCAGAAAAGGCATAAACGCTATTGAAATTACAAATACGGATATTGCCCTTGTATACTGGTTTACCGAAGGCAAGAGCAAAAAGTTTGTAACAAGAGGCGGTTATAAAATAGACGGCGTGCATGGGAAACCTTACCGCCGCGCGGTGCTTAATGACAATAAGCTCGATTATATTCACGCAAAGATAAAACTATTGGGAAATCATAACTGAAAACGCTGTCTTATCCTGCAATACGCCATCTATGTCTTACGGCGGCAGTGGAAAGCCCCTGCGGCAGTTGGTGTCGTGGCCTTAGTCTACGCATGCTGCGCAAGACGCCTACGGCGTTTGCGAGGCATGGCTGCATCGGCGATCCACGCCAATACAGCCGCAGTGACTTTCCCCTGCCACCTATAAGATATCGTTGACAAATAACCTAACAAATCGCAATATTACAACAATCGCCTTTGTGAGCGAAAATTCTTACAAAAAAGGAAATCACCATGAAAAGTAGCAAGAATCAGTTCTTATCCCCCGTTCTTTTAATTAGTTTCAAAGCATTTCTAATAATACTTTTAATTACAGCCGGTTCTATTACAGCCTATGCACAAAGCGGAACTGACGGACTTGACTATGAACTAATCAACAATGGTAAGGCGTACAGTGTAAGCAAAGGAACAGTAGCAAAAGGCATTGTAGTTATACCTGCCGTTTACAATGATCTTCCGGTAACGGCCATTAGCGAATTAGCTTTCAAACTAACAAAAATTACCAGCATAACAATACCGGATAGCGTTACCGTCATTGGTGAGCAGGCTTTTGACAGTTGTACCAGCCTTGCATCCGTAACCATAGGGAACGGAGTTACCAATATTGAAAGTTGGGCATTTGCAAATTGTACCGCACTTAAAAGTATAACAATACCGGATAACGTTAAAACCATTGAGTTCGGCGCTTTTATGAGTTGCGCAAAACTGTCGAGCATAACAATAGGAAACGGCGTAATCAATATTGGGGAACAGGCTTTTTATAAATGCGCAAGTCTTACGGACATAATTATACCTGACAGCGTTAAAACCATTGGGATTAGCGCTTTTATGAATTGCTCAAAACTTAAAAGCATAACCATAGGAAACGGTGTTACAACCATTGAGGAATTGGCTTTTAAAGATTGCACAAGTCTTACGAGTATAATCATACCGAACAATGTCACAGTCATTGGAGATGGCACTTTTTATAGATGCGCGAAACTTGCTTCTGTAATAATAGGAAACAGCGTTACAACCATAGGAGAGAACGCTTTTCAATACTGCACAAGTCTTATTGATGTTATTATACCGGACAGTGTTAAAACCATTGGAAACAACGCTTTTATGAGTTGTTTAAAACTTAAAAACGTAACAATAAGTAACGGCGTTACTGCCATTGGGGAGTATGCTTTTCAAGGCTGCGCAAGTCTTATGAGCATAACCATACCGGACAGTGTTATTGTCATTGAGCAAGGCGCTTTTTTCAGATGCGCTAAACTTACTTCACTATCAATAGGTAACGGCGTTACAACCATTGGGGAGAATGCATTTGCTTACTGCGCCGCTCTTAAAAGCGTATCTATAGGTAACGGCGTTACAAATATCGGAAAATGGTCTTTTCAAGTTGCGGGGCTTACCAGTCTTACCATTCCGAAAAACGTTACCACTATTGACGACGGTGCTTTCCTGAAATGCGCCAAACTTGCAAGCGTAACATTTGAAGGAAACATTGCTTCCGACAATTTCAGCCCTGCAGATACCTTCCCCGGCGACTTGCGCGACAAGTACCTTACCGGAGGTACAGGAACATACACAAACAAAGGCGGCAAATGGACAAAATCGTAAATAAGGTTTTAGAGGTTGGGTTTTAGTTCGTAAGCGTAGCGTAAAACTTATCAAACAACCCTACTCCCCATTCCCCTTTTCTCGAACTCTTTTTGCGTGTCGCTTTCGGCGATAGCTGTAAGGACTCTCGCGCAGGAGCGGTTTATCTCCTCATCGGAAACCTTCCCAAGCTTTATGTCCTTTTTCAGCATTTTCAAATATTTTTTGCCGCCAGGCATAATCAAATCGTTTCCGGCCTTGATCGCCAAACCGTTATTCGCCATTCCTTTTCCGCTGGAAAACCAGTCCGTCATTACAACGCCGTCAAAGCCCCATTCCTGACGCAGCAATTTTGTGCACAGGTCGAAGTTGTCGGCGGTGTATGTGCCGTTAAGCAGATTATAACTTGTCATAACGCCCTTAGCGCCTTCTTTTACGGCGATTTTAAAGCCCTTAAGGTATATTTCACGTAATGTCCGCTCGCCGATCACGCTGTCAGAATGATTGCGCAGCTGTTCCTGATTATTGGCGGCGTAATGTTTAAGTGTCACATAACAGCCGCTATGGCTTTGTACGCCTCTCGTAACGGCGGCGGCGGTTTTGCCCGTAAGAACAGGGTCTTCGCTGTAGTACTCATAATTACGTCCGCACAGCGGATTACGCTGAATGTTCATGCCCGGAGCTAACCAGAACGTAACGCCGTATTCAAGCATCTCCGTCCCCACGGCTTTACCGAAAGCCTCCATTATTTCCGTGTTCCATGTCTGCGCGATAGCCGTCCCGATAGGGAAAGCTGTGGCGTATTGGTACACGACCTGTCCCTGTTCCGGCGTGCCGAACATATACTTTTTGAAAAAAGCGTTAGTATACCGGAACATTTCCATCATAGGTTCTACCATTTTAATCACGCCGGATTTTTTAATAACCGATACACTCTGGAGCCGCAGACCGGCCTGGCCGTCGGCTAAAGAAATGTTGACTATTCCTTTACCTGTAAAATCCGAAGTAGTAACAGCGGCGTTTCCGGGAACATTAAAAAAGCCTGCGCCCGCCATGCCCGCTCCCAATAGGAATTTGAGTCTGTCTTCTTTGGACAGAAGAGCCATCCACTTTTCCGCTTTGGGATTGTTTGTCTGCCGTATAGTTTTGTAATCGTGCGTCTGCGTTTTAATATCAGACGCTTTAACAAAAACACGCTTAACACCGGAGGGGATTTCAGCTTTTGAAGCGCAGGTAAGCTCTTCCAATTTGTTTTGAAGCGGGCAGACTTTTTCGCACTGCTCTGTAACGACTGTTTCGTCAAGTGAAACGACGCCGACAACCTGCGTCTTTCGTGAGGAAGAACCGAGCCGAATAATGTATTCGCCCGCTTCCAAAATGTACGCTGACGAGCTTTCTTTGTATCCCGCAAGGTCTGTCAAATCAAAAGCAAGCGTCAGACTTTCCGACTCGCCGGGAGCGAGAACCTTTGTTTTGGCGAACGCCGCAAGGCTCTGGTACTCACGTTTTATTTCACCGTCGGGACAGCTTACATAAAGTTGAACTGTCTTTTTACCTGAATAAGATTTACCTGTGTTCGTAACTTTTGCCGTTACGGTAACAGATGATTTTTGCGTGTCTATTCCGGCGCATTCAATCGTAAAGTCTGAGTATGTTAAACCGTACCCGAACTCATAACGGGGAGCGGCGTTGAAGCTGTCAAAATAACGGTAGCCGACATAGATTCCCTCCTTATAGTACTCTTTATCAATTGCGCCTTTCAGGTAGCTGTATTCCCCGGCGAAAGGCAGGTCGTCATATTTTTTAGCCCAGGTATTTGTGAGGCAGCCCGACGGCGGCGTTTTTCCCGTAACGACATCAGCGAAAGCGTTGCCGCCCTCCATGCCCTGCTGACAGAAGTAGATAACAGCGTTTATACCTTCGATTTCGTCTAACGGGCTTAAATCAATAGAACTGCCGATATTAACAGCGAGGACAGTCTTTTTGTATTTTACGGCGCAAATCCTGATGTTATTGATTTCGTCAGGCTCAAGCGTATATTCATAGTTCTCGAACTTCCTGTCCGAGCATTCGCCCGCCTGTCTGGAAATCACATATATACAAGTTTCGGTATTGCTTTTTGTAATGTCGGCTTCCGTTATAACCCTACCGACAGGGTAATGAAAAGCGTCGGACATTATATTGATCATTGTTTCGTCCCCGCCTAAAAGAGCCTTTTGAAGTTTCTTAAATAACTGTTTGTAATATTTTTCTTTCTCGCTATCAAGCGCAGAAAGGTATTCGTTAAGCCAGCTTTCTGTTGTTACGGTAAACCCGGCGTTTTTCAAGCCTTCCCAAATCATAACTGTATAGCGTCCGTTTACTTCGCCGCTTCCGGTTCCGCCCTTTATGGTAAACGCCGCTCCCGCGCCGAAAAGAGCTATACTGCCCGCCTTAAGCGGCAGTGTTCCGTCATTCGCCAAAAGGACAATTCCCTCCGCCGCTATTTGCCTGGCAAGTTCTCTATGTTCAAGTTCCCGCTTTGTTACCTCATTACTTAATGCCGCTTTTGTCCATACTTTTTTCATATTGACGCCTCCCCAAGAGTTATTTACCGTAAATCATACTTTTCATGGTAACACCGTAAAATCATTAAAACAAGGCAAATATTCCCGCATGTTATGTTGCTTGTTTTAAGCGTCCTTATCATGCTATATTTTATTTATGAGCGTTACTCAAACTGTAGAAATACCTGTAAACCATCGGCTTACTATTGATGTGCCACCTGAAGTACCTGCGGGGAGAGCTGAAATACGTTTCTTCCCGGCTTCAACTGGTAAGGAGATAATGTCAGAAGAGCAGGAAATGGAGCTATTCCGCCTCCATGCAGACGAGCTTAACGCCGAAGCTGAAGACGTGCTGTTGTACCAAGTGTCGATCTTTGAGGAAGACGATCCGTGAAACGGGGTGATTTGTACCGTGTTTATCGAGGTTCTAAAAACGACCCAAAGAAATATCGGGTTTTTCTGGTTGTTTCCCGACAAACTCTTATCGATCAAAGTTTCTCCTCTGTAATTTGCGCCCCTGTCTACACTAATTACCGAGGTTTTTCTACCCAAGTTGAGGTTGGTATTGAACCTTACCCCTACCAGTTAACAAAAGAATAAGCACAAAATACAATGGTAAGGAGAGGGAAAATGGCAAAGAAAAACAATGAAAGACGGTCTTATACGAAGGAATTCAAGACCGAGG
>JAITFK010000134.1 GCA_031281555.1 Treponema sp. | reverse complement strand
ACAATACTGTCCGCTATAAATGTATATTTATCCTTGTCTTTTTGATAATCAATCTTTCCTTTTAAAATAAGCACCTTGTTATTTTCAATTTCATTTTCATACCTCTCCCATGTACCTGAAAAAAACGTTACTTCAATTTCACCGTTATAGTCGGTAAGAGATGCAAACGCCATTTTGCTCCCTTTAGCGGTCATTATTGTTTTTATATTTTTGATAATTCCTACAAGAACGCAGCTTCCCGTTTTATAAGTTTCAACCTGACCGAAGTTAAAATTTACCGTTTGCTGCCATATTTCCCTGTATTCGTCCAGAGGATGACCTGAAAAATAAAAACCAATAAGTTGTTTTTCAAGGTTTAATCTTTCTTCCCTGCTCTTTGCCGGAAATTCTTTAAACTCAAATTCGCCGAATTCCGGTTCATTTGAATCTTCAAAGAGGCTTGTCTGCCCTTTCAGTTTGTCTTCTTTCTTTTTAAGCGCGAATTCCACAGCTCTTTCAAGATTACCCGCAAGTGTTTCGCGCGTTATACCAAAACTGTCAAAAGCCCCTGTCTGGACCAGAAGCTCAATAACTTTCTTGCCTACCGCCTTGATATCAACGCGATCGAGGAAATCCATAAAACTTTTATACGGGCCGTCTTTTCTTCCGTTTACAATTTCCTGCGCGGACGCTTCTCCCAATCCTTTAATCCCCAGAAAACCATACGCTATGCGCCCGTTTACTACTGTAAAAACCCTGTCTGAATTGTTAACACACGGCGGATCAACTTCAATTCCTATTCGCCTCGCTTCCGTTATACACTCCGAAAGCCTGTCTTTATCCGCGCTGTGTATCTCGTTTGTCAGGCACGCCGCTATAAATTCCAGTGGAAAATTTGCCTTAAGATATGCCGTTTGATATGCCAGTATCGAATATGCCGCCGCATGACTCTTGTTAAAGCCGTAACCCGCAAATGGGACAAGAATATCATAGATCGCTCCCGCTTTTTCAGCGGGAAAACCCTGTTTCGCAGCGCCCTCCAGAAAAGGAATTTTTTCTTCATCAATAATTTCTTTTTTCTTTTTTCCCATTGCGCGGCGAAGGATGTCCGCCTGTCCCATACTGTAGCCTGCGATAATTCTCGCAACTTCCATTACCTGTTCCTGATAAACAATAACGCCGTAAGTTTCTTTTAACACCTTCTCAAGACTTGGATCGGGATAGGTTATTGCCTGCCGTCCGTTCTTTGCCTCAACAAAACGCTGTATAAACTGCATCGGACCGGGGCGGTACATCGCGTTCAATGCGGTAAGATCTTCTATGGAAGTGGGTTTTGTCTGTTTTAGGATATTTTGCATTCCGTCAGATTCAAACTGAAAAATTTCAAAACTCTTTCCCTCTCCTAGCATTTTAAAAGTCTTTTTGTCATTTTCCGGAATGTCTTCTATATTAAAATTTGAAAATTTGCCTCCACGTTGGCGGATTAGCTCCTGGGAGTTTTTAATAACGTCAAGAGTTTTAAGCCCGAGAAAATCCATTTTCACAAGCCCGCAAGGTTCCAGATAATTCATGCTGTACTGCGTAGCTATGCTTCCGCTCTTTCCGTTCTTTGAATCCTCCCTTTCCTGATACAGCGGTACAAAATCAATAAGGTTTGTTTTACCTATTACAATTCCCGCAGCGTGTATGCTGGAATGCCTGTTAAGACCTTCAAGTTTACGAGCATGTTTAAAGAGTTCGGTATAACGCGGGTCTGTTTCATAAGCCTGTAATTTCGGCTCATCATTAATCGCAATCTCCAATGTTATTTTCGGATCGCGCGGAATTAGTTTTGTGAGCATTTCCGATTCGGGGATCGTTATTCCCAAAACACGGGCAACATCCTTAATAACCGCCTTCGCTCCCAAAGTACCGAATGTTATAATCTGCCCCACGCGTTCTTTACCGTATTTTTCTGTAACATACCTGATTACATCTTCACGCCCTTCATTTGCGAAATCAATGTCAAAATCAGGCATGGAAATGCGTTCAGGGTTGAGGAAACGCTCAAAAAGAAGGTTGTACTTAAGCGGGTTTATATTTGTTATACGCAGCGCGTAAGCTACAATTGAACCGGCTCCCGAACCGCGTCCCGGCCCTACCGGAATATTATGTTCATTTGCATAATGAATAAAATCCCAGACAATTAAAAAGTAACCTGTAAAGCCCATATTAATAACTGTGTCAAGTTCATAATCAGCTCTTTTCTGTATCTCTTTCCACTCTGCGCCGTCCGTTTCCTTTTCTTTCACGTAACGCTTCGCCAGTCCTTCCTCCGCAAGATGACGTAAATATTTTTCAGGCGATTCAAATCCTGCGGGAATTTTATATTCAGGCAAATAATCAGGAAGCTCTTTTACGGTAATTTTTGGAATATCAGCATTACACCTCTGTGCAATCTTTACCGTATTACCAATCGCTTCCGGGTATTCTTTAAAAACGGAAGCCATCTCATCGCCTGACTTAAAATAAAACTGATCCCCGTAGTATTTTTTTCTTTTTTCCTCTGTACGGACTTTTCCGGTCCCTATACAGAGCAGTATGTCATGCGCGATATAATCGTCCTGTTCAAGGTAGTGCACGTCATTTGTGGCGACAAGCGGTATTCTGGTCCTGCGGGAAATTCCTGCAATAACTTTATTAATTTCCTTTTGGGACATATCGGAACCTTTTAACTCTCCCGCCGGAATACCGTGGTCTTGAATTTCAAGATAAAAGTTAGGAGCGTCTCCGTCCTTTCCGAAAAGGTCTCTGTAATAAATTGCCTTCTTTTCAGCTTCGTCGGTTTTTCCAGCCATTATAAGGCGGGAAATTTCCCCTGAAGCGCAGGCGGAAAGGGCGATAAGGCCGTTGTGATACTTTGACAAAAGCTCTTCGTCAATTCGAGGACGGTAATAAAAACCCTCCGTATACGCTAGTGAACAAAGTTTTACAAGATTAAAATAGCCTTCCCGATTTCTTACAAGCAGTATAAAATGATAATATTTATTTTCGTTTTCAGTTCCTTTTTTTTCAAAGCGCGAGCCGGGTGATACATAAACTTCACATCCAATTATCGGCGTAACCGGTTTTTCACATTTTTCGCATGCTTCAATAAATTCCATAGCAGCGAACATATTACCGTGATCTGTCAGAGCAAGACGCGTCATGCCCATTTCTCCGGCTCGGTTTACAAGAGAATTAACGGAAACGGCCGCGTCCGCCAACGAATAATCTGAATGAACGTGGAGATGGACAAATTCGGTCATGCAAGAGGAATTTTACCCTTAAACCGGATTAGGAGCAAGTACGCGTTTATGTTTCTATCCCGTTTAAATTACAAGCCATGCACCCGTTTATTTTCATCACCTGTTACTGTTTTAACGTTGCGAAAAAACCATTCTTTTGACCTTGCTTCTATAAGTTTGTCCTTGTTAAAAGATGTTCTGCATGCCTCCGCAAAATCAGCGTTACCCTCATACACTCCGGCGGGTTCTCCTACATAATCCCAGTCGCACCATGTAGGGTCTATAATATATCTGTTTTTTTCAGTATGGTATTCTATCCATCTGTGAGTCGTACTGTTATTTACCGTTATTACGCCTTTATTAAGAAGATCCAGCAGAACAGCATCATGTTTTAACACAAAAATGTAGTAATCAGCATAATCCGCGCATATTCCCGTAAATGCAAAATTATCCGACATAGCGGATTCGTTGTATGTGATCCATTTAGACGGATTAAAATTAACCGCGTCATAATCATACTTACCTGCGTTAATTGTTTTTAGGTTGATATTCCATAATTTTGTGTATATATCTCCTGGTACATCAGCGGGAACGGCCGGCTGAAAAATAGGATAACTCCATGTTGCTCCGCTACTGTCTGTCATGTAAGGAATACTAGCCATCATATCCCAAGCTTGTTTTTCATCAGCTTGTTTCGCGGGAGCTGCTTTTGTGTTTTTTGATGACGCGCAGCCTGCGATTAGCAAGAAAAACAAAATTATTAATATTGATAAGTTTTTCATAATATCTCCTTAGAATATTATTTATTATAACGCCTGCGCGTAAAATTTCAAGCATTCAATTTTTCCAGAGCGGCTGTTTCTTCATGGAAGTCGCATATTATTATTTCTGCATTACACGGAGAAAAACGGGTCTTAATCTCGTCCATGTACGGCTTTTCGATTATAATGTCATTAAATATCAAACATGCTACTTTCCTTTCGTATACTCCTTACAATTTTTTTTCCAACTGGGATATCAAAATCCAAACACAACCAGAGCTTATATTAGCGCATAACGTCATTTTACGCAATGTGTACAAGCCATCCCTTGGTGTCGGGCAGTACGCCGTATTGAATACCCTTTATTGTATCGCGAATATCGGCGGTAAAATCACCTACCTTGCCATCATTAAATACCGTTTTTTTACCTTTGTATGTAAGTGAGGTAATGGGCGTAGCTCCGGCAGCGGTTCCGCTGACGAAACATTCATTTGTTTCTTCAAGTACTTCATCTATTGATATTTGCCGTTCTCTTGTTTTTATGCCCTTGTCGCGCGCAAGTTCTATTATACTGGCGCGGGTAATGCCTGGCAGAATTGTGTCGCCTAACTCAGGCGTTATAAGTTCTCCTGATTTTAGATAAAAGAAAATGTTGCATGAAGAACCTTCTTCTATGTACTTGCGGTGAACAGCATCCAGAAACACACATTCCATGTATCCGGCTTTTAACGCTTCGGATTTAGCAAGCGCCGAAATGACATAGTTGGAGCAGGCTTTTATCCACCCGGTGCCATTGGGTGTTGCGCGTATTCTGTCGCTCACAACAGCGTCAGAGTTACCTGACGAGAAATAAGCGCTGACAGGAGTATTAATTACCATAACGCAAGGTTCGTATGAAAGATTTACTCCGATACCGCCCTCCGCTATCGTAAACGGTCTTATATAAACAGAATCCGCTGTCATAAATGAATCTTTTTCCCATTCGCTGTTATAACGCGGCGCAAAGCCCAGAGCTACGTTTCTTTTTACAGTTTCAACACATGCTTTGACAAAATCATTTTCAGGAAACTCCGGCATAAAAAGCCCTTTCATGGAACGCGCAAATCGGGCGGCATTTTGATCCGGCCTGAAAATTGCAAGCCCTCCGTTTTTTTGCGGAAGCGCTTTCAGTCCTTCAAAACAAGCAAGTCCGTACTGGGATGTGTAGTTTACAAGCGGCATATCATCGTAGTAATTACGTGAATTTTCAAGTTTAGCGCGATCATCTTCACTCATAGCCGCTTCTTCTTCCTGCGTTTTATGTGGTTTTTCAATATACTCACTGAGCCATTTTCCGTCAGAAAATTTCGCACGATAGGTGATTGGATAAGTATTCAACGCAAATGCCATAATAACTCCTTGCCAGTGAACATCTTTTCTCTGACAGTTTTACTATACATTTTATTGGGGATTCTTTGCAATAGACTTGTTCAACAACGCGAACCTTCGGTTCGAAGTTGGTTGTTTCACAAGTCTTGCATTTTTTCGGGCTAAAGCCCTACAAAAATGCTTTTTATTTAAGTAAGTTGTTTAAAAACTGAAGTTTCTAAACAACTCTAATATGCCTTTTCCCGCGATTCCGTAATTTTTTCCGTAAACTTTCAGCTGTATTAAACAATTTATAAACAAACTGTTTATATGGATAATCCCAGCTTCCCGGACGGTGAATGATCTGTCCGCCGAAACCTGTTTTAAAAAGATAAAGACCTGCCATAGGATGATTTGGATCGCTGTCAGGAGGAATACCGAAAAGATCGTAATATTTACAGCCTGCCTCTTTAGCGTCCTGCATTGCTTTCCATTGAAGAGCGTAAGAAGGCATAAGATTTCTTTTATTGCCGGAAGACGCTCCGTATAGATAAGTCGCATATTTGCCGTAAAAAAGAACAACAATCGCTGCTATAGTTTCTTCTTCATGGCTTGCGGTATACAGACGCAGTGTTATACCGTACTTACTGCATTTTGCAAAAAGAGTTTTGTAGTAGTCAAAATTATGTACAAGAATACTGTCTCTTACAGCTGTCTTCTTTAAAAGTTTATAAAAAGTTTCAATTTCTTCTGTGCCGCATATTTTTACAATTACACTTTTTTTTTGCGCAAGAGAAATATTGTATCTCCATTTTATTTTCATCGCTTTAAGGATTTTTTCAGAAGGATCAGTCAATGTTACAATAACTGTATCTGGAGGCTGTATTGAAGCGCCGCTTTTTTTAAATCCGGCTGATAAATAAAGAGCGGCGTCGTTAGCTGAATAAGTCTCACCTCCCTCTCTGTACCATGGAGGTTCAAAACGAATGAAAACGTGTTTCTTTTTATAAAATGTTTTTAGTTTTACGGCAAGTTCAATTAGCGCTCCAGGTTTTTCTTCCTGCGGAAAATCAGGAGGCATTTGCGGCCCCCAGGGGATGTATACAAACGAAAAACCGAAAACAAGAACACGGGAAATCGCAAGTAAAGGTACAGTTTCCAATCCTTTCCAATTAATTAAAAAAGCTTTACTTTCCCAGCCGAAACAGGACTTAAACTCTCCCCACATCGCAGATTGTAAAAACGTATCCGCGTTTTCACATACCGCAAGGTCTGCTTCCCTGATTTCCTGTATAAATCCCTGATTTTCCACCTGAGATTAATGAACCTCGCCTTCCGGTATAACGGCGGTTATAACCGGTTTTCCTTCAAGACACAATTTTTTCTCACTTGAGTAAACTTTAAAATCCCTGACATAAATTTTCTGCGTAAAGAATGTGTCTATGTCTATTTCCGCAGGACAGGCGGCCGCGGCTTCTCCTTCAGGCAAAAGTCTTGTTCCTGTAGGGTTTAATCCCGCGTCCAGCACTTCGACACGCTCAAGTATTTCTCCGTTCGGGCCAATACCCTTTTTATCGCCTGCGGCAAGAAGCATCCCTCTTGATTCAATCCCGCGTAATTTGGCAGGTTTTAGGTTATACGCTACAATAATTCTCTTTCCAAGAAGCTGTTCTTCGGTGTAATAAGGCACAAGCCCTGTAACAATTGTCCGCTCTTCGCGGTTTCCCGTAACGCCTTCTCCGATCTCAAGACTGAGAATGTAGAGTTTATCAGCTTTCGGATGACGTTCAACTTTTTCCACCTTTGCAACCCGCAAATCCATTACAGAAGAAAAAGATACTTTTGTTTCAAGCCTTTCTTTCTGTGTTCCTGAATATTTTTCCTTTAAAGCTTCTATTTTTTCATCTTCCAGTTTTGAAAAAAGGACTTCGCTTGTTATCTGTATACCGTCAATTCCTTCCGGTTTTCCGATATTTTTCCAATCGAGATTTTCCCGCATTTTTAATCCGAAGAAAGACGCGATTTTCTGCGCCGAATGCGGCATATAAGGTTCAATCAATACTGCCAAATCTCGTACGATATATGCAAGATCGCCTATTACAGCCGCCGCTTTTTCAGGATCATCGTTACGGAGCCGCCACGGCTCAGAATCCTGAAAGTATTTATTTGCGAACGAAGAAAGCTCAAAAATTTCCCTGAAAGCGTCGCGTAATTCCGCCCTGTCAAGTTTTTCCGCTATTGATTTTTCATACTTTGACACCTGTTCCCAAAAAGATAGATCACTTTTTCCTGAAGGAATTTTACCGTCATAATAACGGGTAATAAATGTTAAAGTACGGTTTACAAGGTTTCCGAGATTACCGATAAGCTCGCCGTTTACTTTTTCCTGTAAGTCTTTCCACGTAAACATCGCGTCTGATTTTTCAGGACGATTATAAAAAATATAGAAACGCCATACATCAGCTGAGATGCCCGTTTCCATTGCGTCTGTGCCGAATACTCCGACTCCTCTTGACTTTGAAAATTTTCCGCTTTCATAATTAAGGTATTCGGAACTTGACATGTGGTGTAACATTGTCCAGTTATCTCCGCTTCCGAGAAGGCTTGAAGGGAAAATTACCGTGTGAAACGGAATATTGTCCTTGCCGATAAACTGAAACAATTCTACTTCATCGGGGCTTTTCCACCAGTAGTTCATATAATCCTGCCATGCGGAAAAAGAAAGGCCGTTTTTACCGGACGGCACAGATTTTTCTCCCTCTAAAATATCTTCACCTAATGTTCCTGTTATGGAAATATAACCTATTGGAGCGTCAAACCATACATAAAAAACCTTTTTTTCGTAGCCTTTACGCGGAACAGGAATCCCCCATTTTAAATCTCTTGTTATCGCGCGTTCCTTAAGTCCGTCCCGAATCCACGCCTGCGTCATTTGCACCGCATTGTTGGCCCAAAAGCCTTTTACAGAAGCGGTCTTTATCCATCCTTCAAGTTTTTCCTTAATTCCGGGAAGATCAATGTAAAGATGATTTGTTTTTTGAAGAGACGGAACGCTTGAGCAGGCATTACATTTCGGCTCTTTTAAATCAGTCGGATCCAGTAATTTTCCGCAAGCTTCGCATTGATCGCCGCGCGCTTCGTCAGAGCCGCAGTTGGGGCAAATTCCCCTTATATAACGATCTGCAAGAAACCTGCCGCATTCGGAACAAAAAAACTGTTCGATTGTCCTTTCGCAAATAAAACCCGCCTTATCCAGCTTAAGAAAAATATCCTGTGTTACTTCGGTTTGTATGAGAGTAGATGTTCGTCCGAATTTGTCAAAAGCGATGTTGAACCACCTGTAAATATCCGCATGAACCGCGTGATAGCGATCGCACAGTTCCTTAGGGCTAATGCCTTCTTCCGCAGCTTTGTTTTCCGTCGCGGTTCCGTATTCGTCTGTACCGCAAACATAAAGTGTTTCTATACCGTAAAGCCTGCAAAAACGGGCAAAAGCGTCTGCGGAAAGCACCTGGATAAGATTTCCAAGATGCGGGACATTATTAACATATGGTAACGCTGAAGTAATTAATCGTCTTTTCATAATTTTTTATGATAACAAAAAAAACATAGATTATCAATGGGAGAATTTAACGGTAAACTCGTTTGTCCAGGTTTTTGCGCTTTCAAGTGTTATGGAAAAGAAAGGAATAATTCCGGTTGTCTGATAATGACCTTCCCTGCACACATGAAGCAGGTTTCCTGAAAACTGTTTTTCACTGCGAAGCATTATCTGAACTTCGTTTTTTACGTCCAGGATTTTTAAGTTATCCGTATTATACATTTGCTTATCTACATGAATATCCTTTTCATTGTTTTCTATCGTATAAAAACGGGTATATTCGTCTCCAATTCCGGCGAATGAAAAATCTATTTCCGTTACAAAATTGAATGCTTGGCTTTCCTTTCCCGTGTTTTTAAGATTATACGATACTGAAAGAATATCTTTTTTTAACATATAACATTTTGTTATTTCAATACTTGCGAATTCAATGTTTGTATCAGAAGAAGGAAGAAAGAAACATGATTTCCCTTTTTTGTTCTGCTCAAGCGCTTGATACTCCTCGTTAAAACAGAGCCTAGCGTTTTTGGGAAAGTCTTTTTCAAAACCTGTCATTTTTATTTCAGCGGGTAAGATAGAGTCGGCAAAGGAAATTTTTCTTGAATCATTAACATTTCCCTGTAAAACAGCGGAACTGCAGTCAAGATAGTTCCAGTCTTTCGGTATATAGTCAAGTTCAAAAATACCCGCGCCCTTTGTTTGAATATAGCAGTTCATTATCGTATCCTGAAACAAATATTCCGTTTTCCCGTCAAAATCAAAATCGTATTGTATCAACGAAGAAATAAATTTTCCCTTTTCCCTTGAAAGCTTTTCAGCGCGGATAAGGGAACTGTATGCTTCTTTTCTAAGTTCACTGCGATGCTGCCACTTTCCGGAAGTAAAAAGGCTGTGATCTTGCGCTTTCCAAAGTTCTTCCCTGGCGTTTTGTTTTCTTGACTTATCGCCCTTTATTTGATTAATTAAGACGCTTGTAAAGATCATTTTAGAATAAATTCCGTTCGCTTCGCAGTAATCAATAATATAACGGCGCGGAGAAAAAAAATTATCTAATGATGTGGAATTTGGAAAACTCAGCTTTTTGAAAGTTTTCCGGCTTTTTATAATTTTTAACGGTAATACGGTTTCAATTAAATTTTCAGAAAGTGATATTTCTTCAAGAAATCTGTTCCATGCGGTATCGGGCGACTCTTCCTCAGCGGAAGAAACATTTTCGGGAAATACGCTGATTACCCTGTCAGGCAAATACCCGTAATTTTCTTCAGTTTTTTTACTAAATTCAATAAACACTTGAGAAAAACTTTTTTCCGTCAATTCTTTTTCCATTGATAATGATACGGGAAAAATTATAATGAGCTTTCCCTGATCCTCGCTTATACACGGGAAAAAAAGTTCCTCCGCTTGAATACCGGCCTGGGCAAATTGATCTTGTGAAAGAAAAGTATAACTCATGTCGCTCGCTGAAAGCGAAGACACCAGATTTTGTTCCCACGCCATACCTGAAATCCAGCAGCCTGCGGGGCGTTTCCCGAAATGCTTGCGGAGATATGTCGTTAATAGTTCCATTTGCCCTATTCTGTCCTGGAGCGGAATCAACGGAAACATGGGTTCATAAAATCCGCCGCTTAAAATCTCCGCTTGTTTTCTTGTTACCATATCTTCAATCAGCATAAAAAGCTCAGGATGCGTTCTTTCCACCCAGTAAAGCAGAACTCCCGAATAATGCAGAACAGCTTTTATTTTCGAATAACGGTACAGGTTTGTAATAAATGGGCGCATTTTTTTTTCATATACAAATTCATACTCCTTTTCATCAGCGCCGGACGGAACATGAGCGTGAGATCCTAAAATCATGTACATTTTTGTATCGTTCACTTCGCGAAAATTATCCCTAAAATCAATAATGAGCCTGCGGTAAAGATAAGCGACAACATTCCCATCGTAATAAGAACAAGCGGCGTGCCGCGTATAAAACGCGGTACTGCTTCAAACTCCGCTCTCTTTTTTATTTCCCTGATTATAATTATTACAAGCAATATACCCGCCGTAAAGCCAAAAGAAAGAAAAATAACTTCAAAAAATCCATTGGCAACAATTAAACAAATAAGCACCGCAGCAGATGTTATACCTTCAGGAAAACTTATGAAGCTTTCATTTTCTATATTTTCTTTAAGTAAATATTTAAAAACAAGGTACTCAAACCCTGAATAAATCATGTAGCTGACAGGAAACATTAATATAAAAACAAGCATTCCCGAAAAAATTGAATTATGTATTTTTGAGAATAAAAACCATAAAAAAATAACAGAAATAAAAATAATCAATAACCTGATAAATGATGTTTTTTTACCGCGATTACTCCAGACAGCTGCGCCTTTTATTCCAAGAGCGCATTGCAAAGTCAGGTTCATTGTAAAAGCGGAAAAAATTACCAGCATTAACAGAGAAATCCCGTTCATTTTATTTCTCCGTGAAAAATATAACTCTTTGAATACTGATACAGGCATATAAGATATCCAAGCAAAATTAACGATCCGGCGGAAACCGAAAATATTCCAATCGGAAAAAATGAATTCGATTTAAAGTACATTATTGTTATCATACCCTGATAAGTGCCGGGAAATGAAAGTGAGCAGTATGAGAAAGGTTCCCTGATTATCGAAAATAAAATCAGTAAAACCGAAAGAACCGCCGCCTGTGAAACAGCGTCAGATAGATCGTCAAAAATGTCATGAACAGCGTTTCCCGGCAATGAAACAAACTGTTCAATTATTCCTGAGTTTGCAAAGTAAAGGGGAATTAATAATAACAGTAAAAAAACTTCGTATGCCGCAAACGGACACATCAGCCAGAACAGTAACAGGTACAGACTACCCCAAAAAGAAGCCAGACAAACATATAAAATCCTGCCTCCCTTGACAGGAAATATTTTTTCCCCCAATACAGATGACAATAATGAAAATGTAAAGGTTGTAAGTCCGTATACCCAAAACAAGCATCCTGCTACTGTAATCGCCCATGAAAGACGCGCTGAAGCCATTACAAGGAGTCCCGCTCCGGTTAATCCGCTAAGAGGCGAATCGGATCCCCAAAATGAATGCTGCCGGTTTACGCTCATTTTTTATTTCCTTTCATATTACAGCGATGCCTCAATACGCTTTATATACATTTGAAGAATACTCTGCGGTAAATTATTAAAAATTTGTACAGCGTGAGCGCTAAGCGGAATTATCTCCCGCACATTTCCGGTATCAGAAACAATTGCGCCGAGCGGCACAAGAATTCCGTCCTTAAACACTGTGAATACAAACATATTATCTTTTGTATTATACATTGAATACCAATATCCTATAAGACTTGTTTTCCCCGGTTTCTTTTGTATATATTCTATTACTCTGCGTTCGTCATTGTTATTAATAAAAACATTATTAATTGACCGCAGAAGGTAGTGAGCCTGCAACGGCTGAGAAAGAATCCATATCAGGGAAATTAACATTAAAAATCCAGCAATCCAGCCCAGCAATACCGCTTTTTCCCTTATCTCCTGAATGTCTTTCATTTAATGTTCTCCTGAAATTTCCCGCATTCATTACGCGAAAGAAATAATATTTCTTCAGCGTGTCTTACAAGCGGCGTAATACAGTTCACAACAGCAAGGGCGAAAAAACAGCCGTAAAACTCCATGCACTTGTAACGTAAAAACCATGAAAGAACAGCCGCTATAACAACGGTAATTAAAACACCCGTTTTTAGTTTAGCGCTGCTTGCAGGTTCCGCCGCAAGAATAAATGCCGCCGCAATAGTACCGCCTGAAAAAAAACCGTATAACATATCTCCTTCCCAGTACAATCCCGGGTTTCCCGCCAGACGCACAAGAAACCCGTATACCGCGAGAAATACCAATGGTATCCAGCCGCGGTTAATCCCGGCGGCTGTTATAACAACAGTACCCGCCAAAAGAAAAAATATTCCCCTGTCAGCCATTATACCGGGATCTTTATTGAAAAAAAGATCTATATAACCGGAAGGAAGCTGTGCGCTTGTAATTGAAAGGATTGAATTGTTTAAAAAATCCGTAATACGGTTTCCCATCATACTTGGAACGGATGTTACGCTCAATTCTGAAATTGCATCTGATGAATTTTTAAACGCGTTTGTAAAAGCGTGAGGCCAGGAAAGACGTATAAAAAGCCAGCCTGCAAGAGCGGGATTAAGCCAATTAGCTCCAAGTCCGCCGAAACTGTACTTTACGACAACAACCGCGAAAATAACACCTAACGCCGCGTATACCGGATGAATTTGATTCGGAAGCAGCAGACAAAGAATCATAGCTGTTGCCGCCGAGCTTCCGTCCATTATTTTCGCTGGCCCAAATTCGCGCCACGTCAGTAATAATTCAACTAACAACGAGGATAAAAAAGCGGCAAATGCCGTCGTCAATGACATTCCGCTGTCGCCGATTGCCGATTGAAATACGCAAAGAAACGCGCATCCGCAGATGAGCCACATTCTTGAGCCGCTTGGGCAGGAAAGATTTACCTGAGGTTTAAGTATAAAGCTCAATTTTTGCTCAGACACTTTTCTACCCCTGATTCCTTCCAAAAATGGTTTCAAGCAGGGGCAACGCGGACGGACAGACTATTTTACAGCATCCGCAGCCCTGACAGCCGGTTGAAAGATCATTATTTATTTGTTCCGCTTTAATACACTTGTAAATATACTGAGGATCAAGCCCTACAGGACACACTGCTCTGCACTCTCCGCAATTAATGCAATTTAGCGGTTTATTTAACGCGGTTTGAGATGCAGACATAGCGGCAATAGCATAACATGTTTTAACGACAGGTTCATCAAGGTACATTACTTCTTTTCCCGATATGGGAGAACCTGTAACAATCCGTTCGGGTTTTACTGAAAAACCTCCGCACTGCTCTATAAGTTCGCCAATTCTTGTTCCAATCCTGACCTTCATTATTTGCGGCTTTTTTACAGCCGATCCTCCGACAGCTACATAACGTTCTAAAACGGGTTTTTTGTAAACAACAGCGTCATAAGCTGCCGCAAGGACAGCAGGCCCCAGAATCAGGAATGAGCCTAATTTAAGATTTTCCTTTTTTTCATATATCCTTAACGCAAGCTCAAGCTCTCTTTTATTCCTTTGCGGATAACGGGAACTCGTCAAAATAATTGATAACGGAACAGTAATTTGTTTAGCCTCCGAAAGCAGCATTTGTCCCAGTTCTTTTTCAGTATAAGAAACCGCGATTATTATCCGCGAAACTTTTAAACAGGATTTCGCAACAATGGAAGCTCCTTCAATTACGGCATTAAGCCTTTCCTTGCAAAGAGCGTAATCAGCAATAAGCCAGGGATCATCAAAAATACAACGAATAACAAGAGTTAATTTTTCTTCCTTTCTGGCTGAAGAGATCATCTCAGCGAGCGGTTTTCCGTAATTTTCCATTTCTATAACACCGTATTCGGAAATTACTTTTTGAATATCATAACCGTTCATATTATTCCACGGAAACACTTCCTCTTTTCTTCCCAGTTTTTCAAAAGTGCCTTCCATTTTTATTACCAACGCTTCATTGTTTAAATTGTCGCAGTCATTCCATGATATTTTTTTTATGATTCTACCGGGAACAGTAGCATGCGCATTAACAGTTCCCGTACCTGATCCGGCCGCTCTTCCTATCAACATTCCTTCTTTTACATATTCTCCCGGAGAGACAACAGGATACGCTTTTTTATTGTTATACCCCAAGGGTATTACGGAAAGTGAGGGCAGAAACGCGTTTACCGCTGAGTTCTTCTGCGGCGCCGAGGGATCATCATAAACAAGCCCTCCGTGTGGAAATGAATAAACATTCATAAACTAAGCATCCTTCCTGACGCGCAATTCATCTTTTTTGTAAACATTCGATTTGTTCCTGCTAAAACCCATAAAGCGGCTTTTTCCGGTGTTGTTCTTAATTCCTGAAAAACTTACCTTGCCTTTATAACCGTTTTTTCTTTTTATAATTAAACCCGGTAAAATAAATAACAGCAAGAGCGACAATGACAGTTTTTCAATAAATCCTCCGGTATTTCCTCTTTCGCTTGTTTTTCCTCCACGGTTGACTTCGTTAAAAAAATCCATAAGGCTTTTAAGAGGGAACGGAGGAAAATCCTCTAAATCTATTACTCCGTTCATACCGGATAATTTTTTTACTGAAGGAAGCCCATCTTCATCATAAAAAAAATCAGGAAAATCTAAAATTGACGTGCCAAGCTGCCTGGTCGAGAAAGAAGCCTGATAAATTAAATGCGCGTAATAATCCTGCTCATCAATTATTTTATCAAATTGTCTGCCTGAAATATATGAACCCGCAATATAAGGAGAGAAAAGCACAGCGATAAATGCGGCGGCAGCAAAAGGCGTCATCAAAATTGAGAATGAAAAATCTGGCAGCCTGTTTCTGATTATTAATACGGGGTTAAAACGTCTTCTGTTACCTGACATAACAGATAATGTTTTGGAAGACAGAAAAAACGTTAAAAGGGCCGCTGTAAGAACTGCAGCTAAAAATAAAAAGTTAAACTGCGAAAAAATCAGTAATACCGACAAAGCCGCCGTGAACAAGATTAAAAGAGGAAAATTCATCCTGTACGGTTTTATGATTTCATTATAAAATAATTTTATTTTTTTCGTTTTCATCCCTAATAAAATGATAAAATCGTTTAAAGGTTCCCTGAACAGAAAAAAGAGGCCTAAAAGAAGAGCGGCGCACGCTATTCCCGGCACGCTGAAAAACGCGAGTGATGAAAAAACCGGCAATAACGGAACAATTAAAAGCGTTCTTCTCCAAGTCTTTCTTTTCACATAACAAATTATTAAAAAACAAAGCGAAGCCGCAGCGTAAACGGCAAAGAAAGGATATAAAGGTTTTCCTATTCCGTAATATTCAGCAGAAAACGGAATATCTTCAAACAAATAATTAAACTGTTTATCCAGCAGAGCGGAATTCCATTTCCCGGCGTCAAGCGGTATATAAAAAAATCTTTTTCCGCCGTGCACAAAAACGTCTCTTGTTTTTTCAGCGTATCCGTCATTGCGGGGATCAAAGGGAAATAATCTGGATGAATATTTATCCAGAGGTATCCTTTTCAGGAAGCCGAATTCGTCAAGCATTACCCATTGTGTAGATTCAGAAACCGGAGAACCGCCAAAATATTCCGCCGCCCCGTCAAGGAGAGCCAAAATTATTCCGTCTTCAATTGTTTCATCCACTGCAAGAACTACGTATCCGCCCCTGAATTCTTCATAACCCAATTTTGAACCGAGAAAAAAAAGCGCAAGAGTTACTGTTACGGAAACAAGGCTTATAAGCAGAAAGGAGCGGACAATAGACATAGAGCATGCCTATATCAAACTGAAAAT
>JAITFK010000174.1 GCA_031281555.1 Treponema sp. | reverse complement strand
AGATAATTATCAGTTGGGAGACAGTATTCAGGCTAAAATCCTCGCATTTGCATTTGGATTAACCGCTGAAATAGAGCGTGACTTAATCTCACAAAGAACTAAAGAGGCGCTTGCCCGCAAGAGAGCAGAAGGTTTTGCACTTGGCAGACCATTGGGGAGAAAGTCTGATCGTCTCAAACTTACGGAATATGAGGCGGAAATACATTTATTGCTGGACAAAAATGTCTCCAAAAGCGCTATTGCCCGAAGGTTCGGCGTGTGCCGGAAAACGGTTATTTCGTTTTTGAAAAACAGCAAAAACCGCCTGTAATCGGCAAAATTACTTGTTAAAGCATATAATGTTATGTTATATTTTTAGGAAGCAACTGTATAAAAAAAACGGGCGTATAAATTTCCTACTATAAGAAAATCAAGTATTATCTTCCAATAAAGGCTCATTTACATTTTGCGCCGGAAGCTGTATGATTTAGCAATCCTTTTATTAGGAAATACATTTTTCCGGGAGCAAATCAATGAGTAAAAGTAATAGTAGAGGCTTTAGTAGTAGTATTGGATTAGTGCTGTTGAATCTCTCTGTGGCTGTCTACCTTTTTGCCACAGGTATTATGGGGATTACAGGTTCTAAAGGCGGCGAAATCCTCATAGCGGTAAATTCAATTTTTTCGGGCGATTTTGCAAGGATACTGATGATCATTATTTCAGTTCTGGCTATCGCGGCAGGAGTTTTTATCCTTATAAGGTTTTTCGGTATTTCAATCAGCATTACCGAAATACTATTGATCATCCTTGCAATTACCTGGCTTATCTTTATTTTAATGATTGATATTGTCTATCCCATCAACAACAAGGGAATCGATTTCATAGCCTGGCTCAGGAGTTTCGGCTCTCATGTTATGGTATTAGCAGGAATTATTTTGGGAACTAGGAAGTTCGGCATCTAGGCAGACACGCAATGTGCCTGACGCTGCTTTCCTTAGTTAAACAAATTCGTAATTCTCTATGGCTTTCAACATTTCATACCTGTCGATTCCCCAATTCCGTCCGAAGCGGGAATAAAGTGAATCCGAAAGAGTTATGAATTTCTGAAAGATCGGTTTACCGGATAATTTTTTAATATAGTCCGATGAAAGGCTGCGATTAATAATTATCTCCCAAAAACGGGCGAAGTTTTTAACCCGTTTAAGATCGTCCTCGCTCATCACAGAAGTTTCCAAAACTTCATAAGGCGGCGCAGAGTTATACCGCATACGGAAAGCGTCATTGTGCTTTTGAATAGGTGCGCCCGGAAGCAGTTTTAAAATACCAAGCTGGATTTCCGAGCGGAGTCCTTTTGTTACTGTGTACGGCTTTTCTTCAGACAGGGCAAGC
The DNA here is from genome assembly GCA_031281555.1 of Treponema sp. Classification (GTDB taxonomy): domain Bacteria; phylum Spirochaetota; class Spirochaetia; order Treponematales; family Breznakiellaceae; genus WQXQ01. The sequence goes on along the minus strand of JAITFK010000174.1, from coordinate 3,494 downwards.
CAAAGGTTGTCGAAACCTTTGCCAAAAGACGCAAGGTCTTCACCGGGAAGGCCTGCGATTAAGTCAGCGTGGATAATAGCGGCAGTTTGCTGCCGCAGAAAGCGGAGCGTTTCCAGTTCTTTCTCAGGAGAAAAAGACTGCTCTTCGCTTAAGCGTTTAATACGGTAAGCGACTTCGCTGTTAAGAGTTTGAATGCCTATCTCAAGACGCAATGTTCCCGGCGGGAAACGTGTAAGCGTTTCACGTAACTCTGCGGGAAAAAGAGAAGGAACCATTTCAAAGTGAACCACAAGAGAGTTTTGTTTTTCTTTCCTTTCTTCGATTTTTTCAAGAAAGAATTCCATTATGCGCAAAGCGCGCTTTATATTGACATTGAAAGTTCTGTCCAGAAACTTAAAAGTCTTAACTCCTCGCCGGATTAAGATGTCCATTTCCGCAAGAAACGGTTCAATAGGAAACTCCCGCAGTGCGCCGCCCTGTTCTTTTACGGCGCTAAGGCAAAACTCGCAGTTAAAAGGACAACCCCGGCTCGCTTCAACATAGATAAGTTTTTTGGTAACATCTTCGTCGGTGTACAGATGATATCCGCTCTTTATTTTGTTTACATCAACATTTTCTGCATTAATAAACTGCGGCAGTATTGCCGACAACTGTTTGTATTGCGGCCCGTTTGTCAGTATGTTTGCGCATAACTCCCTGAAAGCGTCTTCCCCTTCGCCTCGGATCACATAATCCGCGTAACGGAAGATTTCCGCATCAGGTTGTAAATGGGAGATTTCGGGGCCGCCAAGCGCAACAACGGGTCTTTGCCCCGTACTGTTCCACATTTTGTGCAATTCTCGGAGTAATTCAACGGTAGCGGCATTATTCCAAATTGAGACAGAGATACCCAAAATGTGTGCCGAAGCGGATAAGAGAGTTTCAATTTTTTCAGCTAACGGCTGGCGCAGGTTGAACTCTATTATTTCGCATGAGTCTTCCAAAGAACCAAGATTTGCTTTTAATAACCTGAGGGCAAGAGACGGATGTATCCATTTGGCATTAATGCTTGAAAGTATTATTTTTTTCACAGTGTTTTTAATACGTATGAACGTTACTCGTCAAACAGACCGACAGTGCCTGTTTTCCATTCTTCGCGCGCTTCCATAACCATGTGTTCAACTTCAGACCAGTTGTCGGCTCGGGGGCCTGCCATGTCGCGGTTTGTAGAATTGCTGAAAACGATTGTCTTACAGCCAAGTTTACGCAGGTTGGTTATATTTTCGGGAGCGTCGTCAATATAAATATTTGCGCCTACCGCTCCCTTGTCATTCATAAAACAAATGTCCCAGTAGGGAATGTCAAAATTGTCGAGCCAGTCAACGGTTTGCGTAATTGTTGTACGGTGAGAATATTTTAAAAAAAGCCTGTGTGTAATTATGCGAATACGGACGCCTTGATTGGACAGCTTTCGCAGAGTTGCGGGAGCATGTTCAATCGGCTGCATATCACGGAAAATATTACGCTGCGTTACGGCAAAACGGTGCAGTCTGTCATAGCCGCCGAATTCATCAATGCCCCACTCCTGTAAACCAAAAGATACTTCGGGCGTAAGCGATTCAAGCGGTTTGTTCAGCCACTCTGCGGCAATTTTACGCACCTCTCCGTAAAAATCACCTACTACTCCGTCAAGGTCAACTCCCAGAATAAAACTGCTGTTATTCATTGATTTTTTCCTTTGAGACTAAAATAACCATACTCCGCGCTTTTACAGGATATGTGTGCTGGGAAGGAAGGATTTTAACATTTCCCGCTGAAAGAATATCATTAGGGGGTTGTATTCCTGTATCCGCAAAGCGATACCACTCTTTTTTTGAAGAAGGAGGACTTGCCAGTATAAAAGGCTGAACATCAAGGCTTGCGTTAAAAATAATATAGAAATCATTGTCATCGCGATCAGCCAAAGTTTCAGCCCTGCTGCCGTCTACACGTAACGCAAGAAAATAATCAATATTGTCCCAATCGGGGCTTTCGCCGTTTTCATTATACCAGCTTATGTCCGGAATTGCGTTGTAACTTCCTTCTCTGCCGGTATAAAATTCGGGGCGCATGAAACCCGGATGACGAAGACGGAACGCAATCATTTCCTTAGTGAAACGGTAAAGGTCCTTGTTTTTCTCAAGCAGCGACCAGTCGTACCATGAAATATCATTGTCCTGACAATACGCGTTGTTATTGCCGTTTTGAGTGCGTCCGAATTCATCGCCGCCCAGAATCATCGGCGTACCAAGCGAAATTAACAATGTTGCGAAGAAATTTTTTATCTGCTTTTCACGGATAACTTTTATCAGCGGATCATAAGTACTGCCTTCGATTCCGTAGTTGTAGCTCAGGTTATAATCGTTGCCGTCCCTGTTTTCTTCGCCGTTTTCTTCGTTATGCTTGCCGTTATACGAAACAAGGTCCTTCAATGTAAAGCCGTCATGGCTTGTTATAAAATTTATTGAGTGAAAAGGTTTGCGTCCGTCACGCAGATACAGATCGGAACTGCCGGAAATACGGGTCGCAAAAAAACGAGTTTCCTTTGGATCGCTTCTCCAATATCTGCGTACATTATCACGGTATTTGTCGTTCCATTCCGCCCAGCGTCCGCCTGGGAACCAGCCTACCTGATAGGCGCCGCCGGCGTCCCATGCTTCCGCAATTATTTTTGTGGAGTTAAGCACCGGGTCTTCCGCAATTCGTTCCAGAGTCGGAGGATTTTCCATCATCTTTCCGTTTTGATCCCGCCCTAGAATGGAACCAAGATCAAAACGAAAACCGTCAACGTGCATTTCCATTACCCAGTAGCGCAAGCAGTCCATGATAAAAGTACGCACTACGGGGTGATTACAGTTCATGGTATTTCCGCAGCCGGAATAATTTTGATAATAACGCCGGTTTTCGTTCAGTATGTAATAAATTGAATTATCAAGTCCGCGGAAAGAAAAAGTCGGTCCCTGTTCATTACCTTCCGCGGTATGGTTAAACACAATGTCAAGAATCACTTCAAGCCCGGCTTTATGCAGTTCCCGTACCATTTCCTTGAATTCTCTCACCTGCCCGCCCGGAGTCCTGTCAGCCGCATAAGAACCTTTTGGCGCAAAAAATGCGACTGTTGAATAACCCCAGTAATTTGTTAACTGTTCTCCTGTATGCGGATTGCGGCGGGGTATTTCATTTTCGTTAAATTCCTGTACCGGTAGAAATTCCAGGCTAGTAATACCCAAGTCCTTAAAGTACGGAATTTTTTCTATTACCCCTTTATAAGTACCAGGATATTGAACACGGGAACTTGGATGAGCTGTAAGGCTTTTAACATGGGTCTCGTAAATTACGCTGAAACGAAGCGGATAATTTAAAGGCGTGTCTCCCTGCCAGTCAAAATCATTATCAATTACAATACAACGCGGCTGGTGAGCAATATCATCTTCATAGGAATAAGTCAGATCACGGCCGGGCTGCGTAGGATCATA
>JAITFK010000172.1 GCA_031281555.1 Treponema sp. | reverse complement strand
GAGCTCGTTTTTTCATTTCTGCGGCCTAGAAGACTTGAACTTCCATGCCTCTCGGCACTAGCACCTCAAGCTAGCGTGTCTACCAGTTCCACCAAGGCCGCAAGATACTGGACTTGTTCAATAACGCGAACCTTCGGTTCGAGGTTAGTTATCTCACAAGTCCTGCATTTTTTCGAGCTAAAGTAAACTTTAGCTCTGTAAAAATGCTTTTTTATCGGAAGTTGTTCAGAAACTGAAGTTTCCGAACAACTCTACTTTTTTCTACCAAAAACACGTTGTTTTGTCAACCGCGCGATATACCTTAAGGGCAGGACAACTCTATTTCCGTCCCATGTTAATTTTGCGCTCCTATCTCTTTCTCGTCCAGTTATTACTGTCGGTGTTAGGCCTGGTATATGTCCCGGCACGTCTGTTGCTTCTGCGGTAATCGCCTTCAAAGTCATAGCCGAAAGAGGGGTTATAGTAATAATTAGTATCAATTGGCACGTTCGCTCCTATGGTAATGCTGGTAATTTGATTGTCAATAAAAGCTCCTATCCCTATAGAGGTAACGCCGCTGCCGATAGTAACGCTGCTCAGTTTGTTTTCATTGAACGCCCATATTCCGATTACGGAAACATTATCGGGGATGACAACATCGGTAAGCTGATTGTTTTGAAACGCGTAATCGCCGATAGAAGTAACGCCGCTGCCTATGTTAACGGCTGTCAGTTTGTTATTCCTGAACGCTCTTGTCCCAATCTCCGTAACGCTGTCGGGGATGACAATATTAGTCAGTTTGCCGCCGCTAAAAGCGTTTCTTCCAATGGAAGTAACAGTGTTAGGTATGACTGCCGAGCCTGTTTTTCCCGCAGGCCATTGAATCAAAGCGGTGATATTTTTATTGTACAAAACCCCGTCTACAGAAATGTAATTTTTATTGTCGGGGGAAACATTTATTGCCGTTAAAGCGGGGCACAATAAAAAAGGCGAATACCCTATGTTTACCGCGCTTGCGGGGATAGCAACGCTTGTCAATTTGTTGCCGGTAAACGCGTTATTCCCAATCGCGGTAACGTTGTTCGGAATGGTAACATCGGTTAGTTTGTTTTCCTGAAACGCTTCTTCCCCGATAACGGTAACGCTGTTGGGAATGTCTATACTTGTCAACTGGTTTTGAAAAAACGCTCTATCCCCAATAACGGTAACGCCGTTGCCGATGACGACGCTGACAAGCTGGTTACCCGCAAACGCCATATTTCCTATTGTTGTAATAACGCCCGGAATGGTAACGCTGATCAATTCGCAGTCTTTGAACGCTTCATTCCCGACAGCGGTAACAGGAAACTCGTACAGCCGCACGGGAATACTGACCGCCTGTTTTTTCCCAACGTACCTTGTGATCACGAGCGATTTACCGTCTTCTGTGGGAGCTACTCTGAAATCGGTCTCGTCTTCCTGCTGCTGTTTTGGGGCGCAGGCCGCAAATGCGTAAAGCGTTATGGTTACGGCAAACAAAAAAATTATTTTTATTTTTTTCATTATCATTTCAGATTTATGATAATAAAAACTTGCTGTATTTTCTACCTGCGGGGTTATAAATCTAAATATATGATAACACCAGTTTTTTACTAATGTCGGCGAATTTGGGTAATAGGCACTCTTGTGTGTACAAATGTGTAATCCTGAAAAAGTGGCGACCCTCTTACACTCAAGGAGTTTGTATTCTTTGTTATAAGAATGATTTTCTCTCTGTCCCGGTATTCGACAGCTCATTTTTCTTTCGGGATTCTTGCAAGGTAGTCAAAAAATATACTGTCTTTGATAATGCCGGAAAATTGTTGTAACCATATATCTGTTTTTTCTAATGCAATTGGTTGATTATTGCGCATCCGAGCAACTGTATTTATTGTAGTACGCGTAATCTCACTTATTGGTGTATAACTTCCTATTGCGAGTATAACTATTATTGTTATGAGTATCCTGAAATCCCTAACAGAATAACTTTTATTAATGGTATCAATTACCAGCAACAATAAGATAACAAGAGCCGGAATAGATGCTCTCATACAAAAATCAGCACTAAAACCTACCATTACCCAAGGGCATACTGCCAGCCAAAACGCGGAATAATAAAGTAAATAATTGCGTTTATGATATTTCCACACGGCAATAGCGTAAATTCCAGCTTCAACTATGTAAAATAAAAACCACAACAGTACAATTCCTCTAGCAGATAAATAATAGGGAAAGCTGATGCGGCTGTAAATATTTGCTTTAAGAAATAAAAACGAAATTATACCTATAACTCCCACCCCAAATATATTTTCAAATGTGAATATATCACGGACAGGGAATCTTACTTGTCCATCAATATCTTTAGATATAAAGTTTTTTACAATAACACAGATGGCCAGAACAACAAGTCCGACAAACGGCAATGTACTTGTAATCATCGTTAGAGCAATAATAACTGCGATGTATCTATTGTTTTTTTGCACAAGCAATATTAAAGTTGCAAACCATGCCGGTATAGCTTGATTAAACACCCAAAACAACTGAGTGGTCATACTTGAAAATTGAAAGAGGACTGCCCACCACTCTTTATGTGCTGTAATTGGTACATCAGAAATTCTGTGTCTTAATAAATAGATACCTAATATGTCTAACCCGCTGAAAAAAATTACAACCAATAAAGGCCAGAAAACAATTTTTTTTATATATTTCGCTATTATCAAATAGTAAAAGAAGAAAATACCTGTTGATGCCCAAATAATTTGAACGATATATCCCGCTTTTAACCCGAATAACTTTCCGATTATTGCTGCCGGGAGCCAGAAACCAAAATAGTAAACAAGCGCTACTGGTTGTCCGAAACGTTCTGAAGAAAAATTGACAACTGGCCATTTTTCTGTTACTAATGTTTCAAAAATACCATTTCTAGCGCTGTGATCGCTGTTTTGAGCCGCAAACCCGCCGATACCTGAAAAATACACCCATACAAAAATGACAAATAAAATTAAGCCAATATTTAAAATATTTTCTCTTGAAATCTTTGGTAACCATAATTCAGGGAATGACATTACCATCCGGTAAAAACAAACTGTCAAAACAATTAATACAGGAATTGAAACAATAGGCTTTGTCCAACCAATAAGGAAAAGCGCAAACGGCAAAAATAGATATAAATAAATTAGAAACGGTAATAAATCTTTTTTCTCTAAATGCGGTTTTTTCATATAATTCACTGATAAACCCCTATATTCATTTTAAACTTCTTTATTGCAAATAACGCTAATTCAACGAATCAAAAAAGTCTCTGCAAACCTTTACCACTTTCATGGACTATAACTCCAGCCGCCACTCAGTTTGACCATTAAAATAGAATTTTCCGGATTTAACTAAACTTTTAATAAAGATTGCACTTTTTAAAGAAGAAGAATTTTTTACCCTAACCTCACTTTAATTGGTCATTAAAAAGCACGCATACCGGTGACGGAATATCCAGAGATAATCCTGTCTCGACAGGTACGCCGTTTTCCATTGCGAAAATATTGATATTATCCGTATCCTGATTCGCCGCATAAAGAAACTTACCGTCAGGCGAAATGGCGAAATCACGGGGCGTTTTTCCTCCGGCGGAACAAATGGCAAGCAATGTAAGTTTTCCGGTTTCAGTATCAATATCATAACACGCGATGCTGTCATGCCCGCGGTTGGAAGCATAAAGCCGTTTTTCATCGGGCGAAAGCTTAATAGCCGCGCAGGTACTTTTGCCCGTAAAATCACACGGAAGGGTCGAATACACGCCGATTTGCTTTCCGCTCCGCGGCTCAAAGGCGTATATTTCACTGCTCAGTTCACAGACCATCCATGCGTACGGCGTATGTTCTGAAAAGACAATGTGCCGCGGTCCACTTCCGCTTTTCACGGCAAATTCACCTGCCGCACTCATATCCGCCGTATTAAAGAAAACAACGCGATCAATGCCGAGAGCCGCCACACAAAGCCGCCCGTTGCCCGGTTCTATTACCGCGCAATGCAGATGAGACCTCTTTTGCTGCACTTCATTCAAGTCGCTGCCGTTGTACTTAATAAGCGAAGCCTCGCTCAGTTTTCCGTCTTTCACATCAAAAACTGACAAAACGCCGTCGCCGTAATTTGGCACATACAGTTTCTTTCCGTCAGGCGCGGGGCAGACATGGCATGGGCTTGTCCCTCCTGTCGGCCTGACAGATAAAAGTGACAGAGAACCGTCCCGGCCGATAGCATAGGAAGCTGCGCCGCCGCCGTAAGTTCCTTCAAACTCATCACATTCAAGGACGGCGAACAGGTATCCGTCAGAAACAGACAGATATGACGGATTTTCAGCTTGCCACGAATCCAGAATCGTGAGAGCCCCGGTTTCAGTATCCGCTTCAGTCAGATATATTCCCTTACTGTTGGGTATAGAATAAGTTCCTATGTAGGCTTTGTATTTCATAAGTCAAATTATTATACCTACTGTTCCATAAAACTGTCATCCTGATTGACTTAACATCTAAACATCTGTATAGTTAAAATCAATGGATTTGGGAGACATAGAGGAAAAAATTTCTATCCTCTCGGGAGCGGCAAAATACGACGCGTCCTGCGCGAGTTCGGGCAGTAACGGCTTTACCGGAAAAGGCGGGAAAAAATTCGGGACAAGTATGCCGATGGGAGTCTGCCACAGTTGGACGGAAGACGGACGCTGTGTCAGCCTTTTAAAAGTTCTTTTTTCCAATGTGTGCAAATACGACTGCGCTTATTGCGTAAACCGCTCCTCCGCCGGTATCAAGCGGGCGAGTTTTACCGTTCAGGAACTCGCTGATTTAACGTGCGAATTTTACAAGCGCAACTACATCGAAGGGCTTTTCCTGTCGTCGGGGATTTTTTCCGATCCCGATATCGTTATGCAAAAATTAATCGACACCGCGAAAACACTGCGCACAGAATCAGGATACGGCGGTTACATTCACTTGAAAATAATACCAGGTACAGGCGAAAAAATGATACGCGAGGCAGGGTTTTGGGCTGACAGGCTTAGCTGCAACATTGAGCTTCCGACGGAAAAGAGCCTTATGTGTCTTGCTCCGCAAAAATCGGGGAAGGACATTCTCGGCGCGATGAATGATTTTTCTGGTTTAAAAAGCGAATTTGAAGAAACAAGCCGTAAAAGCCGTTTTATGCCTAAGGGAAAAATCAACGCGCCTTATTTTGCTCCCGCCGGGCAAAGCACTCAGCTTATTGTGGGCGCTACGCAAGAAGACGACAGGCAAATTGTCAACCTTTCAAGTTCTCTTTACAAAAAATTTTCATTAAAGCGCGTGTACTATTCGGCCTTTATTCATCCCGGCGGTTACGCGCAAAAAGAAAACTCAGTGTTAAGCGATCCGCGTCTTCCTGAAACGTTAAGCCCGCCCCTTGTGAGGGAACACCGTTTGTATCAGGCGGACTGGCTTTTGCGTTTTTACCATTTTAGCGCGGGTGAAATTTTAAGCGATGACGAACCTTTCCTTGATGCGCATGTCGATCCCAAGACAGCGTGGGCGCTAAAAAACCTTGACTTCTTCCCCGTAGAAATAAACCGCGCCGATTACGACACCTTGCTGCGTATTCCCGGTATAGGCGCAAAAACAGCGCGCAGAATACTTGAAACCCGTCGTTCCAGAAAAATCACTATCGAAACCTTGCAGAGAATGGGAGCTATACTAAAACGAGCCCGTTATTTCTTAACGGCGGGCGGAGCGTTCATCGAACAGCCTGATGATCCTGTCCGTATCCGCAGGCTGTTATCGGATACTGACGGCGCGGGTATGCAGCTTCCGCTATTTGAGTTTTAGGAAAACGATAAAAACCGATTGTATTAATTTAACGGAGGATTTGATAAAGTATTATTATGACAAATACGCAAAATAAAATTTGGTTAATAACCAAGGGTCTGTGTCAACGGTGGTTTATAACGGCTTTCGGCGGTATGGCGTTCGGTTTGTTCGCAACTCTTATAGCCGGAACAATTGTCAATCAGATTGGCAAATGGATTGGAAACAGCAATGCAGGTCTCGCGTTTCAGGCTGCTGGCTTAGTCGCTCAGTTGCTTATGGGAGCGGGCATAGGCGCGGGCATTGCGCAAAGTTTGAAAGCTGATAAGCTTATACTTTTTTCCGCTATTTGCGCCGGATTTATCGGGGCGCAGAGTATCGCGATAATTAATGCCGTTCATTCAGCCGCTCAATTAAGCGCTCAAGGCGGTTTGCCTGTATTCGGGATGTTTAACCTGACGGCGAATGTCGCGGTTGAGAACGGAGCTCTGATCAGAAACGGCGGACTGGTTGGTCCTGGGGAGCCTGTTTCCGCATTCATTGCGTCTGTCGTTACCGTGGAAATCGGTTTGTTTTTAAAAGGGAAAACCAGACTTGATATAGTCGTACTTCCTGTTTCCGCGTTATTGCTTGGGTTATTTCTTGCTTTTACAGTCTGTCCCTATGTTGTTAGAACATTCACGGCATTCGGCAACTGGATCATGCTGTCAACAGAGATCAACCCGGTATGGATGGGATTTGTCCTTTCTGTTTCCGTAGGGTTGCTTTTAACCATGCCTACTTCCAGCGCGGCGATTTGCGTAGCCTGCGGCATAGGCGGACTGGCCGGGGGGGCCGCTGCTGTCGGCGGAGCTGCCCACATGGTCTGCTTCGCGGTAATGAGTTGGCGGGAAAATCGAGTGCCGGGTCTTATTTCTCAAGGGCTTGGAACGAGTATGCTGCAAATACCAAATATTTTTAAAAACCCCAGAGTACTTGTTCCGCCTGTAGCGGCAAGCGCGGTTTGCGGACCTCTTGCCGCCGCTGTTTTTAGTTTGCGTTGCAGCAGTACAGGAAGCGGTATGGGGACGGCTGGTCTTGTCGGGTTATTTACAACAATTACCGCGTCACTTGATACCGGAGTTAAGACAGATATGCTTGTTTTCGGTATTATACTGCTCTTCTTTGTTATTCCGGTTGTATTTGGAGCAGTCGGTCGTCTGTTATTGGGAAATATCGGCTGGATAAAAGACGGTGATTTAAAACTGGAACTTTAAATGAGTTTTTGCCTGGAAGAACTTTTTGACGTAATTTGTAATAACGATCTTCCGTGTGCGAAAATAGAAGAAGACTTATTCGGCTTTGTACAGGAAAACACGGTACCGGAGCGTCATTACACTCAATCAGATATTGATCTGCTGTCCAATTACTTTTCAAGAAGTTTCAACATTACCGCCTTTAGTGAGCCTATGCGAGAAATCTTTGAATTATCTCCGAATGTATTTAATTTAATTTTTCACGCGTGGATGAGCGAGCTTCCAATCGAAACTGAAATTATCATCTTTGGCCGCAGGGCGCTTGCAGCCGCGCAGGCTTGCGGTGAAAAGAAGCGAAAAGCTGCAGAAAATGCCGCTTTGGATCGAGGAAATGAAAGTGTTCGTATTGTTCTCTCGGCCGCGTCAAAAACGCAGTTTGAGGTTCACAGGATGAATGGGCTTTTACGTTTTTCGCCTGACAGTAACGGAACCTACATTGCTTTTTGCGAACCTGATCATTTAATACTGCCTGCGCTGGGTGAATATTTTTATTCACGTTTTGGCGAAACTCCGTGGGTAATTGTCGATATAAAACGAAGATTATGCTTTAGCCGACGGTTAAGAGAAAAGGTAAAACTGACCGTTATTAAAACCGCAGAAGATATTTCTGCGTCAGTCGGCGTACTTGTTAATGACGAATGGGAAGAGCTTTGGCGGCATTACCATAAGATAATAAATAACGAGAGCAGGAAGAATTTACACTTACAGCGTCAACTAATGACAAAACGCTACTGGAAATATCTGCCTGAAATGTAACGCAAAATTCAGCTAAAATTCAGTAACCGAAACAGCTTTTTTATTTTTCACAATATATGTAATATTAATATTAAGGTGGCTTTTTTTGGATAAAACCCTTTTCTCTGCGGTATTTTTAGCAATCAACTTTTTCTTTTCCGTTACTAATATGAATTCTTTCGGAATATCCGGGTGAATATGAAAAAGTTTGTTACTTTTTTAATAATTCTGCTGATAATAGTATTTGGTTTTCTTGTCGTATATAACTTTCTTCCGCAAAAGTATAAATCCGCAGTTTCGCTTCAAGGAGTGCCGGGCGCTCAGCCGCAGGGGGCGAGAGGCGCTCAGAGAGGCGGCGGCGAAAACAGGGGGGGCGGCGAAGGCGCTCAAAGAAACGCTCCAGGCAGAGATGGAGCGCGAAACGCCGCCGCTATCCGTGTTGTAACTGTAGAGCCTGGAACCATAGAAAAAAGCGTAATTATTAACGGAGAAATTTTAGCGCGGAATCAGGTTACTATATACCCTACTGTAGGCGGCAGACTTGTTGAAAGTAACTACAGTGTCGGAGACAGGGTTGCCAGAGGCGCTGTGGTCGCAAGGGTTGATCCGTCAAGACCGGGTGAGGTTTATTCCAGAAACTCAATAATTTCAACAGTTTCCGGAACAGTGCTGCAAGCTCCTTACAGTGTCGGCGACACTGTTACAACCCAGTCCCCGGTGTATGTAATCGGGGACCTTTCATCGTTACTTATCGAAACCTATATCGCGGAACGTTTTGTCGCCGCTATAAAACAGGGGCTTCGCGCTTCACTCTGGTTTGAATCCATGCCCGGCGAAATATTTACTGCGGAAGTATATGAGATAAATCCGGTACTGGACCCCGCAAGCCGTACATTAAGGATACGTCTTAGGTTTTTGAATTCTGATCCGCGTATAAAAGTGGGAATGTTCGCGACAATAAGTCTTGTAACAAACCGAAAAACAAATATTCCCGTTATTCCGAGATTGTCGATCATAAGTACCTATGGTTCATGGATTGTGTTTATCGTAGACGAAAATAATACAGCCCGCCGGCGTGAAGTAACGCTCGGTATTGATAACGAAGAATTTATTGAGGTTCTTGACGGTGTCAGCGTAGGAGACAAGGTTGTAAGCGCGGGGCAGAATTTTCTTTCAGACGGCGATCCTGTCCGTAT
>JAITFK010000127.1 GCA_031281555.1 Treponema sp. | reverse complement strand
AGACGCGACGAAAGATTCTATAATTGGTCTTAACAACAAGTTTGATGTTAACTTCAAACTCTCGTTCTAATCCGGCTTAATGCTTAGAGGAAAGGCTGTCCGAAAGGGCAGCCTTTTTTTTATTGGAGGATGGACAGTCGGCGTTGATTTTGTTGTTTGATAAACTCCGAACCGTTATCGCTGTGAAACTACAGAACAGGGAGTTTTATAAGACTTTTCTTTTTCAACCTCAAAGCGTCTTTGTCTTTTTTAAGATATCGGTCTATGGACGCGGAGCAGTTACTTGACTATCTTGCGCCTATGAATTTCTTTATCTGACTTTCTTGCCCGTATAATCATTACATCGCCGAAACCAAGCCGTTTTGCAAGAAAATCCGCGCTTTTCTTTATCCATACGGGCGCTAGACCTGCGGCTATACCTCCCCATGTAGACAATTTTTCAACTTTAAAGCCTGCTCTTTTTAACGTTATTTTTAAGGTATGCGCGGAAAAAAGATAAAGATGATCAAAAATCGCGGATCGCCATCCGCTGCCGTAAATATATGCCTGTAAGCCGTTGATATTGGGAGTAGTAATAAATATTTTTCCGTCATCTTTTAATATACGATGAGCCTCTTTTAAAAAAGAAAAAGGATCGTTTAAATGTTCAATCAGGTGCGACGCCAGAACAATATCAAAACTGCCGGAAGAGAATGCTATTTCTTCCAGCGGAATGTTTTGTACATCAAGCTGCCTGGCATTGCGGGCATATTCGGCGGCAGGGGAAATTTCCACTCCTTTTACATCCCAGCCGCGATCGCGCAGAAAAGCAAGAAGCGTTCCGGTAGCGCAGCCGATATCAAGCACGGTAGGCGCTTGTGTTTTGCGTAACATAAGGGTTTTTTCTGTTTTATAAAAACCTGAGTCTTTAAGCGCAAGCTTTTGAAGCCGTAAAAAGGAGTTTTCATTTTCAATTTCGTATGAAAGATAGTCTTTTCCGAATTTACTGCCGTAACGCGCTAATATTTCGTCTTTAACAGGCTGAGGATTCATCTGTACAAGGCCGCATGATGAACAGCGGACATAGTTAAATCCCTCGCATTCAAGAGCGGGTTTAAAGGATGAACTCCCGCAGCATGAACATGGAACAATTCCGCTTTTTCCGTCGCATACCGGCGTTGACCATGTTTTCACAATTAATTAACAACAAGCCAGTTAAGGAAACTGCGGGATTCTCCGGCTAAGTCCTGTACAATAATTTCCAGATTCACCTGCCCGCGTGTTAAAAAAACTTCTGCCGCTTCATAAGAGGGAGCGTTTGAATAAATTTGCTTTGCCGGAACAAGTCCGTTACGGTAAACCATTAAAACTCCGTCTTTTGCGGAAAAAGCTTCAAAATTAAGCGCGCCTGCCTCGGAGCCGTTTATAAGGCATATAATTCTGTGAGGTACAAGAAAATTTCCGCCTGTAACCGGGTTTACTGCCGGGCTTATTGTATTTACGGATACCGTATAACGCCCCTGTGATAAACTGCGCGACTGTGTCAACCCCTGATCATTTTTTAAATCTACGGAAAGAATTTGAGGAGGACGGGTTTTTTGTACAGGCGTAATGATCATTGCGGGATTTATCCAATACCGTTCTCTTCTGTCAAAAATAACAAAATAAAAACCTTTCTGCGCTGACCAGCCTGAAGTTCCGGATTCGGCAACAGGCTGTGATTTCTCAATATGTGTTAACGTAAATTCTTCGCTTAAAGATTTATTTTCTGACGATACATCGTTATAACGGCTGTAAATGCTGATTAATCCGTCTCCGTGATCAATGGCAGTCCATGCGCCGAACGGGGAGGGGAGACGGGACGCGGAATCATTCCTGTTACGGGAAAAAATTACTTCTCCTTTTTCCGCCGCCAATATTTCCGCGCCTCCTCCGAAAACCATTCCAAGAACAGGCATGCCGTTATCATTGCTGCCGAAATTACGGATTAAAACTGCGCCCTCACTCGGCCAGCTCATTGCGTCAAGACTGCCTGAAATTGATGTATCCGTGAATATTATGACGAAAATTGATACAAAAACAACGGCAGCCGTTATCTGCATTTTTCTGCTCATTTTATTTGTCCTCCAGATTAAACGAAATCAATGTAGTTCCGCCGCCAGCAATCAGCATAGGGCCTGTTCTTCCGAGATAGATATCGCTGCTTTTAAACGATGCGCGTAAAAAAACGGCCTCTTGTGCGTCTGTTCCCAAAAATGAAAAACTTGTGTCCTGGGGTAATTTAATGCCTATAAGCGTATTGTTTTGATGCGGATGGGAAGTAATTAAAAACAACAGACTCTGATCTCCCGAATCGTCAATAGCGGTAATTTTTCCGTCCAGCGGAATATAAGTACTGCGCCTGGATTTTATATTGTAACAGCCAATTCCTCCTTCGCGTTCAAATACAATACGTCTATCTTCATCTATAAAGGAAACACGAACAGGCCGTCTGAAACCGCTTTCAAGAAATTCATGATAAATAATTCTGTATTCTCCGCCGTTATTTCCCAGCCGTTCGAGAAGAAGGAAACGCTGAGAATCAATGCCGCAGATAATTCCAAGCCGCGACCCGTTACCTGAAATAGCGCAGCCGTAAATAATACTGTAACGGGAGCCGCCCGGTTCAAAGTAATATATACGTTTCCCGCCTGAATCAAGAATTTCAATCATACCGTCAAGCGAACCTGTCAATACAAGCCCCGCTGCAGCATCTATGCAGGTAAGAGGAGCGCCGAATTCATAAGTCCATAAAATATTTCCGGTTGCGTTAATTTCAGATAACGAATTTTGTTCACTCCCCAGAATAAAAATTCTGTTGTCAAGTAAAACAGGATAACCTCTTATATTATCAATTTTTATTAAAGGTTCTCCGGAAATATTGTTAATTTCTATACTTGAAGGTTCTGCGGAAAATTCCGTCCATATATTTTCACCGAGGTAAATATTGTTGTTAATAATTTTATTTATTGCGAATTCTCCGTCAGAACTGACATAACCAAACCTGCTGCCCAAAGTGAAGGGAAAAAGTTGTTTTGATACATGCAAATTTTTGTCAAGAGCGGCAGAAGAGCCTGATTCCAACGGGCTTATCCAACCGGGAACAAGAATAGTTTCGCGCGGTACCGGCCTTGCCGCAAGGAGAAAATAAACGATGAAAAGCATAAAAATAACAAAGATATAACCTCTTTTTTTTTGCTTTGCCATGCTTCTCCCTCTCCCGGATTAACAGAATTTATTATATATTATTAATTTTAAGGAGGCAAGTATGATTGATAAAGAACAAATGGATGCTTTATACATTGAAGCGCAAAAAATAGCTATGTCGGCTTACGCTCCGTATTCAAATTTCCGTGTAGGCGCCGCGCTGTTATGTGAGGATGGAACTGTCGTAAAAGGAGTTAACGTAGAAAACCGTTCTTATGGCATGACTGTCTGTGCGGAAAGAAACGCTGTGGCTGCGGCAATAACAATGGGTAAACGCCGTTTTCTGGCGCTTGCTATATCTACCCCTGATTCTGCCGAACCTGTTGGCCCTTGCGGAGCCTGTCGTCAGGTAATCAGTGAATTTACGGCGCCGGATATGCCAATACGTTTTGCCGGCAGCGGGAAAAAACAGGTAAATACCACGATTGGAGAGCTTCTTCCTTTGGATTCCCTGCATGATTTGAATAAAAATTGAAAACATTGCCTTTCGTTCGACAATATTGACATTTGTTGTAATATATTGATATTATATCACATGGCTGATGATGATATACTTACGCTTGAAGAAGTTGCTAAATATCTTCGGGTATCGGAGCGTACAATCTACGATTGCGCTCAAAAAGGGGAGATTCCTGCCGGGAAAATAAGAACTGCCTGGCGTTTTAAAAAATCTGAGATAGACAAGTGGGTCAATGACAAACTTACATCAAATAAACTCAATCCGCAGATTAATCCTTTAAACATTCAGTCGATCCTTTCCCTGAACAGGATACTCTTTCTTGACCATCCGAGAAAAAAAGATGTCCTCCTTGCTCTTGCGGAAAACCTCGCAGACGCTCCTCAAGTAAAAAACAGGCAGGAATTATCAATGGAAATTTTAAAACGCGAAGAACTGATGAGTACCGCCATCGGCTGCGGAATAGCCATTCCGCATGTGCGCCTTTCCTCGGTAACTGATCTTAT
>JAITFK010000053.1 GCA_031281555.1 Treponema sp. | reverse complement strand
TATGTCGAAGGTTATTATAACCGTGAACGGATTCATTCGGTACTTGACTATCTTGCACCTAATGAATATTATTTAAGTAATGTTGCTTAACTTTGTATACTGACTGGGGTAAAGTCCAGGGTACCAGTCCGTTTTCTTTCGCGTAAACCCATGCGCTCTTTCCGCTCTGCTGCCAGTCTTCCAGCCACATGATTTTTTCTTCTTTGCCGTATTTCATCTTTTCCTCCGGTTTTTAATGTTTACCGGTAGTTTATTTCTCTTCCTTTACTGGCGGTAGATGTGGTTCTTTTGACGGTTACAAAGCTTCTTTGCGTAAAAATATGAGAAAAGCAATAATGTTGTCATAAGGGCAGACCTATCCCATGAAAAGGAGTGTAGAGGTGAAATTGAAAAATCTCTTCTATAATAAGAGAGAGAATCAGAATTCATATTAAAATACGGTGTAATTTCATTTGGCAGGGTTTTTCTTTCGCTCACAGAGATAATATTATCAAAACATAGTGATAATTGCAATAGCTCGAATTGCCGTCCATTTCTTTAGGACAGCGAAAATTACATTCACCGATGCGGATGCACGGGTCGGGCGGGGAAGCGCGGCGTAATGGTTACAATCGGCGATGAAACGCAGATGCGCCTTCTCGCATCGCTTGAAAAAAAGTTAAAAATCAGGGTGATGCCGAAAGAACTGTACGGTGGTCAAATATGCGCGCCTGTTTTGGGTTAATTTTATTGTCTATATACATTTGGATTCGGATTAGTTCTTTTTGCGTTATTTCCTGTGACTTTTGCTTTACGGTTTTGGACAAACTTGCCGCCTTTTAGTACCCATACTCCTCCAACAATATTGGTTGCCCTGTTTTTGGTTATAGTGCCGCCTGACATTTCAAAAATTCCTTTCCCAAATATTATTACACCGGCTCCAGAGTCAGCTATGTTATTTGTAATTGTTCCTCCATACATTTCAAATTTGCCATTGGCATCTACAAGCACGCCGGCTCCTGAGTCAGCTGTGTTATTTTCAATTGTTCCTCCATGCATTTCGAACATAGAATCTGTACCTACAAATACGCCGGCTCCCAACTCAGCTTTGTTATCAGAAATTGTTCCGTTATTTAAAATAAAAAGACCTTTGCTTACGAAGACGGCGCAGGAGTTATTCTTTCGTACTTCGCCGCCGTCTAAAGTAAATATTGCATTAAAGCCTGAAATTAGTATACCAAAACTGCTGTTATCTCGTACTACAGCGCCTTGTCCCAGAGTCATTCGGGAAAAAACATATACCCCAACGGCCCCTGTACCTTCTCCATTGGCGTTTGAGATTTCTATATGCTCAAAACGGATATTTCCTTTACTTACAGAAATTATGCTTTTGTTAGAGTCTTTTGCGGACAGAATTGCTTTTTCTGAATCAGACGCGTTGGGTTTTCCTGTGATTAATATTTCCCTGTCTGAATTTACGGAGAGCTCAAATACAGAATCGCGGGTATTTCGCGCTTCGCTTTTTGCGTCCAGCGTGCCAAGTACTGTTATCCTGCCGCTGTTAAGTTGTTCAGCGCGGGATAACGCTCTATATAATGTTTTTAACGCTTCTGTTTCGCTTAGTCCTGAATTATTGTCGTTGCCGTCCGCTTTTACATAAATAATTTCCTGTGAAAATGCAAAAATATTTATCACGCATATTAAAAAGATAATTAACTGTATTTTCTTCATTTTTTTCCTTGCTTCGTGTTGAGAATTTATTTGTTATTAATCATTAGAGTTGTTTAGAAACTTCAGTTTCTAAACAACTTCCGTTAATAAAAAGCATTTTTGTAGGGCTATAGCCCGAGAAAATGCAAGACTTGTGAAACAACCAACCGGGTTGTTGAACAAGTCTATTATGTTCTTTTATTCTATCTTGCTGACAAAGAGTTTGTCTATCCTGTTACCGTCCATTTCTTTTACAATAAACCTGTATCCCTGGTATTCATAACTGTCTCCGGCGCGGGGCAGTTCTCCCGCAAGATTCAAGATAAAACCGGCAAGCGTGTGAAAATCACCGTCTTCATTTATACCTGTAAGAGAAAGAAATTTTACTGCGTCGTCAATGTTAAGCGCGCCGTCCGCAAGCAGAGTGCCGTCTTCTTGTTTAATGAAGCCCCGCTCTTTCCGCAAAGGCGCGGAAAGCTCGCCGACAATTTCTTCAACCAACGCCCGTATTGAAATTACTCCCGCAAGTCCTCCGTATTCATCCATAACAAACAGAAAATTCGCCTGCCCCTGCCTGAAAGATTCGAACGCGCTGAGAGCGGTCATGGTTTCCGGTATAAAATACGCTTTTTTCATGATTGCGCGTAATCCCCGCGGGTTTTCAAGAGATGAATCAATGACTATGTCTTCAAGGTAAACTTCTCCGATGATCTCATCGGGGTTTCCGTTTACAACCGGAAAACAGCGCTGCTGCCGGTGTTCAAGCGCTTTTGCTTTTACTTCATCATACGGTGAGTTTACGTCAAACCAATGAATTTCCGAACGGTGAGTCATAAAAGCCCCGATAGCGCGATCGCCGAGATAAAAGACGCCTTCTACCATTGTGCGTTCCCTGCTTTCCACAATACCTGATTTTTCACCTTCCAGAAGCGCATTACGCAGTTCATCTTCTGTCATGCTGTTTTCATTTGTCTCAAGACGGAAAACCGAGCGGAAAAATGAGCCAAACTTAACAGCCGGTAAAATTACCGGCATCAGGATTGTGCAAAAAACCTTCATAAGCGGCAGGAGTAAGGCTGTAATTTTTTCAGGCGCCAGGGTTGAAAAAAGTTTTGGTAGAGCGTCGCCCAAAAGCGCGGCGACAGAGCCAAGCGACAGCACAGATACAGCTATAATAAACGCTGATGTTTGCTGACCGGTTTTTAAAGTTTCCAAAATACGTACAATAATCATTCCCGACAGAAAAGCCGCAAATATCCTGAATATGTTAATCCATAAACGGCAGGCAAGCAGTAATTTCCGCGGGTTTTCCTGAGCTTTAAGGACAGAACGGTAAGATTTTCCTGTTTCTTTTTCAAGGCGTGTTTTTCTGCAGGCTGTAAAAGCGCAATCAAAAAGAGAAAAAATACCGCTTGCGATTATTAATAAAAAAACTCCTAAAAATTCAGGATAAGGATCCATAGTTATTTCGCTATCTCTGAACGGCTAAGCGGACGCGCAATGGTAATTTCACCTTGAGCCGTTTGTATAGTTTTTACTTTTCCGTCCGGCGCAAATTCACCGAAAATTTGAACAACAGGAAAGCGCGGATTTTCAGGATTTATGTCTATAACCTGCGCCTTTTTCCCGTTTGATAAGAGTACATAAAGGCCAATCGGATATATTGAAAGCGATAAGACAAGAGCCTTTACAACTGTATCATCATACCCCTTACCTTCGTTCTTTAATAACTCAAGCATTCCCGTATACCCGTCTTTGGCTTCCTTGTGCGGACGTTTGGAACTTAAAGCGTCATATGAACACGCGACGGAGATTATTTTCGAGTAAAGACCAATCTTGTCGCCTGTAAGCCGCCTGGGATAACCGGTCGCATTTTCGCGTTCATGATGTTCAAGCGCGGCCAGGCATATCGGAATTGGAATATCAAATGATTTTAACAGTGTATAGCCGAGAATGGGGTGGGTTAAAATTGCTTTTTGCTCAGGGGCAGTCAGCGGACGGTCGCTCATGTATATTTGCGAAGGTAATTTTAACATTCCTATTTCATGCAGAAGAGCGGCAATACCAAGTTCAATCAATTTGTGGTTCGGCAGTTTTAAAAATGAACCGATAACAAGAGAAATTATACTTGATCTGACAGAATGCGCGACCAGATAATTTTTTTCAGGTGCGGGTTCATAATCTTTTATGACCCTCATAAGGAAACGGCGTTCTTCCTTGATAAATTCAACCAAATCCTTTATTTTTTCAGTTACATTTTTATAATCAAGTTCATCCGATATAGTCGCTTTTATAAATAAATTTTCCACAAACTGTAAGAAGCTCACATAATAGGTTTTGGCTTTCTCAAGTTTTTCATTATCCGGCTGCTGGGAAAGTACGGTTTGACTGACATTATTGGATTTACCGGAACTTTCTGTACTTACATATTCTTTGTGCGGATCGCCTTCACTGAATACAGAATTAAAACTCCATTTTGCAAGGCTGGAGATTAATTCATCGCTGAAAGGTACTTCAGGTGTTGTGAGGACATATTTCTTATCAAGATATACTATTTTTGAGAAAAAGCTGTCGGGTTTTATTTCTTTTACTAAATAACTCTTCATTCATTCACTCCAATATTGTAATGTTGACGCAATATTGTCTTTTTTTTATTTTTCCATTATAAGTAAATAATCGTCATTGAAAAAGCGTATCCATATATATAAGCGATTAAAAACCGCTTATCTTTAATTATAGGAGTGTTTCCATTGAAGTTCAAACATCTGATAATCGTTTTTAATTGCGTTATTATTGTGATTATTATACTCATCGTACTGATGCCTTTATTGCTGACAGGGCCGGAATTTTCGGCAGTTTTACGATCAAAAACCCTTCCTATCCAGATTTTTATGGTTTTACTCCTTCTCATTATGAATATATTTTTCTATATAAATTATCGGCTTCTTTCGCTTCTGGAAAGAGAAGATTGGCCTGCTTTAACGTTTTATCTGGAACATAAAATCTATACGAAAGGCAGGTACAGTAACCAGAAAGTACGTCTTTTGGCTAATTCTTACCTTGTTCTTTCAGATTATCCTTCAGTACTAAAACTTGAAAGCAAAGTTTTACAAAAAAAACCTTCCATCATTGATAAAAACATCCTTATTTTTGGAATTTCAAGGTTACTTGGCAGCAGTCATGAGGAAGCGGCTGCCTTTTTCAAAGCGCACATAGACAAGAGCAAGGTTAAGGACAATCAATGGGTTCACTGGTTTTACGGATTTTCGCAATTATTATGCGGCGCTAATGAGTTGGCGGAACAGGAATTTTTGTCGCTTGCGGTTTCTTCAGATAATGCTTTTATTACCGGTCTTTCCGCTTATTTTCTGCAAAATTTTGTGGCAAAAAATTCCCGTAAAAATGAAGAATGCCTTAAAATCGCGGAAGACAGTCGTAAAAAAATATTAAAAGTTTATAATAATTTACAAAAATGGCAAAATGAAGCGAATAATATGAGGACGGATGTTTTTGTTTCCGTTATTATGAATTATATAAATCAAACCGGGAAATGGCTTTATAACAGTCAGGAATAGTTTATGAAAACCATAGAAAAATCGACAAAACTGGAAAGTGTATGTTATGACATTCGCGGACCGGTACTGAAAGAAGCAAAACGGCTGGAAGAAGAAGGTTTTAAAGTAATTAAACTCAATATAGGCAGTCCCGCCGCTTTTGGTTTGAATACACCGGACGAGATTGTTCACGATATAATTGTAAATTTACCCAACGCTCAAGCATATGGGGACTCACGCGGGCTTTTTGCCGCCCGTAAAGCTGTAATGCAGGATTTTCAGTCCAAGGGAGTAATGGATGTAGGAATCGATGATATTTTCATCGGTAACGGGGTAAGCGAGCTTATTTCAATGTCAATGCAGGCTCTTCTGGATTCTGGTGATGAGGTTTTAATACCAATCCCTGATTACCCCCTGTGGACTGCAGCAGTTACCCTTGCGGGCGGTAAAGCGGTTCACTATCTTTGCGATGAAGCTTCGGAATGGAATCCCGTTTTGAACGATATACGTTCCAAAGTTACTCCAAAAACCAAGGCGATTGTAATAATTAATCCCAATAACCCGACAGGCGCTGTTTATGAACGTTCTGTTTTAGAAGGTATCGCTCAAATTGCCAGGGAAAATGACCTAATTGTATATGCTGATGAAATCTACAGCCGTATTACCTACGATAACGCTGTGCATATTCCCTTTTCCGTAATAACACCGGATATTCTTACGGTCAGTTTTGACGGTTTAAGCAAAGCATGGCGCGCCACAGGTTTCCGTGCGGGCTGGATGGTTCTTTCAGGAAACAAAAAATGCGCTGCGGATTATGTAGAAGGTCTTGATATGCTTGCTAATATGCGCCTATGTCCCAATATGCCTTCCCAATACGGCATTCAGACAGCTCTTGGCGGTTATCAAAGCATTAAAGATCTGATTCTTCCCGGAGGCCGTTTGCGGGAGCAGAGGGACACGGCTTTTAATATGGTCAATGAAATCCCCGGTCTTTCCGTGATAAAACCTAAGGGCGCTCTTTATTGCTTCCCAAAAGTAGATACAAAACGTTTTGATATTATAAATGACGAAAAATTTATGCTTGACCTGCTCCATAGCCAGCATTTATTGCTTGTTCACGGGACAGGTTTTAACTGGAAAGAACCGGATCATTTCCGCATCGTTTTTCTTCCCGACAAAGACACCCTTACAGACGCAATGCGCCGTCTTGCGGTATTCCTTAGCAGTTACAAACAGGATAAATAAAAAAAAGACGATGCGCCTGGACGTCCGGTTTTTAAGCCGATTGCGCACCGTCTGATTTATGAGAGGTAATCCCTCCCGGTATATAGAATATCGGCTTCCCCTGTATGAGACTTTAGCTTTAACCAAAAAAGTTTTGTTGACGAATATCTGTTTTTGGTATATTCTGTTTTTGGAAAACCTAAAATAGGAATTCCATAATAAAATAACCCAAAGAGGAGGCCAGCGTATGGCAAAAGTTGAGTTGAAAAGTATTTCCAAGGTGTATGATGGAGGTGTCCGCGCGGTAGACAATGCAAACATCGTAGTTGAAGACAAGGAATTTGTTGTTTTTGTAGGCCCTTCAGGCTGCGGTAAATCCACAACACTCCGTATGGTTGCCGGTCTTGAAGACATTACAGAAGGCGAATTGCTCATTGATGAAGAAAAAATGAATGATGTTCCGCCAAAGGACAGGAATATCGCGATGGTGTTCCAGAATTACGCCCTTTATCCGCATATGTCGGTTTATGAAAACATGGCATTCGGTCTGCGGATCAAAAAAGTACCCAAAGCTGAAATTGATAAACGTGTCCATGAAGCTGCCCGTATTCTTGACATCGAAAAATTCCTTGATCGCAAACCGAAAGCTCTTTCAGGCGGTCAGAGACAGCGTGTCGCTGTAGGCCGTGCTATTGTCCGTAACCCCAAGGTCTTCCTTTTTGATGAACCTCTTTCCAACCTGGACGCGAAATTACGCGTACAGATGAGAGCGGAACTTTCTGACTTACACCTTCGTCTGAATGCAACAATGATCTATGTAACCCACGACCAGGTAGAAGCTATGACGATGGCAAACAAAATTGTCGTTATGAAAGACGGAAAAGTACAGCAGATTGGTTCGCCGTTGTTCCTTTATAACCACCCAATCAACAAATTCGTAGCCGGTTTTATCGGATCTCCTCCGATGAACTTCCTAACTGTCAAAGTTATTGATGAGGGCGGTTCCGTTATGTTGGATGAAGGTTCCTTCAAGATTAAAGCGGATTCATCTCACAACGAATATCTGAAAAAATATGCAGGCAAGGAAGTGTTCTTTGGTATCAGACCGGAAGATTTGAATTATGTTGAAGCGGGCGCAAATAACAGTTTTAGTGTGAAGGTTACAGTCGTTGAACCGTTAGGCGCGGATATTCATCTGTGGTTAACAACAGAAACCCAGCCGCTCGTTGCCCGTACCGAACCCAGCCATACTTTCAAAGTCGGCGACAGCGCTTCATTTGTTCCGAAAATGGAAAAAGCGCGCTATTTTGACAAGGAAACAGAGTTGGCAATTCTCCAGTCAGACGTATAAGTTTTTTCAGTCAGTAAAAAAAAGCCGCAGTGATCTGCGGCTTTTTTTATACCTCCTTGTTACAGGGCATTTTCATTTTATTGATTTTTTAAATCCCTCAGACAGGTTGTTTTCATTTATATTTGCGACAATTCCTCCTCCCTGATTACGGTACTTTCCGGGGCTGATACCTGTGTAAGTTTTGAATATTTTTGAAAACCAGCTTTGATCTTCAAAACAGCAGCATGAGGCTATTTCGCTGAGGGACATATCCGTTTCCAGTAAAAGACGGCTTGCTTTTTCTACTCTCAGCCTGTTGAGATATTTTGACGGATTCTCTCCCATTTCTTCCTTAAAAATACTGCTGAAATACGGCGGGGAAAAACCCGCTATATCGGCAATTTCTTTCAGGCTGATTTTTTTTGTAAAATTTTCCTGAATGTAATTTTCCGCTTTTCTTAAAGCGGCGGCATGAGGGATTCCGTGGAAATATGATATAGTGTCCGATACACGCACTACGATTGTATGTATAATATCAGTTAACTCTTCAATAGTTTTGGCTTCCTGTACAAGTTTCAGGTTTTGACTGTTAATTTCCATTGAAAGGGTTCCGCTTTTGGCAGGATTTATTTCCACTCTGGAGATCAATACTATCAGCTCGGTTATGCGTAATTGTACATACTTAAACTGCCCCGGGTTGGAAAAAAATATCATTGCCAAAATTTCATTCAGGATTTTTTTTGCTTCTGCTGCGTCGCCCTTGCGTAAAGCAGCCATCAGATTTTTTTCCTTATCCAGCGGATAGCCCGGTTTTTCAGAATTCTCACCGTATTGAATCTTCAGATCCTCAATTATTTTTGCTATAGTTTCCTGCTGTTCAACTCTTCTTTTAATTATCTCATGATAATCTTCGCTTCCCGAACTGAGGGATTCGGCGCATAGCTGCATCATCTCCGCCATAGATTGGATTTTTTCCCCGTCAGCAGCGGGCGGCGCGTTTAAGCGTTCCTTCAGCTCTTCTTTCAATTTTTCATTATTGCACATAACATAAGTATCATTGGCATTTGAGAAAATGTCAACTACTTTCTGCCCTTCAAATGAATAAACTCCTCCCCTTATTGCGCCTGAAAAACGCCCTTCGGTGTATATAACGCTGATCCAAAAAAGGAAACCAAGGCCGCATTGATATATATGAAAATTTCCTTTTTTATTTGCTTCTTCTATTGCGTTAAGGTGCATTTCATGGCACGGTTCATGTTCCGCTCTGTATTTACTGCAGTAGGGACAGATTGTTTTTTCAAGACAATGTTCAATACTGTCAGGAACATGACTTTTATACGCACTGTCATAAATACATATACTGCAGCCTGTCGCCTGATAATAATCCAGCATGACTTTTTTTGTTTTTTCAATAAAATCATTTTCCTGCTGGTTATTCAGCTTGTTTTTGTTTTCTTTCATTGGAACCTCCGAATTTACGCAGACATACCGGAAATACTGCCTTGATCGCGGTATTTTCCGGGAGTAAAGCCTGTATTATTTTTAAATATTTTCAAGAACCAGCTTTGATCCTCAAAACCGCAGGTTTTGGCAATTACGCTTATTGGTATATTTGTCGTTACAAGCATTACAGCGGCTTTATCTACTCTTAGCCGGTTAATGTAATTAGAAAGATTTTCTCCCATTTCTTCCCTGAAAATGGTGCTGAAATACGGAGCGGAAAGCCCTGAAACATCCGCGATTTCCCGTAGACTGAGTTTTCTTGTATAATTTTCCCAGATAAAACGTTCGGCTTTCCTTATTGCGGGAAAATGCCGTACCCCGTGAAAGGAAAAAATTTTCTCTGCCATTTTTTCCGTGAAACCTGATAGAATATCAGTTATTTCACTGATATTTGTGCTTTCTTCCATTTTCTTCAAATAACAATAATTTATCTCAAGGATAGAGTTGTCATTAATATCATTGGTATCTGTGGCGGCTCTGGATAACAGCACCGCAAGTTCAATGGCCTTTAACTTGAAAACAGTAAAATCACATTTTACTTCCCTGTAGCGGATATCTATCAATTTATGAAGAATCTTCATGGCTTCCTTATTGTCACCCCGTCTTAGGTCAGCCAGTAATATTCTTTCAAGAATTATTGAATAGGCTTCATTTTCCGGTTTTTCATTATTTTCAGATTCTGCGGAATTGACTGTATGGGTAATATTAGCAAGATGCGTATTGCGTCTGGATATTTGGTCCGCGCAGATTACCATTATTTTCGCAAGCGCTTTTATTCTGCCGCTGTTATTTATTGATCCTTTGATACCGCCTGAAATAAGCGCTCCCGCAAGACGTTCGCCTGAATAAAAAGGACTCGTCCAGAAAACGAAACCTTGCGGACATAAATAAATATAGGATCCTCCAAGCAGTCTTGCTTCATTTACTGCTTTCATATGTAAAAACATACAGTTGTTTTTACAACGCTTGCATATAAAATTATATTGATTTGAGTCATTATCACAATTGGAGTTCACTACAGAAACGGCGCAATTTGCAGCTTTTTCATATTGTTTGGCAATCTTTCCGGCTTTAAATAACAGCGGTTCCAGATCGCGGCGTTGGATAATACTAGGCAATTTTGACATTTTTAGCCTCCTTATTCCATAAAACTTAAATAAATTACAGCGGACAAAATACACCCTTTTTGTAAAAAAAATACGCTGGTAAAAAGATAAAGAAATGTTTATACTTTGCATTACATGGTTAATAAACAGGAAATAAGTGATGTTCTTGATAAAATGATTTTATCAGCTTCAGGTTGGCGCGGTATTTTTTCCTTATGCGGAAATGAAGAAGGTTCAACAGATAAAATAGATGAAGCTCATTGTAAAATTTCAACTGCCGCCGCGTATGTTTTTTCAGAGTATATGCATGCGTTATCTGCTAATTCACAGAAATCGCTGGTTCTGCTGGGAACCGATACGCGCCCCACGGGGAAGGCAATTGTTGACGCGATGATTCCGGTATTGATTGCTTCAGACTGTGACGTGCAATACGCCGGCGTTACTGCCGCGCCTGAGATAATGGCATGGGCAAGAAAACGCGGTTCACAGGGAGCAGCGGCAGGTTTTATTTATATTTCGGCAAGCCACAACCCAATCGGTCATAACGGTATAAAGTTTGGTCTTGCGGACGGCGGCGTTTTAGCGGCGGAAGAAATAACAAAACTTATTGTAAGCTTCCGTTCTTTTTTGGAAAAAGAAGATTTTTTTAATAAAATTAAATCCCTTGTTTCCGCCGCAAGTACTGATATAATTAAAAAAGTTTACTCGAACACTGCACAGGCGAAAAAAGAGGCGTTTGATGCATATTATGATTTTTGCGGCGATGTCGCATGGGGAAGCAAAGCTGCCGACGGCGTTTTTGATATTGCCGCGGTAATAAAAAACAATATTGTAAAACAACCGCTTGGCATTGTTTGCGATTTTAACGGCAGCGCGAGGACTTTATCTGTTGACAAGGAATTTTTTACCTCCTTTGGACTTAAGTTTGAATGTATCAACAGCGAGCCGGGACAGATTGTCCACCGCATAGTTCCGGAAGGAGAGTCTCTTGAACCTTGCCGTTTGCTGCTTGAAAAGGCCCATGGACGTGACGCGTCATTCATGCTCGGTTATGTTCCTGACTGCGACGGCGACAGGGGGAATCTTGTTATATGGGATGATTCAATAAAAAAAGCCCGTTCTCTTGAAGCGCAGGAAGTTTTTGCACTTGCCTGTGTCGCGGAGCTTTCTCACCTTGTTTGGACAGGTGAGCTTTCCCTCGATGCGGGTAAACCTCTCGCTAAAGTAGCAATAGCGGTAAATGATCCGACATCAATGCGCATAGAAAGGATAGCTGAAGCGTTCGGAGTTTCTGTTTTTCGCGCCGAAGTAGGAGAGGCCAATGTTGTAGGCCTTGCCCGCCGCATGCGTGAACAGGGGTACATTGTGCGGATTTTGGGCGAGGGTTCGGCAGGCGGAAATATCACACACCCGTCGGCAGTCCGCGATCCAATACATACAGTTCTTGCGATTGTAAAATTGCTTTCATTAAGATCAATTACTGGAAAATCCGGTCTCTTTGAGATTTGGTGCAAACATTCAGGGCAGGAAGAAAAATACCGTGATAATTTTACGCTTGCGGATATTATAACAAGCCTTCCGCAGTTTATAAGTACCAGCGCGTATTCGGAATCTGCCGTTTTACGCATAAATACAAAGGATCATGTTCTTCTTAAGGATCGGTATCAGAAAATATTTTTGCGCGAGTGGGAAGAGCAAAAGAACGAATTAAAGACGCGCTACGGCATATGCCGCTGGGAAGCAATTGCGTATAACGGAATGAATGAAAAGCGAAATCCGGTCAAATTCGGAGAAGCCGGAAAGGGTGGCTTTAAAATAAATTTTAAGAATAGTACAGACAGGGACATTGCCTATATCTGGATGAGGGGTTCGGCTACAGAGCCTGTTTTTCGCATTATGGCGGATATAGAAGGCTCCGGTGAAAACAGCAGGCAGTTTGAGCGGTTTTTGCTTGACTGGCAGCGCCGAATGATAACAGAAGCTGACAAAGAGTAAAAGAGTTATCATCACCGCTTTGCGGCGATATTCAATTTGTTTGCGCGGTTTTGAAACTGCGCTAAAAAGAGGTTAATAATGGGCGTAAGAGGCGAAATATTTTCAAATAAGGTAATCCTGCCGAATAGGACATATTTTTTTAATGTGAAAGAGAATCGCATGGGTGATCTTTACCTTAACATTGTAGAAAGCAAAAACCGCGATAACGGCGGTTTTGAGCGGCAATCTGTAATTTTATTCGCCGATGATTTACAGGAATTCCTGAAAGGTTTTGATGAATCGCTTAAGGTGCTTGAAAAGACAGTGCGTGATAAACGGCATCCAAAACCAAAGCGCGGCGAGGAAGACACCGGCAATGACATGAGGTATTCACCAAGGCGCGGCGCAGAAGATTCCGGTAATATGCGGCGTTCATCAAAACGCGGTACGGAAGATGCATCTGGCACACAGCACAATAACATAAGGTACAGCGGAAAAAACCGGCAGGGAAAAAGCCGCGAAGACGGGGATAACCGCCGGAAAAAAGACCGCCCGGATTATTCTGCTTCCGCAGAAAAATACGCCAGAAAACAAAGGCCGCAGCGTGAATTTGACAGTAAACCTGATTTTGGACAGAATGACAAACCGGGCGGGAACAAGAGAATAGTAGTTAAAAAGAAATGGTAGTTGAGCCATTTTTAGAAACTGAAGTTATTTAAAAGCTTAAGTTACCTTACTTTAAAGCTCATTCTTTGTATCGGAGAAGGACCGTATTTTTTTATTAATTCACGGTGCGCTTTTGTTGGATAACCTTTGTGTTTTTCGTAACAGTACTGCGGATAAAGAAGCGCCATCTCGTCCATTAAGCTGTCACGCGCTGTTTTTGCAAGAATTGAAGCCGCCATTACCTCGTGTACTTTTGCGTCCGCTTTTATCATCGATTTACATGAAACGGGAATATCAGGGATGTATATTCCGTCTACAATGACGGAAATGTTTTCAGGCAGGATACCGGCATTTATACATTTTTCGTATTTGTTCATTTCGTCAAACGCGCGTTTCATGGCAAGCAAGGATGCCTGCAGAATATTGATACTATCAATTTCCTCATGAGAGGCCCAACCAATTCCCCACGCAAGCGCATCAGCGCATATATGCCGCCGCAGTTCTTCGCGTTTTACGGCGGACAATTTTTTAGAATCGTTTAGAAGCTCACAGGGGAAAGTATCGTTTAAAATAACCGCTGCGGCGCAGACAGGCCCTGCGAGAGGCCCGCGCCCCGCTTCGTCAATTCCGCATATTAAGGGTATGTTATAAGCCATGAATTAACTGCCGTTTTAGTTTTCTGTGATTATGTCCATGAATTCACGCAGTTGCGGATCGTGTTTATAGTAATATTCTTCAAGTTCCGCTTTTGTAAGCCCCACAAGCTCATGACTTAGATAATGTATCCAAGAATTTTCATCATTAACTGACATTTCATGTTTTCTGCACCAGTAATCGGGCTGAAACGGAAGCTGTTCGTTTTTATCGATAAAGTATTTATAATCATGAACCGCGATTTTTAAATCTTTGCGCGGGATTCCCTTGTCGGTGATTATATGAGCCAGATGATTAATAGTTCTTCCTGAGTCAAAGATGTCGTCTATCAGAAGTACTTTGTCTCCGACACGCAGGTAATCAGGAGAATATGTCCAGCCGTCAACTTTTATTTTTTCGGCTTTTCCGACATCGGTGTAAGATCTTGCGACGACTGCCGCGTAATATACCGGGTGTTGATCCTTTCTTACAATCTTGAAGTATTCGCTGATCACATTGCCGAGATAGGCTCCGCCGCGCAAAGAAACATAAATGACATCGGGGATAAATCCTTCACTGAAAATTTTATGTGCAAGTTTAAGCGCGTTGTTCCGTTCTTTGTCAAACCGGAGAAATTCTTTGATCATAAATTACCTCTTGTACCTGGACGAAGAAACCCGAAAAAGCTTCCGCATAATCCTCCGATAATATGGGCAAATTGGGAAATATTGTCAGAAGTAAATGAATTAACAATCTGTACTCCCATGTAAAGAATCAAAACTAAAATAAATGTAAGGGGAATTTCACCTCTTGAAAAATTTGTAAAAGAAGAAAGCAAAATCATCATAAAAACAACGCCCGAAGCGCCGAGCAGCGCTGTTTTAAAAAAAAGCACATTTAATATGCCGGTAGCAAGAGCCGTAATGATCATCATTAATAAAAGATCTTTTGAGCCGTAATTTTCTTCAAGCATGGGACCTATCACAAGTATCAATGTAAAATTATTTATCAGATGAGACCAGTTGGCGTGTCCTATAACGTGCGTAAAAAGTGTAACCCAGTTTTTGAAACTGCCGACGTGAAAATTTCCCCTTCCGGGAACCATAAACCAATTTTTTGTAAGGGCAGGAGACAATGTCTGCGAAAGCAGTAACACAATAGCGCAAATTAATGTAAATGTAAGGACTGTAGGCGCGTTGTACTTTATTCTCATAATTTTATTTCGATCTCCACAGGGCAATGATCAGAGCCTAAAACTTCGCTTCTGATGATTGATGATTTTACACCGGGCATGAAGTCTTTGTCCACACAATGATAATCCAGCCTCCACCCTATGTTTCTTTCACGAGCGCCGCCGAAATACGACCACCATGTATAATGGCCTGTTTCTCCCGGATGAAAATGGCGGAAAGTGTCTACGTGCCCCGCCGCTATAAATTTATCCATCCATTCGCGTTCTTCGGGAAGATACCCGGCGTTGTTTTCGTTTTCCTTCGGACGGGCAATGTCAATTGGCTTGTGGCAGACATTATAATCCCCGCAAAGCAGAAAATGCCTTCCTTTTTTTACGATGGATTTACAAAGTTTAAGCATTGCATCGTTAAATGCAAGTTTGTAATCAAGCCGTTTTCGATCATCCTGCGAGTTTGGAAAGTATGCCGCTATCAAAGAAAAATCCTTTAATTCGACGACAAGGACGCGGCCTTCGCTGTCAAATTCATCATTACCCAGAAAATGCACATCCTGAGGTTTTTCTTTAGTGTAAATCGCAACGCCTGAATAGCCTTTTTTCTTTGCGCATGCCCAGAAAGCGGAGTAGGGCTTTCCATTTACAGGCGGGTTTAAAAGCTGCGGAGAGAGCTGTCCCGGTTCCGCCTTGGTTTCGTTCAAGCATAATATATCGGGATTTTCATTTACAAGCCAGTCAACAAACCCGTGTTTTTCAGCGGCGCGGATGCCGTTTACATTCCATGAGATAATACGCATGGAACTATTATACATTATTTTTTATTTAAGCGAAGCTGAGTACAGACCTTGTCATAATAATTGTTCCTGCCAAGTGAATTAAGCGCCCAAAGAACGGCTCCTGTAGCATTTGGTATATTAAGAATTATAAATATTATCGGTCTGCCGGGATTATCATTTAAAACTTTTTCCTTTAGCGATTCAACCAAAAACGGATGTTCTCCCTTTACAAACACGGAACCTGCAAGCACTATGTTCAGCTCTTCCTCAGGCGGGAAACGCAGTTCTTCTAACATGCAGGAAATACCGTCAGCGTAATTCGCGGCAATTTCACGGAAAATATTTGACGCGACTTTATCGTTTTGACGGACAGCGTCAAACATTATCCGGCTGGATTTATGAATGGCA
Source organism: Treponema sp. (assembly GCA_031281555.1). GTDB lineage: Bacteria > Spirochaetota > Spirochaetia > Treponematales > Breznakiellaceae > WQXQ01. The sequence goes on along the minus strand of JAITFK010000053.1, from coordinate 34,247 downwards.
AAAGAATCATCGTCAAGTTTTTCGTAGAGTTTTTCGACAAAATCGTATTTACTTGTAATGCCGAGTTTTTCAAACAAAAGGGAGGTCATGACCGTAGGTTCACCCTTTCGGAAAAGTTCGCAGTACACTGCTGAAATCATCCGTAAACCGATGTATCTTCCGCCGCCCTTATCCTCAGTTAATGAACCGCAACCGCCGATTTGAAGCATTTCGCCCTTTCCGTTAAGGCCTGCCAGCGTACAGCCTGTGCCGTTAATCGCGCAGATTCCTGTCCCTGTTCTGCTTCCGGCGGGTATCCCCAAAAAAGCGTCGTTTGCCAGCGTGAATTTTTCAAATCCAACTCTTTTAATTATATCCGAAATAATAATATGCTGTTGTTTTGTGTCCACTCCTGCAGCGCCGATGGCTGAAAAAGCTACCTGTTTCATTGTTATTTTGTTTCTTGACAAAGTTTGAGCGGCAAATTGTTTAAACTCTTCCTCAAACTGTTTGAATGAGCCTTCAAGCGCTTCGTGATTAAGGCCTCCCCAATTACCAAGGTCGATGAAATTCCCGTCAATATCAAAAATCGCAAGGTGGCTCTTTGAGCCGCCTATATCAATACCTATTACATATTCCGGCATATATTCCTCATCCTTATATTATTTCTCTAATAATGCTTTTGGCACATAATCGGCATTCGCTTCAAACATTTCGTCTATGACGCCTTTTGCCTTGCGGTAATCTCCGATCAACGGGTGAACCATAAGCGCTGCCAGCGCGTCTGCTCTGCTGCCGTTAACTACCGCTCTGACGGTAAGTTTTTCATAAGCTTTTACTGCCTGAATTAAGCCGATAATATACGGGTTATCAGGTTTTTTGACAGCTGCGGGAAACGCGCCTTTACGGTTTACCGTACATTTTGCTTCTATAACATCATTGTCTTCCAGAAACGAAAGAGCTCCGTTATTTTTTATGTTTATAACTTGGTATTCATTTTTATCGTTCTCAATAGCGTCTACAACCGAAACCGCGGCTGTTGAATAAAGAGAACCGCCGCGCTCCTCAAGTTCTTTTGGTTTATCCTGTAAAGCCGGATTGCTGTACTGTTTCAAGAGCGAGGTTTCCAATTCTACGCAGACTTCGCCCCTTGTTTTTTTCGCGTCAACGCAATGTTTAAACTGTTCGTCACGCAGGTAGTAGTAACTTAAATAAGAAGACGGCAGCGCTCTTATGGCGGATACAAGTTCATTATCATATTCAACAGAAGGCACGTTTTTCATTGCTGCGCTTGAAGGTTTTCCCAACTGTTCCAGAATATTTTCGCCGTTTACAATTACCGATGTGATCCAGCTTAAGTGGTTTAGCCCGACATATTCGTAATCAAAATCCTTTGTGCCTATTGTTTTGGCAATACCGGCGTGCATATTAATGAAACAGTTACATAAGCCAACCATTTTTATATTAGAGTGATTCAATAGCGCTTCAGCTACTATTCCTGACGGATTGGAAAAGTTTACAAGCCATGCATCAGGAGAGAGTTTTTCTATTCGTTTTGCTATGTCAAGCATAACGGGCAGGGTTCTGATTGCTTTCATAAAGCCGCCTGCTCCTGTTGTTTCCTGTCCCAGAAGCCCGTACTTTAACGGAATTTTCTCGTCACGGATACGGGCTGCAAGGCCGCCGACCCGTATTTGCGCGAAGATATAATCCGCTCCGGTCAACGCTTCGTCCAAGTCCTGCGTCAATACAACTTTGCCCTTAAAGCCTTTTGATGTTAACATTCTTTGCGCAAGAGCGCCGACAATATCAAGTTTCTCCTTGTTGATATCCATTAAATAAAATGACCGGAAATTCAAACTATTCTGCCTGTCTATAAATCCTTCGATAAGCTCAGGAGTATAGGTGCTTCCGGCGCCGATAATGGCGGCCTTCAATTCTCTCATTCATACCCTCCGTGTTTTTTACGGCCGCCAGTAACTGCCTGATACAGTAAGCATTACAAGCAGTTTGATATAATCGCCGTATGTATCCTTGTTGTATTTCGCGAGGCCGCTGAAATTCCAGAGAGCGTTAACCCATTCCTGACTTGTTCCCGCCGCCGCAGCCGTTACGAGAAACGGAGGAGCGAATAAATCAGGGTCTTTCCAGCTGAAAGATTTACCGTTCATGAACAAAGGCCCTAATTTACGGGGATTAACGCCTGTATACTTTATCGCAAAATCGTCAAGCGGTTTAATGATAAGATCGTAAAGGGATGAACTGCCGATTGCCGTGTTACCGTACAAAAGATAGTCTGTTCCCAGACGCCATGGGACGCGGCAAGCATTGTAGGCGAAATCGCCGTCGTAGTCTTCTATAAAATTTTCGTCGGGAATTACCCAGCCGGCTTCTCCTCTTTTTACAAAATCAGGCATTAAGCCGTTATTACTGCCCTCGGCGTTTTGCCCGTCTCTGATTTCTTTTATTACATTGTATGTAGCGTCAATAACCACCTGCCAGTTATGATCGGAATCTATTTCCTTGTAAACCTTAAGGTGGCTGATAATAAAATCAGAAGGGCGGGAAGCGTTAGCGGAAATACCGTAAGCCGAGTTCTTTGCCCAATCGCCCAGGAGCAGTGTATGGTATTCTTCATTTACACAATAATTCCATAAATCATCAAGCATATTTTTAGCTATTTTTATATAATTATATTTACCGCCGCTTCCCCATTGCCTGTCGGCTATTATAAGTGAATAAATAATATCCATATCACCGTCTGTAGCGCTGTCGCCTTCTTTTTTATTGGAAGTAAAAGGAGCTGTTTTTATGCCGTTAACTATTTTGTATCCGGTTCTGCTTCCTTCACCTGCCGGAAACCCGAACAGTTCCCATGTAAAAAGGCGGGGAGCGATAATGCTTGGAAATGCTGTAACAGTTCGAAGCATAGCGTCGTAGTAGTCTTTAAGGCTTGTACTTCCCAATATCCAGTTATTTTCGGAAAAATTTAACTTTTCTTCACATCCTGCCATGTAGGCTATTATCATCATACCGTACCCTTGAGATTCTGATACATTAATATGAGATACTTTAACTGATCCTTCATTTACTTCCCATTCCTGAGAATGACGGATTACCATGCGGAACTCTTCTCTTGTTTGAGGCGCGTTTGAGTCAATAATTAAATCATTAAGAAGAATGTTCCTGAAAAGGCTGATTATGGTATCTTCCAATATTTCTTTTGTCTTATTATCCGGCAGCATTGGGGTAACAGCGTACTCTGTATAATGAGGGAAAGGATATTGCGGAGTCGGCGCACTGTTTAATGATTTTGTTTTATCAGCTTTCTTGTTATTTTTTACCATATAGCCTGTAATTATGGAAATAAAAACCGCAAAGAGAATTATTGATGATAATACCGCGATTTTTTTCATGTGATTTCCCCATTATGGAATAACCTGCTTTGTATGTAATAAAATTGTCTGGAAATGTCAATTTCCTGACAAATTCATTATGCGTCAGCCTGTTTATTGTGTCAATTAAAAAACCCTAAATTACCCGCTTTTCCTTCCATCGTCCGTTTAAATAGCGTGTCGCAAAGAAAATGCCCCTGAAAAGGAAGTCTGCGCCCATCGCGATATAAACGGCTTTTGGGCCAAGTCCCATTGGGAATGCCATTAGGTAGGCGGAACAAACCCTTACAATCCACATGGTACTTGCGGCGACGATCATGATATAGCGCGCGTCTCCCGCCGCTTTCAGAACATTCGGGAGCACAAAGGAAGGGCACCAGAACAATGTTGATGTAACGCAGTGTATCCGCAAAAATACTACGCACATTTGGTGCGCCTCCGCCGAAAGATTAAATAATCCGATAATTTGATTCATAAAAATCAGGATATGTATATTAATGAAAAAATATGTCATATAAGACAGCTTTAGTATTTTTTTTGTCTGCTGTCTTACTCCTTCATAATCGCCCGCGCCTATGCATTGCCCCGCGATTATCATAAGCCCCATGCCGAAACCGCTGCCCGGCATGAACGCTATGGAATTAATTGTCGCTCCTACCGCGTTAGCTGCAATAGCGGCAGTTCCGAATGCTGTAAATATCCTTGTTATTAAAATTTTTCCGATTTGAAACATGGAAGTTTCAAGACCGCTCGGAATGCCGATATTAAAAATACGCTTTATCATATCAGGTTCTAATTTGATCTTTGTTATTCCTTTCAAATTAATAATGTTAAGCCAGTCCTGCATCAATAAGTAGATCAATACAGCCGCCGCAATCATGCGCCCGATTAATGTTGAAAGCGCCGCTCCCGCGACGCCAAGCCCCATACCGTAAATAAACAGGGCGTTTCCCCCGATATTTATTATGTTTACAAGAACGGCTGTATTCATGCTGACTTTGGAATTACCCATGCTTCTGAACAGGGAAGATGCGGATGTATATAAAGCCAGAAAAGGATATGAAAGGGCCGTTATTAAAAAATAAACCTGCGCGGAACGCATAACATCATCCGCTATATTTCCGTAAACAAGCTTTAATACCTGACGGCAAAAAACCATTGTCAGGATCATCATGATCAGGGAAATTAACAGGCTTATGTAAACAAGCTGTCTTGCCGAACAACAGGCGTTTTTTCCGTCCTTGCGCCCGATATACTGGCTTGCGACTACTGAGCCTCCTGTCGCCATGGCGTTAAAAGCGGTTATAATCAGAAAATTTATTGAATCAACGAGCGATACACCTGAGACTGCATGTTCTCCGACAGAACTGACCATGACCATGTCAACAATACCCATCATAACAATGAGAAGCTGTTCGACAATCAAAGGCCAAAGAAGACTGAAAAGTTTCCTGTTATTCCAGTCGGGAGGAGTGAAAGTTACCGGAGGTACGTCAAGACTGCCGGGCGCAGGCTGTATCGCGGGGGAGGATTTTATATTCATTGTTTTTCTTTCTTAAGCAGGGTGTCCAGGTTCCGGCTGGCGGAGCGGAACAGCTCAATAATTGTTTTCTGGATTATTCTTTTTGTCGGTTCATCAATATAACCCAGCGATCTGATAATCCTGCCCGTAGATAACAGCCATGACCCTTCAATTTCATGAATTGATTTTATTTCCGACATATTGAGTATTGTATAAATTGCCTCTATAAACCGTTCGCGGTGTTCGTAGTCAAGACTGTCTATCCATTCCCGGATTGTTTTTTTCAGGAAGCGGCTGCCCTGAGTAATATCATCGGCATAGATCATATCGTTATGTGTAACTTCCCATGAGTAAAGAGAATGCTGCATTAAACCGCTTTGGGAACTTTTTACCACTTTGTAATCGACTCCGTGTTCAAGAAGCATACCCACAACTGACGCTTGCGGAATATAAGAATGTACACGATCCTTAACCGCGTGGAAACCGTCGCTGGAAACAACTTTCCTGTAAAATCCCGGCGCGTCATAACTGTATATATCTGTTATGCGCTTTTGAGTCTTTTTATCGCAAAACGACGCGGCATAAACCGCGAGATTTCCTCCTTTTGAATGACCGCCTATACGCAGGCTGCCGTTTACAAACGCGGCCATTTTTTCAAGATATTTTACAGCTTCGAGCTGCGATGGAATTGTTTCCAGAAAAGCCATGTTAAAATCTTCCTTCCAGCCCACAAAAGAAGCGTCTGTTCCCCGGTATATAACAGAAAAAGAGCCGTCGTTTACATATATACACACTGCAGAAAATTGAAATTCTCTTTTAGTGTCAACATAGTTTACAAACCCGAAAAGCTGGCAGTTTCTGAAACGGTCCGAAGTTGTAATTGCCTTTATAAATGCCGGATCTTCATCGAAACCCAGTACGGTTTTTACAACAGCCCCGCTGCTTTCTACTTTATTTTTCAGTTTTTCCATGGCAAGGTGAAGGCTAATTCCTTCTTTTTCTTCGGGGCCCGGAACTATGCCGTCAAAAGGGAGGTACGCTATTTGTGAGAAAATTACATAATCAACAGGATTAAGAGGAGATTGTATAAAATCAAGATCGCCTCTCCAAGAAATGTAATCGAACAAGCTGCTCATATTAATAATATAACAAAAAACTAATAAAAATTAAATATAAGGAAGTTGTTCAGAAATAGAAATTTCTGAACAACTCAATTACATCAACGGCGCGAAAACGCGCAGTACATCCTGAGTAACGCGCTGGATAGCGTTTCTCGCGCAATCTTTCAGAGTCATTTCCTGACAAATAGGTAATGTAGAAATAAAATCCTCCTTAATTGCGGTTATTGTCTGGCTTGAGTAGATTAATACGCCGCACTCAAAATGAAGGTAAAGGCTGCGGAAATCAAGATTGGTAGTTCCTACTGTCGCTATTTTGTCATCGGAAACAAATGTTTTTCCGTGGTTAAACCCGGATGAGTATTCATATACTTTTATCCCTGCCTGTATCAGCCTTCTGTAATATGAACGGGATGTTATTTCCACAATCCATTTATCCCAGCGGTGAGGCGTAATGATGCGCACGTCAACGCCGCTTTTTGCCGCCAGCGTAAGAGCTGAAAGAAGGTTATCGTCTACAATTAAATATGGCGTATTTATATAAACATACTTTTTCGCCTGATTAATAATCTGGATATATACATGTTCGCCTACATTTTCACTGTTAATCGGGCTGTCCGCGTAAGGCTGTACAAACCCCCATGCTTCAAAACCGTCCGCGACGCCTATAGCAGTATGCTCAATTCCATTGTCTTTCCACGGATAAAATGACGCATAATTATCTTTCGTCTTTGCGCCGAGGTTCCACATCTGCAGGAAAATCAGGGTAAGAGCCCATGCGCCGTCTCCCTCGAGCATTATTGCGGCGTCTTTCCAGTGTCCGAAGCGTTCAACAACATTGATATATTCGTCCGCAAGATTTAACCCTCCCGTGAACGCGACTTTTCCGTCTATCGAAATTATTTTTCTGTGGTCCCGGTTATTCTGCAGCGATGAAACAATCGGCCTGAAAGGATTAAAGACAAACGTTTTAATTCCTTTTTCTTCCAATTTTTTATTGAAGTCTGGCGGAAGCGTAAAGAAGCAGCCAAGATCATCGTACATTAATCTGATTTCAAGGCCTTCCGCGGCCTTTCTTTCCAGTATCTTTAGAACTGAATTGAACATCAGCCCTTCATTAAGGATAAAAAATTCAAGGAAAATGTACTTTTGGGCTTTTTTTAATTCTTCAAGTATTTTATAGAAATACGCTTCCCCTGAAGCCAGATATTCCTGCCTTGTATTTCCGTAAACAGGAAAGCCGGCGTATTCCTGCAGATAGTTTACATGAGTTATAAATTCGGGATGTAAATCAATTAATTCATCAAGCCGGTTTCCCGAAAGGTAGAACGCTTCACGACTGTCTGAAATATTTTTATCCAGCGCTCTTCTTAATTTCTTTGGATTTGACCAAAAATTTATCAGTATGTAAAGAATCCCTCCGAAAATCGGGAACAGTAAAATAATAAAAATCCATGTAAGTTTATACCCGGGTTTTTCCTGCTTGTTAATTACATAAATACAGACAATGACGCTTATTATATTTAAAACCCAAACAAAAAATTTTATGTTTCTTCCGGGTCCTGCTATCAAAAAAATAGTAAGAGCTATCTGTCCAAAAAGGGTAAGACCTATCAGCGCTCTTCTTCTTAAAGCAAGTTTCAGCCATTTTTTCTTTATACCGGCCATTGACCTGCTCCTTTACGCAGCAGTTTGATTTCATCAGGACACATATCCAGAATAGTAGAAAAAATCCTCTCGCGTTCTTCTCCGCTGTCTAAAATCAAATCTACTCCGTTAATATCTTCAAGTTCCCACCCGTTTTCAAAAAGTTCTTCTTCGGGAATTGGCGGCAGTTCACTGTCAGCTTCCTCTTCGTTAAATATTTCCCAATCTCCGCCGCTCATGCTTCTTTTCGCGGTTATTGAATAAAGCGGATGCCCGATGGTTTTTATAAGACTGATAGGAACAGGATAATCCGGAATACGCACGCCCACTTCCTGGCGGCGGATTTCAAGATTTTTTTTTGTTCCCGGCAGTGTTTTTAAAATAAAAACGTATGGCCCGGGAGACAGACGGTTTATTACGCGAAACCGGGTATTGTCAATATTGCATAATTCCGCAAATTGGGAAACGCTTGAACACAGAAGAGTAAAATGCCGCTCGTCCCTTTCGCCTGAAAGCTGCCTTAGTTTTTTAATCGCTATGGGAGACTTGATCGAACACACAATGCTCCAGCTTGTGTCTGTAGGAAGAGCGACCAGCGCTCCGTCTTCCAGCATCCGCGCAGCGCGGGTGAGAATTCTGTCGTCAATGTTGGAAGGAACGATATATTCAATCATCGCGGTTTTACGGCACCCAGATTAATTTATCCGGAGCAGACTCAGTCATGTAGATTTTCTCATAACGCCCGGAATGTTCCGCCGGAGGATCTTCCGGAAAATAAGTTTTCATAAAGTACCATACTACGTCCGCCATCACTTTTGAGGAATCTGTCGGCGCGTAACGGTACCAGATTTCTTTTTCTTCCAGTATTTTTTTGGCTTTATCATTATTCGTGCATAATTCGGGGTCTGTAAGGCGGCGAAGCTCGCTTCTAAGTCCGCCGTAATTTGTCTGTCCTACGAAAAACATACGCAGGTGTTTGCTTTCATCCATCCAGTATATTTCAAAAACCCCGGCAACAGACGGGACTTTTACGCGTATTTCCCATTTGTCGGCAATCCGAAGCGGCGACCAATTGATAAAATAATGAACATCACCATTCTTTTCTTTAGCGGTGATTCTATATTCCATATATAACATATATCACAAAAAAGAGGTATTTTCTATTACTTGTTTATGGTTTTTCAGAAAAATATTTCTTTATTATGGATGTTTTTTTTATTTTATACTAATATCACAACAAAGAGATTAATCTATGCTGAAAAAGTATATACTCCGCCATAAGCAGCTTTTGCATGAATTTTTCCGTTATGTTTTTGTGGGAGGTATAGCATTTATTGTTGATTTCGGCGTACTCTATCTGTCCAAAACACTGTTTTTTTCCACATGGGATCATACCGGAATATTAATCGCAGCGGCGTTAGGCTTTACTTCAGGACTTGTTTTTAATTACATTTTTTGTCTGCTTTTTGTATTCAGGCAAATTGATGAAAATGCGAGACATCGGAAAATCCGCTCATTTATTTTATTTGTAATAATAGGGATTATCGGACTTCTCATAACAGAACTCTGTATGTATGCGGGAGTGTATTTATTCGGGCAAAAATGGTATCTCATTGTAAAAATTTTTACGGCGGGGATAGTGCTAATGTGGAATTACGCTGGACGGAAAGTATTAATTTTCAAAGGCGCGGGTTATGTTCAAGAATAACACGGCAAAACGATTTGTCGTTATCGGTGCCGGTCCAGCCGGACTTACAACCGCCTATAAAATCCTGAAGGAAATTCCCGATGCTCAAGTTGATATATATGAAGCGACAGGGCGGATCGGCGGTATTTCCGCGACAATCGAATATAACGGAAACAGGATTGATATTGGGGGACACCGTTTTTTTTCAAAAAATAAAGAGGTAAATGATTTTTGGCATTCATTTATGCCGTTACAGGGGAAAGGTTCAAAAGACGACGTTATTCTTGGCACAAAGAAGGAATTTTCAAGCGGTGGGCCTGATCCTGAAAAAACCGATATAGTTATGCTTATCCGCGACCGTGTTTCCCGTATATTTTACCGCAGAAAATTCTTTGATTATCCTATATCGTTGAAAGCGCAAACATTTCTGAACATGGGTCTAGTTAACAGCCTGTTTGCGGGAATGAGTTTTTTGTATTCATCAATAAAGAAACGCAAAGAAAATTCACTTGAGGATTTCTTTATAAACCGGTTCGGTAAAAAATTGTACAGTATGTTCTTTGAAAATTACACGGAGAAAGTATGGGGTGTTCATCCGTCAAAACTTTCAGCCGTATGGGGAACGCAGAGAGTAAAAGAGCTTTCCGTAACTGCAATCATTAAAGAAGCATTGGCAAAATTATTCAACCCAAATTATAAAACAAAACAAACTTCCCTTATTGAACAGTTTTATTATCCAAAGATGGGCCCCGGACAATTATGGACGATTGTTGCGGATAAAATAACAGAGACCGGCGGACATATTCATTATGAACAAAAAGTAACAGGAATTATACTCGAAAACAATCAGGTAAAAGGAATAAAAACACACGAAAATTATGAAACTATTCCATGCGATTTTTTGCTTTCAACCATGCCGATTAGAGACCTTATCCTTGCAGTCAACTCAGGCGGAAGGGAAAAAGCGCCTAATAATATAACAAAAATTGCCTCGGAACTGCCTTACCGTGATTTTATTACAGCCGGTTTGCTTCTGAAAAAACTAAAACTTAAGAATAAAACAAAAATCAAAACATTTCAAAATATAGTGCCTGATTGCTGGATTTATATACAGGAACTGGATGTCCGTATTGGACGGTTACAAATATTTAACAACTGGTCCCCTTACATGGTAAAAAACCCTGAGAATACGGTTTGGATAGGCCTTGAATACTTCTGTAACGAAGGAGACAACCTGTGGAATTTAAGCCGTGAAGACTTTATCAATTTTGCAATATCTGAACTGGTGAAGATCGATATTATCTGCAAAGAAGACGTGCTGGACGCAACACAGGTGAAGATTGAAAAGGCATATCCTGCATATTTTGGTTCCTACAGCGAAATGGGCAGCATACGGAATTACATCAATACCATTGACAACCTTTACTGTCTCGGTCGGAACGGACAGCACAAATACAACAACATGGATCATTCAATGCTTACAGCAATGAAAGCTATCGATCTAATTAAATCCGGTAGCAGCGATAAAAGCGCTGTTTGGAACGTGAACACAGAGGAGGATTATCATGAAAGAAAGTAAGATAAAGGAATGTGCAGTAGTAATAATAATGCTTATTTTGGTTTGTTTTGGGTACAGTCTTTTTTATAATAACGCTTTTTCAGGTTATGAAGCTCAAGGAAAATATATTCATTTAAGTGCTTCTACAGTAAAATTTGTAAACAATTGGTTAAAAGAAGGCCCACTAAAACTGAACTTTATTATGTATGAGTACCCCGATTCAATTGAATTTAACCGTACTGCCGAACGCAATGCGTATATTTCTTATCCTCCCGGCGCCATAATTCCTCCGTATATACTGGCAAAGTTCCTTCATAAAAGTGAAATTCAAGTTGGTTTCATAAAACAATTCTTAAAAATAAAGTTTTTACTTGATACTCTGCTTGTATGCCTCATCTTTTACAGTATTTTCCGGATCACTCTTCGTTTGACTCACCGAAATATGATAGTTATTACATCTATTATTCTTGCTTTATCATGGATGTGTATTCCTGTTAATTTATACTATTTACGGAATGTATATTTTTCGGATCAATGCATTATAACTGTTGTGCTGTTCTTTATTCTGCTTGAGATATATAATGATGTTTTTGTTAAAAGACCAATATTAAAATACTTTTATTTAGGGTTCAAATTTGTAGTATCCTTGTATGGGGTATTAACTGATTATTATTTTCTTTTTGTACTTTTTATAAGCTGGCTTGTGAAAATTATCCCGTTAATAAAATCCAAAAGGAATTTCAAAAAAATCGTTCTTGTGTCTTTAGTCTATGTTTTGCCTGTATTGTTGGGGATAGGATTGTTTATTATACAAATTATTCAAGTTCCCAATTACGGCAGTTATATCTTAAGAATTTTAAAATTCAGAACTTATGGGCAAATTCGATGGAGCGGAACCGGGAATGCATATAATTTATTCATACTTTATATATCGAAAATATTGGAATATTTTTGGGTGAATATTCCTTTTGGGTTGTTATTGATTATTTCTCTTGTTATTTTTATTATTATCGCAAAAATCAGGAATAAATCGTTTTTGGAGAAATACAGAGCATTATTTAATATTATAACAATAATTTATGTACCACCTGTTTTACAAGTGTTTGTTTTGCAAAACCATTCGGCAGGGCATGAATTTTCAATATTAAAATTTGCTTTGCCGGTGATTTTTGTAATTGTAATAATACCGATTATCGTACTTGATTTGAAAAGAACGTTAGATGCAAGTATTACTATTAAATTAAATAAGGAAGATAGTCTAAAAAATATTAAAATCCAGATTCTCTACTTAATTATTATTTTATCTTCTGTTTTATTTAACAGTATTCTGAATATAGATAAACATTATTATCAATCAAGGATCGGCGATTCTGTATCATATGAACGTGAAAATCTTATACGTTCCAATTACAATTTTTCTGATGTATATTTTTCTTTCACGGAATCTATCTACGCAAATCCGCCCCAGCATTTATCTGTATCCAAAAAATTAATATATAAGATAGATTCAATTCCTGTTATATTTAAAAAATTTCCGAATCTCAGTTCTGACGCAAGATTATTGCTAATGGTGAACAAGGGAAATATCAACAAAACACAGAAAATTTTGGATAACGAACAGGATGCAATAAAAACAGCTAATTTATTATTTTCAAGTGAAAATTACGATGTATATCAGCTTGATAAACCTAGCGTTGATTAGCGCCTGACGGGAAAATAAAAACAACTTTGAAGTCTTGCTATTACTAAAAAAATAATAACTGTATGAAAAAAGATACACTTTTTCTGTTAATTTAACTGTGTTTTTACGGAATATTTTTGCTAATTCCTTACGTAGTATAGAGTTACGGTAAATAATTAAGAATTATTGAGCTTGGCATGGAAATTGCTGTATTAATGTTGGTATTTCGTTTCCATGTAAATTTGGGAGGTAATTATGCAAAAAAAAGCGTTAAAATCAAATGACAGTATGCTTGATACATATTTTAAACAAATTAAGGGTTACCCTCTGTTAACTTTTGAAGAAGAACTGGAGTTATCGAAACAAATTCAGGAAGGAAATACAGAAGCGTTACATAAACTGGTAAATTCCAATTTACGGCTTGTAGCCAAAATTGCCGGATTGTACAATTTGCCGGATATACCTGTTTTGGATATTATCCAGGAAGGAAATATGGGTTTGATCCATGCTGCGGAAAAATTCGACCATAAAAAAAATGTCCGCTTTTGCACTTACGCGAGCTGGTGGATAAGGCAGTTTATCAGCAGGTTTATTTCCAAAAAACGAAGATTTGTACGTTTACCGCAGAGAAAAGAAGACGCGCTTCGCAAGATTCAGCATGTATATCATTCCCTGTGCCAGACTTTAATGCATCAGCCTCAAAACACTGATATCGCGAGAGAGCTTGGCATTCCGGTTCAGGATGTCGATTTTATCGTAAACATGGCCGCTGATTCGCTTCCGTTTGAACAGACTTTCAGCGACGATGAAACTATCAGTACAATGGATGTTCATGAAGACTACACCTATAACCCCGAACGTACACTTATGAAAAAAATCTCCCGTGACGACACTATGCGCATTCTGGGTAAATTAAAGGATAAGGAAAGACGCATCCTTAACTATCGTTATCAATTGAACGGCTGTGAGCATCACACATTAAGGGAAATAGGCGATAAACTTGATATTTCTCCCGAAACCGTTCGCCAGATTGAAATGAGAGCACTTAAAAAAATACGCAATCACGCTAACGAATTAAAGGAATGTGTGTACGTTGAAGCAATTTAGTATATTATTGAGGCTTTTCCAAAACCCGAAGTTTTGGGAAAGCTACTTCTAACTATAGACGATACATAACTAAAATAATTCAGAAATGTATGCAAAAATAAGGTGGTGAGGGGTGCCTGTGGTAAAAATGCCGCCCCCGTGCGGTGTTTTTACCGCAGGCAGGCCCCCCATTGTTTGCTTATAACATACATTTCTGTTTATTCTTTAGTTTTGGAAGAGGCTCAATTACTAAATGATTACAGAGAACGCGTTGGTTGTTTATAAAAATAAACCCGCGCTTGTAAAAGAAGTCACTGACGGTAAATTTTCCATTTCACTGCAGGACGGCGCTCAAATAAAGGTCCGTGACAAGGATATTGAGCTAATTCATCCCGGTCCTGTAAAAACTTTTTCCGCAGTAGAATTATTCCGGCCTGAAACATCTGTAATCAGGGAAGCATGGGAGCTTTTGTCGGATGAAGGATCTCCCCTTTCGCTTAAGGATTTTTCTGTTTTTATTTTTAACGAATATACGCCTTCTTCGGCTTACGCGGCCTACACCGTATTGCAGGACGGTCTTTTTTTCTACGGCGCTGTCAACGAAATTATTCCGCACAGCAGAGAAATAATTGAAGCGGAAGAAGCAAAACGCGGTGAAAAACAGAGAGAAGCGGATGAACGTACGGATTTTTTAAACAGAGTAAAAACCTGTCTTAAAAAACCCGGTGAGAATTTATTTCTTCCTGCGGATACGCGTTTTATTCAGGATATTGAAGCGCTTGCTTACGGAAAAACCGCAAAGAGCCGTACCATGAAGGAGCTTGACCTTGGAGAAACTCCCGAAGAAGCGCATTCACTGCTTTTAAAAACAGGTTTCTGGACTGCCGCAGTAAATCCGCACCCAAGCCGCTTCGGTCTTTCACTTAACAAGGTTGACATTTGTCCTGAGCCTGCGCCTGAAGAAGAACGCTGCGATCTTTGTCATCTTGCCGCGTTTGCGATTGACAGCCCCTGGAGCAATGACCCTGACGACGCTGTATCCGTACAGGGGAACGTTATTTTTGTGCATGTCGCGGATCCTGCTTCCTCCGTTATTCTTGACAGTCTTGCCGAAAAGGAAGCCCGTAACAGGGGAGTTACTCTTTACCTGCCTGAAACTACCGTCAGAATGTTAGCCGATGATGCTCTTCCCATGTTTGCGCTTGGATTAAACGAGAAATCTTTGGCTCTTACCTTTAAAATGACGCTTGACGGCGAAGGCAGGATAACAGAAACGGAAATATTTCCTTCGATTGTTAAAGTACGGCGTATGACCTATGAAGAAGCCGATAAAGAAATGGATGAAGCGGACACGCCTGACGCGAATGCGTTACGCGCTTTAAATGAAAAGGCGCTCTGTTATTTTAAAAGGCGGATAGAACAGGGCGCGGCTGATATTGAGCTTCCCGATGTGCACATAACCGTTAAAGACGGGGTACCTGAAATTCTGCCTGTTGTTCATCACCGTTCATCAGTAATGGTAAGGGAATGTATGATAATAGCCGGCGAAGGCGCCGGAAACTGGGCAGCAAGAAACAGTGTCGTTTTTCCTTACTTAAGTCAGGAAGCTGATATACTGCCTGATACTCCTCCCGGCGGCTTCGCCGGTTCCTGGCAGACGCGCCGCTGTATGAAGCCGCGAATTCTTTCTGTAAAGCCGAGCAGGCATCAAGGACTTGGTCTTGATATTTATACTCAGGTTACAAGCCCTTTACGAAGGTATACAGACCTTCTTGCTCATATTCAGATACGCTCTTTTTTGCGGGGCAGCGCGCTTCTTGACACTGATGAAGTTTTAACACGGCTTGGTTACAGCGAGGCGGCCGCGTCAGCGGCTGTTCACGCTGAACGGGCATCTGTCAATCACTGGATAATGGTATACCTTGCAGATAAAATAAATTCTGTTTGGGAAGCTGTTACCCTTGAAAAGAAAGGAAATCGTTGGGTTGTAATTATCCCTTTGCTTGCCCTTGAAATTCAAGTTCCGCTTCAGAATGACGTTACGCCAAATGATACTGTCAGTTTAATTCTAAAATCTGTAAACATTCCGAGAGGTGAGGCGGTATTTGTTCAAGTTACCAGTAAATGAGTTTTCCCCTGTCATTAACGAAATTTAACTCTTTAAAAAACGGCGCGTAAACGCTCTCCGCCGCGCTCTGCCCGTTGATTTTTTCAATTAATATTTTATTTTCAGGCAGAACTTTTCTTGTATGCGGTAATTTGAAAAGTTCAATTAACTTTATAAGGTTTGAATCATCCGCTTCCATAAAGATTTGTATTTCTCTGCTGTTCTTTGCGGATAGAGCAATTAAGGCCGCGCCTTTAAAATAAAGCTTGCTGCTTGAGTTTCTAGCGCATAACGAATAGCCAAGACCTTCAATTTCAAGTCCTGCGGGGCTTGCAGGATCCGCAGCGTTCATCCAGTAAAAACCGTCAAAAGTTTCCGCCCGCTCAAGTTCCGCAATAACGGAAGGAGAGGCAAACTGTAATGAATTAATGCCTGCGAAAATACGCCCTGCGATCAGCTCGCCCGCAAGTTCCATGCGCCGCATTGCGGGTAACAGTTTGGACCACGAAAAAACAGGCGCCTCGTGCAGAAGAAGCGGGCGGCAAAGCACTCCCCAGCGGTCAAGAAGAAGGCGTACGCGGTCCCTGTTGAGCGCGTCTTCTTCAAGAGGGCTGATTTCGCCGCCTGATTCCGGTACAAGCGAAAACCAGTTACCCTGCACCGGCGCGCCGTTACGCCAGCGGTTACGGAGGGCGCCGGGTATACGAGGCTGTCTTCCGAACGGAAGCGCAATTTCAGTGTTTTGCGGAAGCTCAATATTTTTTGGAATAAAGCCGTTTTCTGTTCCCTTTCTTACAGGGTCAAATGAATCTGCCGTAATAGCGCCTCGCCAGACTTCCTGCCAAAGAACCTGCGCGCAGGATTTAGTATCCAAAGAAAGTTCGCTCTTTATTTCCCAAAAATCACGCGGACGGTCAAAAAAAGACGATGAAATAAGCTGAGTAATATCAGGCTGCTTGTTTTTATCTTCTTTGTTGTTTAACGGTTTTGAGGACAAATCATTTACCAAATCCAAAGCCTCGGCTCGGCAGAAAGCGATTATTTCCTTTCCGGTTCCGTACCAGATGAGCCTTCCGTCACGCAGTTCGCTGTTAATTTTTTCCGGACTATACGCTCTGTCCCTTGCGTAAAGGATTTCTGTTTCCCATAATTTTGCGGGCGCTGTCCATCCGTAAAGATTTTTCCTGAAACCGGATCCGCCTTCCGCCAGTCCCTGACGCAGGGCAAGAAAAGGAACAAGCATGGACGCCGGACGTTCCTTGATTTCCAATCGTTGTTTTTTCCGTGAAAGACGCAGGAGCATTTCAAGGTTTTCACGGTCGCATATAAGCGATAAATTGCTGTTTGTATCTTCTGCTGTAATATTGCGGACAACTTCATCAACTTCAACTAACGCATTGACGGCGTCTTCCGCTTCGGCGTAATTAACTCCGAAAACCGAGCAAATTCGTTCGATGGAAACAGGCCCCTCATAACGCAGCCATTGACTGAGAAGGCTTAAAGGCTCATTTTTCCAGTTTTCTTCCCACTCACGGTGAACGACGCAAACGATTGCCGAATCATTGCACGTAACATTTTTAATTTTATTTTCGTCAAGTTCTTTTACAACCGTTTCCGGTATGGCGGCTTTTAATATTTTCCATTCATCAGATGGAATCGCTATTCGCTCTTTAACCCATTCGTTTAACGCAAGACTGTCTTCAGGAGCCCACCCCGCGATTTCTCTTCGAAGCCTTGAGACAAAATTGTTAATTGTTTCAGTCTTTAATACAGGGCGCAGCGCTTCATTGCCGATCGCGTCTTCTATTACCTTGTCGGAAAGAGAAGCGAAATGGTTTTTACCTGCCAGATCTTTTCGCTCATCGTATTCATACATGAAGTTATTTGTTTCCTGCCTGACAATATTCGCGGAAAACGGAGAGGGCAGAATGGTTTGAAAAAACGACAGAGTTATGCTTCCGTTGTTAATGGAACTGATTAAATCGCGGAATCCGTCCATATCAAAAGAATCGACAAGGCAGCTCCGCCATGCTTCCGCTGTTGCCGGGAAACCTTCATCATTTACAACAGCGTCAAAAAGCCGCTTTGATCTTTGACGTATGATCCAAAGCGGGGTGCGTTTACCAAACGGTGATTTCGGGATTAATAAACTCCTTTCCGCGGCTTCGCGGAAATTCGCGCCGAAAAGAGCGGAGCTTTCAAGGCGGTTTCTGAAAAACCTTTCTCCTCTGCTGATGCCGGTTGTATCTGTATTTTCAAGAGCAATTATCGCGCCGCGAAGAATTTTTTCCGGTGAATAAGTATCATCAAGTCCATGCCGCGGTAAAAGGAAAAGTATATTGTCATCGCTTGGGAAACATTCGACACGAAGCCCGATTGTTTCTTCCATTTCGGATGACAGCGCAAGCGAAAGCGGATAATTTAACTGTCCTCCCCTGAAGTTATGCAAAATAATTGAATAAAAATCCCTGTTTAATTCAGTTCCTTTTACAATTTCTACAGCAATATTTTTTGTGTCGGGTAACGGAAGTCCTTGCTGTGATGTACGCTGGGATTCAAGGAAAGCTTTAAGTGATTCACGCGTGGGCGCTGAAATATGTGTTTTTATATCGTTTTTATTGTTAAAATTTTCAAGAATAGCCAGTATCCTGTTTGTTAAATTGATACTGCGGAAAGGAATGTCTCCTTTCCAGAAAGGAATAAAATCCGCAACGTTCTCAAGCGGAGTTACTTCCACAGATTCAGAGCTTATGTTTTTTATACGCCAGCCCCGCGCTCCAAAATCAAAACAATCGCCGATTCTGCGTTCCCATACAAATTCTTCGTCAAGTTCGCCGATTTTAGTCCCGTCCGCAAGGCGCAGTGAATAAAGCCCTCGGTTTGCGATCACTCCCCCTGATGTATAGAGCAGGGTAGTAGTACCATCTGTCACTCCTATTTTCCCTTCGATTTTATCAAGCCAGATACGGGGTTTTATTTCTCTTAACCGCGTACTGTTCTCCGCTGAGCCAAGACCTGCCAGCATTCGTATAACGCGGTTAAAAGATTCAAATTTTAAATTTTTAAAAATATAGAATTTGTTTATTAATTCGTATAACTCATCGATATTGCGTTCCTTTTCGCTGCATAAAACAAGAATAAGCTGCGCCAGTATATCGAGCGGATTTTCTATAGGATAAATATCTTCTATGTCGCGCTCGTCCACAGCGTCTTTAAGAGCTGCCGCGGCAAGAAGATCCATTCCGTGAAAAGCGAATAACTTTCCTCTGCTGACTTTTCCTACGCTGTGGCCGGAGCGTCCGATGCGCTGAAGCGCCTGTGAAACATTGCCTGTGCTTCCGGCAAGCACAACTTCATCCACCCAGCCGATGTCAATTCCAAGTTCAAGAGAAGCAGTGGCGATTACGCAAGGAATTTTTCCTTCGGAAAAACCTTTTTCCACACTGCGCCTGATTTCTTTGGAAAGAGAACCATGATGCGGATAGGCAGCAGCTCCCGAAAAGACACGGTTCGCTTTTTCGGTGCTATGAGTGAATTTCTCAGCTGCGGCCTGATTTAAAAAATAACACAGCCTTTCCGCGCGTCTGCGCGATTCGGCGAATACAAGCAGGGTTGAGCCTTCCCATATACGGCTTAATATATAGCTTATTAACGGCGCATAACGGCTCATCTGTTTACCTGACGGGGAAAGAGCTTCTCTTATATTGGATGGAAGGTTTTGGCTTGCTTCAATGGAAATATCGGGATATTCAATGTGAAGCTCAATTTTCTTTTCAGCGGGCGGAGCGGCAATACGCACTTTACGCCCGATTCCGGCGATAAAATCCGCCGCTGCCTCAGGATTGCGGACGGTTGCGGAAAGGCTTATCCGCTGAAATTCCCCGGCGATAAGAGCGAGCCTGTCTATCTGGCAGGAAAGAAACGCTCCTCTCTTGTTGCCTAGAATAGCGTGTATTTCGTCAATAATAACATATTTAACATAGGAAAGAGTCTGCCTGCCTTTTGGGTTCAAAAGCAGAATTGAAAGGCTTTCAGGCGTAAGGGCAAGAATAGACGGCGGATGAATAAAAAAACGCCTGCGCTCCGACTGGGGAGTATCTCCCGATCTTGTCTGAACGCGGATTGGCGGGAATTGTAAGCCTTCTTTTTCAAAACGGACTTTAATTGCAGCTAACGGTTCAAGCAGGTTGCGCTTGATGTCCTCATTCAGGGCCTTTAACGGGGAAATGTATAATACCGAAAGTTTGTCCGCCGGATACTGCGTTCTCGTACTTGAATCTGCAGCCGGTGAACAAAAGCGGGAGATTGCGGAAAGAAAGGCTGTAAGCGTTTTACCGCTGCCCGTAGGAGCAAGAGCGAGGACATTTTCCCCGCTTTCGATTAACGGCCAGCTTTCAGCCTGTACGGAAGTGGGGTTTCCATAGGTTTCAGAAAACCACCTACGGATTATCGGATGAAATGTTTGGGGCAGCATAATTTATACAGCGGATAAAATGTCCGGTTTTAATTTCAGTTAATGCGGGATGTCCGCCGAGGCATCGTTCTGTTACCAGAGGACATCTTGCCGCAAAAGAGCAGGAAGCGCCTGATAAATTTATTTCACGCAGACGCGAAACTTCGGGGATTTGAGCGTTACCTGCTTTTTTTGTTTCGGCGTTTTCATCCGTATATTGCGCGCCTGTCGCCGAAGAAAATAAAAGCTGAGTGTACGGGTGAAGGGCTTCGCGGTAAAGCTGTGCAGCTTGAGCTTCTTCCATAATTTCTCCCCGGTACATTACGCCGATACGGTCGCAAAAATAACACGCTACTTTTAAATCGTGCGCGATGAAAAGGAACGAGATATTTCTTTTCTTGCGAATGTCGAGTAACAGATTAAGTATTTGTCCCTGAATTGAAACATCAAGCGCGGAGACAACTTCATCGCAGATTAGCAGTTCAGGCTCCATTAATAGGGCGCGGGCAATTGAAATTCTCTGACGCTGCCCTCCTGAAAATTCCGAAGGGCGTTTTTCAAGATCAGCCGCCTGGAGCCCTACTTCTTCGAGTATTGCCGCCGCTTTTTGCCTGAGTTCTTTTTCGCCGATTCCCCTGCGTCTCAGCGGACGGCGGCATCCTGAAACAAGGACTTCGTAGACGCTCATGCGCGGATTAAGCGATCGCGCCGGATCCTGAAATACATACCGTACTTTTTCACGGTATTTGTGAAGTTCGTTTTTTTGCAGGGTGGATACAGTTTCGGTCTTTTCGCCGTGGAAAAGGATTTCTCCTGAATCGGCTTCGTACATCCGTACCAGCAATCGCGCCGTTGTGGTTTTTCCGCAGCCGGACTCGCCTACAAGTCCGTAAGATTCATTTTTACCGATTGAAAAAGAAATATCATTTACAGCATTGACAAAACGTCCGAAACGGGCAAAAAATCCGGCTTCAAGATTAAAGCGTTTACGCAAACGGGAAACGGTCAATAACTGCATGGATTTATTATATTACAGGAGTAAACATATGTGAAGTATATTTTTATCAGCGGAAGTTGTTTGAAAACTGAAGTTTTTAAACAACCCTGTTGTAAGAGTTGAAAATATTAATTTTAAGAGTATAATAACCAATAAAGCCATCAAAGAGTATCAAGGAGAAAAATATGGGTAAAAAATTAAAGTATGGAATTGTCGGATGCGGCGGAATTGCTGAAAATAAACATATGCCTTCCATAAAAGCAATCGGCGATATTGAGATGACCGCGTTTTGCGATATTATCCCTGAAAGAGCTGAAAAAGCAAATAAAGAATACAGCGGAGGCAAGGGAAAAGTTTCTAAAGATTACCGCGAACTTGTAAAGGAAGACCTTGATGCAGTTCTGGTGCTGACTCCGAACAGTTCCCACTGTGAAATTACCGTTGCCGCGTTAAATGCAGGCAAAAATGTACTTTGTGAAAAACCCATGGCAATGAATTATGAAGAAGCAAAAGCCATGATTGCCGCGCGTGATAAAAGCGGTAAGCTGCTGACTATAGGGTATCAGAACCGGTACAGACCGGACAGTTTATATTTAAAGCAGGAATGTGAAAACGGAACGTTAGGCGATATTTATTTTGCAAAAGCGACGGCTGTCCGCCGCAGGGCAGTGCCTACATGGGGAGTATTTCTTGATGAGGAAAAGCAGGGAGGCGGTCCGCTTATTGATATCGGGACACATTCACTCGATCTTACTTTGTTTATGATGAATAATTACGAGCCGACCTACGCCGTAGGAACCGTTTATCACAAACTTAACAAGGAAAAAAACGCGGGTAATGCCTGGGGAGACTGGGATACGGACAAATTTACCGTAGAAGATTCCGCTTTTGGTTTTATCGTAATGAAAAATAACGCTACAATTATTTTACAGAGCAGTTGGGCGTTAAACACAACGGAAGTAAGGGAATCGGTAACAACATTGTGCGGAACAAAAGCGGGCGCTGATATGCTCAAACCGGGAGAATTGATCATTAACGGAGTAAAAAATAACAGGCAATACACGTTAAAGCCCCAGTTTTCTGCGGGCGGCGTGGCGTTTTACGGCGGCAATGTCGAAGATCCGGCAATTGCGGAAGCGCATGTTTTTGCGGAGGCGATCCGGGGCAACGGCAAGCTCTATGTAGAGCCGGAACAGGCCGCGGTTGTTACAAAAATACTGGAAGGTATCTATATTTCCGCGAAGTCAGGCAAACCGCATTATTTTGAAAGTTAATCTTATTTGGAAATTTTATGAGTAAAAAAATAAACGTACTGGTTTGGAACGAATACGCCGACGACCAAAAAAATCCTGAGGTAGTAAATGTGTATCCTAAGGGCTTACACATTACTATCGCGGATTTTCTCAACAGCAATCCTGATATACAGGCGAAGACGGCTGTCCTTGCGGATGAAGAACAGGGATTATCCGACGCGGCTCTTGACGATACTGACGTTTTGATTTGGTGGGGGCATATAGCGCATGACAAGGTTGAGGACAGGATTGTAAAACGGGTTACCGATCACGTTCAGCGCGGCATGGGAAGTATTTTTCTGCATTCTGCCCATAAGTCAAAACCGTTCCTGTCTCTAATGGGAACAAGCGGACAACTGTGCTGGAGAGAGGCGGCTGAAAAAGAAAGGATTTGGACAGCGTCTCCGGCTCACCCGATTGCCGAAGGAATCCCGGAGCAGTTTGTTCTTGAACATGAGGAAATGTACGGAGAGCCTTTCGGCATTCCGCAGCCGCTGCAAACTGTTTTTATCGGATGGTTTCAGGGAGGCAATGTTTTCAGGAGCGGCGTAACTTTTCAGCGGGAATACGGAAGAATTTTTTACTTTCAGCCCGGGCACGAGACTTTTCCGATTTACAACAATGAGACAATTCAAAAAATTATTATCAACGCGGTTAAATGGGCAAAACCGATCGTCAAAGTAAGTTCGCTTGATTGTCCGAATGCGCCGCCTCTTGAAAATCTATAGGAAGCGGAAAAACAAGATCAAGTTATTATTATTCTATGTAAGTGATTTTAGCTTCTTCAAAAAAGCCTCTGCTTTCGGGAGCTTCATCGGGAACGCCTATTGCGATAACGCAAAAAGGAATCCTGGGTTCATGAATGTTAAAAGATTCCCTGAACGGAGCAATACGTTCCTCTTTCGGGTATATTCCGCACCAGCAGGCGCCAAGTCCCAAGGAGACAGCTTCAAGCAGAATATTTTCGGTTGCAGCCCCGCAGTCCTGCGGGAAATAACCTTGAGGTAAGTCTTTCTCCTGCGGAATTGCGACAACAATGACAGCCGCCGACGCTGTTTTACACATTCCGGCGTAAGGGTGAATTCTGACAATCTCATCAAGAGTTTCCCTTTTTGTAATTGCGATAAATTCCCAGGGGCGCGTATTACACGCGGACGGCGCCAGCATAGCGGCTTTCAGCAGACTGTTTATTTGTTCTTTTGTTACAGGTTTATCAGCTTTGAATTTCCTTATGCTTCGTCTGTTTTCTATCAATTCACTCATTTTTGCCTCTTTGTAATAAATTGCATACTATTGTAAGAAATTTGTCAACATCGCGTCATCCCATTAAAACTTCAATTTTATGTGTTTTTCCGTCACTGTGCGGCTTAATCAAATTGCCTTGAATTTCAATTCCGTCAACTGTTACTGATTTTACTCCAAACTCAACGCCGTTCGGGTTTTTAACAACAATTTCATAAACCGCTCCGCAGTAGTTCCGTCTTGCCGAAAATTCTTTCCAATCCTTTGAGATTTTCGGATTTATTTTAAGTCCGCCATAATCAGGCTGCAAACCTAAAACCCACTCGGTAAGAGATTGGTGCATTGTAGGCGCGGTTCCCGTAAGCCATGTATGTCCGCCCTGTCCGAAACCGATTCCGCCGCGCCCGCGGACATATTCGGGATAAACATAAGGCTCGCTTTTGTAGCGATCCTGATCGCTTGCCAAATTTTCAGGCAGGCATTTTTCATAGTATTTTACGGCAGCTTCTCCGCGGTTTAAAATCGCGTAACTCTGCACGAGCCACGCGTTCAAATGCATAAAAATAGAACCGTTTTCTTTCATTGCGGGCGGTTCTTTTTCAATGTTCCAGGTTCTGGACGGCAACTCCTCACGTTGAGCAAGCCCGTTGTAAACCGGAAAACAAATTTGCGCTCCGAATTCGCTGTCCAAATATTCTTCAACTTTTTGAATTACGATTTTCGCGCGGCTTTCATCTGCGGTTTCACAGTTAATTCCAAACGCCTGCGGTTCAAGGAAAATTTTCGCCTCGGAGTGTTCGCTTCTTCCTAAATCTTTTTTATCGGGAACTCTGGACAGTGCGCGGATATAATAACCTTCCCTGTCAATCGCGTGTTTTTCGAGCGCGTCATATACTTTTTTCGCTCGCGCGATATATTCGTCCGCAAGAGAAGTATCCCTGTTCGCCGCTTTCAGCAAATCTGCTGTATCAAACATAACCTTGTACAATTGCTGCGCGACCATAACGCTCTCCACGTCCTTATTCCATTCGCCGCCCTTGCGCAGTTCGTTAAGGTCATCGTTCCAGTCGCAATCCTTCATATACGGTAAATCGCGGTCGCTTCTGTCTGTCCACACCCTGTCAATCGCCTTCTCTATATGTTCTAAAATTGTGCCGTGAATTTCACCTTCTTTTTCATGGACTTCCGCGTACGCGGCTTCTTCATCCAAAAAAGCGAAATCACCCGTTTCTTTAACATATTTTATGATAGCTGCCGGAAACCAGATAGGATCATCAGACGCTTCTATATTGCGGTTTCCCGGCTGGTCAATAAAGAAATTGTGATAAGAGACACCGCTGGAAAACATTTGCGTGGCAATGTGTTTAAGAGACGATTTTACTGTTTGTGGGGAATATGGTAAATTGAAATTCACGTCCTGCAAAATATCACGAAACCCCCATCCGTATTCGTACCCCGTATGGTAGCGTGATTTCATTCGATTAAGAATATACACAATGCGGCACTGATACTGCAGCCATTTGAAAGCGCGGTTTATTTTCGCGCTTGGCGTTAAAACGGTAAATTGCGACATCATATCGCCCCACCATTTTTTTACTTCGCATAACATATTCTCGCGGCTTTGAGCGCTTCTTACTGTTTCAATCGCGCTTTTAAGGTACTTCTTGCCGTTTAAATAATAGTCTTTTGTAGAACCAGCGATTAACGCAATTGCGAATTCTTTTTTTTCACCGGCTTTAAGCGTAATTTTGTTACGGAAAACTCCGCATGTTCTGCGCAAATACGCCTGATTTGTATTTGAAAGAGGTTTTGCGTCAATGATTCCGAGCGGCTGCGCAAGCGAATGGAATCTGTCGCCTGTGAAACGTTCCTCGTTTGTTTCATATTCGGTGTTTGCACCGTTCAGCGTGGAGTAAAACGCCGCGACGTTTCCAAGCATTCCGTTAATTTCTGTTTTATTGTCGTCAACGCTTGTTCCGTGATTCCTGCGGAAAACTATCGCGTTTAAATCCTTGTCCCAATTCGCTCCGCCGAAAAATCCGTCGTTATCGCCTGCAAGCAGGCGAATCAACGCGTCACCCATGTGAATCGGGACGAACGGATAAATTTCAAGTTCTTTTGTTTCGTTTGCGGTATTCTCAATGACAATGTTTTGAACCCAGCCGTCAAATTCTTTCGGGACAAACATCGTTTCTTCTGTTTTAATACCTTTGTATTCCGAATTAAATTTAATATACCCGAATCCGAGAGTAGTTTTAAATTTCTGCCCGTCTTTTTTTACAGGCTGCCAGGTGGTTGTAAAATAATCGCGGGTTTTCGCGTCTACAATGTAACAATAACGTCCTTTGTTGTCGGCGTCGTTCAGGTGCAACTGCGTATCCACGAAAGTATTCTCGTGAGTTCCGCGAACATCGAAACCGCCGCCCGTGTAACTTACCCCCGAACAAAAAGTTTGTGTTCCCGGTTGGTCAGGACGAATCAGATAGTGAATCCAGGGTTCCGGAGTACGCGGGTCAAAAATTTCAAACTCGTCTTTGTCGTTAAACTTTCCGTATTCTGCCATAAAAAACCTCAACCCATCACGACTTCAACTTCAACTTTACCGCCCTTCGCGAAAGAAAGAGGAATAATATTTCCATCAATCTCTTTTCCGTCAACTTTTATTGACTTTACGCCTTTTTGAACGCCGTTAGGGTTATTATAATTTATGTTAAATGTCGTATTTCTGAATGTTCTTACTGCCGAGAATTTTTTCCATTCCGGGGAAACACATGGGTCTAATAAAAGCCCGTTATATTCCCTGCGGACGCCGAAAATCCAGTCGATGAGCACATTCAAGCGGGTCGGCGCAGTTCCTGTGAGCCATGTGTGCCCCGCTTTTCCGTGATCGTTTGACGCCGGTCCTGAAACATATTCCGGATACACGAAGCGTTCTGCCGCGTACAAATACGGATCATCCTTACTTGCGATCGCGGGAAGTGTTTTTATATAAATATCATGTGCCTCTTTTCCGTAACCGAAAATACAAAGCGACGCGATATACCATGATTCAAGATGTCTGAACTCCCCGCCGTTTTCTTTTTTACCGGGAGCGTTGCGTTTCCAACCCTGGTCGTCCTTGGGTAAATTTCCCTTGACCATAGTTTTGTCGCCCTGACAAATCGCGATTCCGTACTTATCGTCAAGTTCTTTTTCACAGACTTTTTTACAGGCGTCAAATCTTGATTTGTCTGCGATTCCGCTGAATCCCGCCCATGCGATAGGCTCAAAAAATACCAGCTTGTCGGTTTTACTGCAACCCAAATCAACGGGCGCTCCGTTGTTTTCTATTTCTTCTATTATGTCCTCAACTTCAAGCCCGGTATGCCCAAAAGACATATTTTTCAGAACCGCCTTAAAGTCTTTTGAGGCGACAGCGCGAATATAATTACCTTCTTTGTCGATACATCTTTTTTCCACTTCGCTTTTAACCGTTTTCGCTTTTTGAGCGTAATCCGCCGCCAGAGCGCTTTCGATTCCTTTCGCATTGAGCAGTTCAACCATATCATTAAGTGCTTTGTAAAGCTGCTGCGCCGCCATTGTGGAAACGCTCGTAAAATTACCGGATAAATCATCGTTCCAGTCCGCCATAAGCATATAAGGTAAACCGTTATCGCTTTGTCCCCAGACTTTATTAATAGCGACCTTTAAATGTTCAAGCATAGAGCCTTTTTTTTCCGGTAAATCTTCTTTTTCATCGCAATAAGGTATGACCTCGTCCAGAAGCTCGAAATCGCCGCTTTCTTTTATATATTCTGCGACAGCGTAAACTAACCACAACGGATCGTCGCATGTAACGAAATCCTTGTTTCCTGCGGCGGTTACGTAGAAATTGTGATACACAAATCCGTCCGAAAACATCTGCTGCGCTGTGAAAACAATTAAATCTCTTGCCGGTTTTGGGTCATAGGGAAGAAGCGCTAAAATGTCCTGTAAAATGTCGCGGAAGCCGTAACCGTATTCAAAGCCCGAATGGAAACGCGATTTCATTCTGTTAAGAAGCGCTACCATAGTGCACTGGTATTGAAGCCATTTATATGACGGATTAAGAATTTCATCAACGCCGTCAACCTTCACCGACAATTTACCGAGTTCTGTTTTCCATTCGTTCTTTACTTCTTCAAGCATTTTTTTTGCGTTTTCCGTTTTAAGCGCGTCATCAAGAAATTTTTTAATAGACTTTTTGCCGCCGCAATAATAATCTTCTGTTGAAGAAGCCGCGCTTATGACAACAAGTTCCTTTGTTTCACCGGCTTTAAGCAAAAAAGAATTTTTTATTGATGAAAGCGACGAGCAGTTTTCTTCAGCGTCCCGATTTGGTAAATCCCAATCTTCCGCAACTGCTGCGGGATTTCCCATTGTGTTTGAATGGTGTCCCACAAATTCATCATAACGTGTTGCAAACTGATTATTGGTAAGGGAAGTAGTATGGACAAGCACCTTTCCGAACATATATTTGATCTTCTCATCGTCGCTGTCAAAGCCGCGCCCGAAACCGTATCTCCAAACTACCGCATTTAGCTGCTTGTCAATTATCGCTCCGCCCATCATTAGCGTATTAAACCCGCTGAATTGAATTTCACGCGCGTCGCCGATATTTACGGGATTTACATTGAACATCGTAACTTTACGGTCTTTACTGTCGTTATTTTTAATTTTTATAATTTGTATCATTGCGTCATAGCCGTTCGGGACAAAATGCGATGATTCCACATCAAAATTATTATACTCAGTTTTGAACTTAAGATAGCCAAAGCCGAAAGTTGTTTCCAACGTTTGCTCCTTGTTAAGAACCGGATACCAGGCGTTTGAAAAATATTTACCGTCTTCCGTGCGAAAATACGCGTAACTTCCGAGCAAACGGGTTTTGTACGGGTCTTCATGGACAAAGCCGTTCAGGATATCGCCTTCCTGCGTCCCGATTCTCGCGAAAGAAGTCCCGTTATTTGTCATTCCCCAGCAAAGAGTGTCAGTCGGTTTTTTGTTCCTCCTTGCCAAAAGCATAAGCCAAGGCTCGCGGGTCATATCTCCGTATTTTTCCTTGATTACAACCTCATTATCCGGATTAAAACTGAACTGCCCGTTGTTCTTTAAATTAGCCATTAAAATACCTCTTTGTTTTTATTAAGATTTGATTTATAACCTCGTGATTTCTCTGTCCAGAACGCGTACTCTTCCTTCTTTTTTAAGCCCGTAAACCACGCTGAACAAATCTGATTCACTTACTCCGCCAAGTCCTGACAGGACATTGTCGATAGTAGTTTTTCCGCTGTTATTGTCAAGTTCCCTGATGACCGCCTGTTCATATTTATACTCGATTCGGTTTTTGTTTTTCATTTCGGCAGTATGAGTTTTTTGGATACTCGCGCCGATTTCGCATAATATTTCTTCGTAATTCTTCCCGCCTTTTACATAAATCGCGTTTTTATCTTCGGTTCCCGAGTTCCGTATAAAAATCGCTCCCAAAAGTTTGCCTGAGTCTAAAATGCTCATATACAAAACATTTAAATCCTCTTTGTCTTCGTATTTAATTTCTGTATTTTTCGGAAGCTTTGAATTTGCGGCCGCTTCGCCAATCGCTTTTTCAATGAGTTCTTTATCTTTGTTCCAAATCGCACTGCCGCGGTAGTGGAGCGTTTTGTCAACAAAAAATACATAGTATGTTTTTGAGAAACCCGGCTCAAACGGTTCAATGATTTTTTCTTCGTTTAAACCTAAACCTTTAATCGCATTAATTGAGGCAAGACCTGTCAGAAGGCCGACACCTGAAAGCAAGGTTCGTTTTTTGCCGCTTGTGTCATATACATCAATCGGAAAAATCAAATGTCCTGAAATTTCAAGCCCGACTAAAATTTCGCCGTCTTTAAAGTTCCCTATCCACTTGTCGCCGACAGATACAATTCGTGTGTTAAGACCCAGATTTTTGGCGGCAGCGGAAGCTGTCATAATGTCGGATTCAATGGTAGACAGGAACCAGAAGTTTTTTGGGTTTAGTTCTTTGAACTTTATTAGATATTGCGCTAAAATATAACCGCACTTATCACCGTCCAATACATAGACACCTTCATCTTTTTTGCTGTAATAAAGCAAAAACCCTCTGTCGCCGTCTCCGTCAACCGCAATGCCGTAGACGCTTCCCTCAGGCGATTTTCTTCCTTCGTCAAATATTTTTTTTACCGTTGGAATGTGTTTACCGTATTCTTTACCCGAGTAAAATTCCGTTCCTTCAATTTCCGCTACTCCGACACCGCGGTTTATGTTGCTGCCCGTGCATTTTTCATTAACGCTTATATAGTTCGCTCTGAGATTTTCAAGGACTTTACGGCCTATTGTATCGGTCGCGCCGTTTGCAGAGTCAAAAACCAGGGTGATGTTTTTAAGAGCGGATCTCGTATCGCTGCCCAATACTTCTTCCATCCACTTTATGCTGTCCGCTTCCGCGTTGTACTCAGAGATTTTTCCGATTGCTTCACCCGGAAGTTTTTCTAAGTAACAGTAGTTGTACATATACGCGGATAAAACATAATCGCCTAAATCACCTTCGGGAATAAGTTTTTTTCCGTCAATAAAGAATTTAATCCCGTTTTGATTCGACGGATTATGAGAAGCGGTCAGACAAGCTGCGGCGCAGTGTCCGAGTTGAAGGCTTTTCCATGGAATAACAGCCGTAGGCACAACACCCAAATCAAGCACGTTCAATCCCGCTTTCGTGAATCCCGAACGTACGCCGTTATTTAAAATCCAGTCGTATGCCGAATCGCGCCCGTCATTTCCGATTACCGCCGTATCGCCTGTATTAACAATTTTTTTGTCCAAAAGAATTTTTGCGAAAGCGAAAGAGACAGTTTCAGTTAAATCCGGTGTAAACGCGTTGTCTTTGAGTAAATCCGCTATACAGTCTTCGTTTGTTTTTGTTACGACTTTACCGCGTACGCCGTCCGTACCCATGTAGTTTACCCTTGCCATAGTAAACGCGGTGTTTATCTTTTCTTCTTCGTTCAAATTTGACGATGAATATAAACCAACCGCTCTGGGTAAATCAATACACACTGCTGCGGGATATTTTTCAAGCCAATCGCTTGAAAGAAGCGCGGATACAGCTTTTTTATCCGCTGTATTGCCCAGTACAAATTTCTTCTGTATTGTCAATTTTTCAAGTTTTCCTTGAAAATTATTAGTGAAATCCCTGAAAATGTCCATTAGTTCAATTTAGCCAACGCGTTCCTTGCAAGCCCCTGTTCAAAAGGAGTATAATCCGAATTACGTTCTATAGAGGAGAGAAGCGACTTTACATCCTCGGACTTGGTTCCGGTGATCTCTATACATGGAATTATCCATTGTAGAATACGCCTTTCCTTGTCTCCCCACGCGCCGTTGCGTCTTCTGTCATGAAGCTCACTGAGGTATTTTTGAAGAAGTCCGACCGCTTCGTCGCTTTTCAATGCCGCCAGAGCGTTTAAAGTTAACATGATTTCATCATAATCCGGTTCTTTGTTGATAAAGTTGTTTATGTATGACTTATCCATATTTACATAGACAGAATTATCGGCGGCTCCGTACTGGCGGATAGTGTCAATAGCGCTTTTTCGCATTTCCCCTAAATTTGATTTGAACACTTTGTTGTTGGTTGAATAATTCCAGCCTGTCGCAAGCGCTGCCGCCGCTACTCTTGCTTTGGAAGAATTAGGCGCTTTTGTTCTGAGCATTTCTGTCCATGCTTCATACTTAATAGAAGGGTTAATTGAAGCATCTTGAATAATCGCGCTTATTACTTCGCTGGGATCATCGGTAATATTCGGCATAACATCGTAAGCAATTTGTTTTACAGCTGAATCATAACTGCCGGTATAAACAAAGAACACCGGCCTGAAACCGGAAATATCCTTAAAGGTTTCAATGGCGTTAATACATCCGATTATTGCCAACTGAACCCTACTTTTTGCTTCATTTCTGTATGTCTGTGTATTGTAATCATTCAAGCGCTGTATAATTCGAGGGAGAAAGTCTCTGCCATTTACCTGTCCAAGGGCAATCAGGGCAGCCTGCATAGCATTTCCTTGATTTGCGTTTCTTGCAACGTCAAAAGTAGCTACAGTTTGCCAAAGCTCAGGAGCGGCGTTAGTGTACCTTTCCGCTCCAAGCCCCTGACTTATGATTACAGCTGATTTTTCAGCAGCATCTTGCTCTGTTTTGTTTTTAATATCCGGCACTCTTAGCAGGAGATACTTAAGGGCATTATGATAAAATTCCCCAATTCCGGTAAATTCACCGTTACGGACTGCTTCCAGAACAATCAGCCGTTCTGCAAAACTTCCGTCCCGCTTCATGTACTCGTTAGTATAGTATGACATATCCTGAGCAAAGACAGTCATTCCGAAAAAGCAAAAAACTACGGTTATTAATATACGTTTCATAAACCTATTATATCATACAGTAGGAATTTTTTATATAGGGAACATCCAAAAACTTAAATTTTTGGATGTTTCCCCTTTTTATTCTATGAAAATTAGTTCAGCTTTGCCAATGCGTTCTTTGCAAGTCCCTGTTCAAAAGGAGTATAATCAGCAGTCCGCTGTATGGTGTTAAACAGAAGCTTTACATCCGTAGACTTGGTTCCGGTAAACTCCAGACAGGAAATTAACCATTGAAAAATGCGTCTTTCCTTGTCTCCCCATGCGCCGTTACGCCTTCTGTCATGAAGTTCATGGAGGTACTTATATAGAAGTCCAACCGCTTCATCGCTTTTCAGCGCCGCCAGGGCATTCAAGGATAGCATAATTTCGTCATAATCCGGTTCTCTGATATTAAAGTTATTTATGTATGACTTATCCAGATAGTCATAAATGGATTTGTCATCGGTTCCGTATTGACGGATAATATCAATAGCGCTTTTCCGCATTTCCAGTAAATTAGACTGGTATGACCTGTTGGATGTTGAATAATTCCAGCTTGTCGCAATCGCTGTTACCGCCACCTTTGCTTTGGAAGAATCAGGCGCTTTTGTTCTTAGCATTTCTCTCCATGCTTCATATTTAATATAAGGATTATTTGAAGCGTCTTGAATAATTTCGCTTATTACTTCACCAGGGTCATCAGCAATATTCGGTAGGGCATTGTAGGCTATTTGCTTGACATCCGGATCATAACTGCCGGTATAAACAAAAAACACTGGTTTGTAACCGGAAATATCCTTAAAGGCTTCAATGGCATTTACACATCCGACAACTGCCATCTGAATCCTGAGCTTTGCCTCATTTCTGAATGTTTGCATATTGTATTGATTCAAGCGTTGTATGATTGGAGGAAGATAATCTTTGCCGTTTACCTGTCCCAGGGCAATCAAGGCGGCCTGCATAGCATTCCCTTGATTGGCGATTCTGACAATATCAAAGAAATCTACGGTTTCCCAAAGTTCCGGAGCTGCATCGGTGTACTTTTCCGCTCCAAGCCCCTGACTTAAAATTACGGCGGATTTTTCAGCGGCATCCTGCTCTGTTTTAGTCTTAATATCAGGCATTCTGACAAACAGGTACTTAAGAGCGTTATGATAGAATTCCCCAATTCCGGTAAGTCCTAAATCACTGACCGCTTCCAGAATAAGCAGCCGATCTTCAAAAGATCCATCATCCCTCATATAATCGCTGAGATAAAATGACGTATCCTGCGGAAAGACAGTCATTCCGAAAAAGCATAAAATTACGGTTATTATTATACGTTTCATAAAACTATTATATCATACAGCGGTTATTTTATGTATAGTCTTTGTAAAAAAAGGACAGCAGCGTTACTATAAAAGCCTGTTATTGGAAAGGTGCAGAAAGAACATATCTGCACATTGTTGGAGTTACTGTGTCCAATGCTTATAGTATTGTCGTAGTAAATTAATGTACGGTCTGACTTTTATTAAATGAACAAACAGCGGTTAAGCTGTTTCCAGTATATTTTCGCTCATTGCCAATCAGACGGTTTTTTTATAGACTAAACCTATGCTAGAGAAGTTGTTCACGGCGATTTTCGGCTCCCAGCACGAGCGGGATTTAAAAGCCCTGATGCCGGTATTACAAGCGGTAAATGAGAAAGAGGCATGGGCCGTCTCTCTTCCCGCGGAAGAATACCCGCGCATGACATCGCTTTTCCGCGAGCGTTTCAATAAAGGCGAAAGCCTTGACAGTATTTTGCCTGAAGCGTTCGCTCTCGCGCGGGAGGCCGCGAAACGGTGTCTCGGCGAGCGTCCCTATGACGTACAAATACTCGGTGGCATTGTTCTGCATCAGGGGAAAATCGTAGAGATGAAAACAGGCGAAGGAAAAACATTGATGTCTGTAGCCGCCGCCTACCTTAACGCGATTCCGGGAAAGGGCATTCATGTTGTTACCGTAAACGATTATCTCGCGGGCCGCGATACCGACTGGATGAGGCCTATTTTCAGCTACCTTGGCTTAAC
>JAITFK010000022.1 GCA_031281555.1 Treponema sp. | reverse complement strand
AAGATAACGATAATACCAACAACAATTGCAAAAACCGGAACTCCGCCCTTGAGAAAATCCACAACATTTGTTTTCCAGCCAAGTCCAAAACCGGCAGTCTCAGGCGGCACGATCATAAAAGCCGCAACAGCCATAATTAATAATCCGATAATCAGCGATTTCATTTTCCTTCTCCGTAATAACAAGCATCTATGCTTAGATTAATATCCTGTAAATAACGATTAATTTCAAGATACGATGTAAGAATTCAATTGTTCGTTTGAAAAGTGAATTTCTTAATTGACAGGTAAAAATTGCTCTGTTATAGTAAATAATGCGTGTACGTTAACACAGACTTTATTTTATTGTGGAAGAACCAAATTATTAAGACAAATATTTTTTATTTCCTGGCAGTTATTGTAGTTCTTGTTACAGTTGTGTGCGTGTATTTATTAACCGCATATAAAAATAAAAAAAATCAACCTAAAGAAGAATCTGATCCTTTTGCTGCGCCTTCCGGATTTGACAAGAAAAAAGGAAAACTCGGAAATTTGACAGAAAAATCGTATTCATCTAAAACAACCGGCACAACGCAAAAGTGTTATGTTTATACTCCGCCGGGATATAAAGCAAATAAAGTATATCCGGTAATGTATTTACTGCACGGAATCAACGGAACTCACACCGAGTGGAAAGACAACGGCAATCCAGATAGAATACTAAGCAACCTTATTAACGCCTGTGATGCAAAACGCATGATAGTAGTTATGCCAAATGTGCGTTTTATGAACCCCAATATTGTTCCATCTGATGTTTACGGAACGGCAAATGTTAATGCTTTTAATAATTTTTTCAATGAATTAAAGAACGACCTTATGCCCTTTATTGAAAAGGAATATAAAGTATCAAAAGAACGTACCGGACGCGCCATTGCCGGATTGTCAATGGGCGGCATGGAGTCTCTTAACATAGGAATTTCCATGCCTGAAACATTCGGGTTTATCGGCGCTTTTTCCGCCGCTCCGAGTTTACCGTTTTCTGCTGAACAAATGAAACTTCCGGATGAATACAAGAACAACACATTTATAATGATATGCTGCGGTTTAGAGGATGGGCTGCTCTCTTTTTCTCAAGATTACAATAAGTCTCTTACAGATAATGGAGTACAAACCACATATTACACGATTCGCGGCGGTCATGATTTTGGTGTTTGGAAAAACGGATTGTACAACTTTGCAAAGAGGATTTTCTAAATTTGCCGCTTACCCTGCAAAATCACCTGCGCCAGTATACTGCTGTAAATAAAACAAACACCGTCCACAATTCAAGCCGGCCTGCAATCATTACAAACGAATAAAACCATTTTATATGATCCGCAAAAACATTGTAGTTGTGTCCGGGGCCCGCTATGCCAAATCCGCCGCCGATGTTTCCTGTCATTGAAAGAGCCGCGCAAAATGATGAGAAAACATCAACGCCGGATAATGCCGTAACAAGCGTAACTATAGCAACCAAAGAAAAATAAATAAATAAAAACCCTGCCGCGCCGTAAACTACGTCCTTGCGCCCGACACGTTTATTTATATGTATATTAAAAACACCCTGCGGGTAAATAAGCTGTTTCATGCTGCTTCTCATCTGTTTCCAGAGTACAACATGACGTATAATTTTAAACCCGCCCGCTGTTGAGCCGGAACAACCGCCTGAAAACATCAGTATAAAAAGAATCATTTTGGAAAAAGCAGGCCAGTTTTCATAATTGACAACCGCACCGCCTGCGGTGGAAATTATTGATGCGCAGTGAAAAGACGCATAACGTAGCGCAGTCGGCAGAGAGCCATATTCCGGTAAAAGAGACAGGGTAAGCACAAGCGAAGCTGTTATAAAAATGCCAATGTAAACTTTTATTTCGGTGTTGTTCAGAATATCGCGGAATTTTCCCATTAACAGGCGGTAGTATATGCTGAAATTAATCCCTGCGAGCAGAAAAAATACCGTAGTTACCGCATCATTAAATACGGAACTATAAGCG
This sequence comes from Treponema sp., assembly GCA_031281555.1. Lineage (GTDB taxonomy): Bacteria > Spirochaetota > Spirochaetia > Treponematales > Breznakiellaceae > WQXQ01. Next base: position 4,276 of record JAITFK010000022.1, on the reverse strand, counting down.
GCCAGCCCTGAATTTTTTATACTTACCCCTCCTGTAGCCATAGTTGTCAGGCTGTGGCAAAGAGCGTCGAACCGGCTCATTCCTCCGAAAAGATATAAGCAGAAAAGAATAAAGGTAAGCGAACTGTAAGCCAGTAAAAGAAGCTGGGCTGTAACCATAATTTTCGGCGTAAATTTTTCTTTTTCCGGGCCTGTCTCCTCGGCTTTAAGCAATTGAAAGCCGCCTATTCCGAGAACAGGAAGAAGTGCGACAGAAACAAGAATTATACCTATTCCGCCGAACCAGTGAGCAATACTGCGCCAAAGGAGAAGCGAATACGGAAAACTTTCAATATCGGTTATTGTCGTTGCGCCCGTAGTGGCGAAAGAACAGGCGCTTTCAAAAAATGAATCGGTAAAACCAAGGCCGCAGAACATAAACGGAACAGCGCCGATTAAGCTTGCCAAAACCCATGAAAGAAAGACCAGCAGGAAACCATCTTTGGCGTTAAGGTGAAGTTTTTTTCTGCGAAGGGAAAAAATACTTGCAAGGGACAAAGCTAAAGTAATAAACATCGGAGCGGCAAAAGAGCCTATCATTATTTTTTCACCTAATGATATTGCCATAACAAGGGGGAAAAGCATTATTAACGGAATAAATCCGAGCAATACTGCAAGCACACGGACCAGAATAAACAATTTACTAAAACGTTTTTGTCTCATTATGTTTATCTCCGCCGGAAATCTCCGGTAAATAATACCAATACCATCCAAAGCTCAAGCCTTCCTGTAATCATTACGAGGCAAAGACCAAGTTTTACATAAGCGGGATATTCATGAAAGGGAATATGAGAGCCAAGGCCGATATTCCCCTGACAAACCAAAGCGGTGATAAATGAATTAAAAATATCCGTTCCTCCGGAACTTACAAGCAAGGCTCCTAAAAATACAATTAAAAAATATAGAAATATAAACCCCACCGTACTGTGAACCGCTTTTTTATACCCGCTCCTGCCGTCAAGTTTTACATCGAAAATTCCATGCGGGTACACAATGCGTACCATTTCATTCCATGCCTGTTCGGAAAGTAACACATAACGAATAATTTTAACTCCTCCTGCGGCGGAAAAGGAACAGCCGCCTGTAAACAGAAGCAGGAACAAAACTCCTTGCACGGAATAAGGCCATGTACTGTAATCTGCGGATAAAAAGCCTGTGGTACTGACAAATGACACAACATTAAAGAAAGCCTGCCGTAAAGCATAGCCGAATGACGGGCTGCCTGGAAGAACAGCAATTGTAATAACAATAACCGTAAACAAAACAATGACAGTATATGTTTTTACTTCACTGTTATAAATTACATTACTGATTTTTTTACGAAACAACTGCCAAATAAGAGAGATATTAATACCGGCCAGAAACATGAAAAATACGCATATCCATTCAACTGCCGAAGAATTAAATCCTGTAATTCCGTTGTTTCCGGTATTGAACCCTCCTGTAGAAACAACAGAAAATGACAAGGTCAATGCGTTAAACCAATCCACTCCAAAAATTAAAAACAGCAAAAATTGCAAAGCTGTAAGAGAAACATAAATCAATAAAATACTGAAAGCAAATTGCGGAAGATGCGGGGAAAGCTCTTCTCTGTCCGAACCTACGGCCTCTATTCTGAAAAGCTTAAAACCACTTGTAAAAAAAACCGGGGAAAACATGAACAAAGACAGTATCCCGATACCGCCCAGCCATTGAGTCGCTGCCCGCCAAAATAACAGCCAATCAGGAAGGGTTTCAATATCGGAAATTACAGTCGCGCCGGTTGTTGTAAAACCGGAAACGCTTTCAAAAAACGCATCGGTAAAATTCGGAATGAAGCCGGAAAAATAAAAAGGCAGAGCGCCCAGAAAACAAAGACAAAAGACCGCCAATAAAATAAACGTCAACTGTCTTTTCATTTATTTATCCGTATTAAAATATTTTTCAATCTCCGCCTGACTGCCGAACCTGGCTATCAGGACAATGCGATCTCCTTCCTTGAATACATAATCACCTTTCGGAATGAACGATTCCCCTTCCCTGCTTACAAGCAGCACAAGACCGCCCGCTGAAAGTTTGAACGTAGAAATTGGTTTATCAATTACAGGCGCATTACTGCCGATTTCAATTTCGATTAATTCAACATTGCCATCACCCAGCGAGCGGACTTCCTTGATGCCGCTTCCCATCAGTTTGGTGAGAATTGAATCTACCATAACATGTTGAATCGGAATAACTACATCCACTCCCAAATGCCGAGCCATTGCCGCATGACCGGAACCTGTAACAAGCGCAATTGTGCGAGGAATACCCCTTGACTTCATAAAAATGGAGGTGATTATATTCAGTTCCTCGTTTACATTTGCGGCAATTAAACAGTCAAGGTTATCAAGTCCTTCTTCGTTTACAAAACTTTCATCGGAGATATCTTCGTTTAGAATCAATGCGGAAGGAAAACGAACAGCAAGTTCCCTGCAAAGAGCGGAGTCCTGTTCGATTATAACAACATGGCGGTTTTTATTTTTAAAAATCCGGGAGAACGCTGATAAAATAATACTTTTTTTAGGTTGGTTTATATTTTTATCATCCTGATTAATTATACTGTCTGTGTTCAACAGCCCTTCCGCAATAAGCGAACCAATTTTCCCGCCGCCCGCAATTCCTATTTTGTTAATGGGTTTTTGATTATCTCCCGCAAGCTTGTAAATTTCAGGAAGGTTATCAGTGTCGGCCAGAATATGAACATGATCGCCGCTTTTTAGTACAGTTGAACCTGAAGGAAGTATTACATCATCTCCGCGTTCCACAAGAGTAACAAGACTTTCATATTTTACAAGTTTTCTGTAATCAAAAAGAGAAATCCCGTCCAGACCGCTGCCTGCTGAAATATCAATTGCTCCAAGTTCATAGGGAGTATCCGAAAATGAAAGAACAGCGCCGATAACGCCGTGTTCAATAGCTTTGATTATGGAACGCGCAACTTCAATACCGGGATGAATAAAATAATCAATATCCAAAACTTTTTTCCCGTTATCACTGTTTAAATGAATATAATCTTCATTGCGTACTTTGGCTATCTTTATAAGTTTTCCCTCTTCCGTACAAAGTGAAGCTGCAATACCGCAGATAACCATGTTCATTTCATCGGAGCCTGTAACACAGACAAGCGCATTTGCCTCGGATATTCCGGTATCCCGCAGAGCTTTAATGTTGTTTCCCCTGTCATTGATAACCATGCAATCAAGACGGTTTGAAACAGACCTTGCGCGGTCTTCGCTTGCTTCAATAATTGAGACATCGTGTTTTTCGTTAATTAAATATTTTGCCAACTGTGTGCCGGTATAACCGGCGCCGACTATAACAACACGCATTTAAACCGAGAACTGCCTTACAGCGAAAACAGTCGTATCTTTCAGGTCATCAATGTTTTTACGTTTTAAAACGGTTATTTGAAAAATGGCAGATTCAATAAAACTGTACAGATAATCGTCTGCAGTTTTAATATTTACTTTTTTCAACTCGCCTGTTTTAACGCCTTCTATTACCAGATTCGCAAGGATACGCCTGAACCTTACTGTTCTGTGGCGTAACCGCGTTTCAGGATCAACGCTGCTTTTTGTAATATGCATAAGATAATCAAGCACAACGGAAAGAAGCTGACGGTTTTGTTCCATCAAACTCATAATACCCAAAAGAATCCTGGTTATTTTTTCAATAATATTCAGAGAATTATCACCTTTAATTGTTTTAATATCTTCTTCAACGCTGGTTAAAAACTGTTTAATGCTATATTTAAATATTTCTTTTTTATCTTTAAAGTATAGATACAGTATTGTTCTGGTTATTCCGCAGCGATCCGCTATTTTTTGAAAAGTAGCGTCAGAAAATCCATCATCCATAAAAACCATAAGGGCTTTTCCCAGGATTTCTTTCCGGCGTTTTTCATGTTCAACCGCAATTGCCATTTCTTAGAATAATATCCCATATTGAAAAAAATAGGAAGGTACGGAGCCGTTACTAATCTCACGGCAGGCATCCGCTTTTTTTCCGTAAAAACTTTCAAAGCCGCTGTGATCCGTTATCACCAAAATTTTCCAGTCCGGAAAACGCTGTTCCAGACTGCCCATTTCACGGTAAATTTTTTCGGCAGTTTCCTGATCTCCAAGTCTTTTACCGTACGGCGGATTTGTAATTAAAAAACCCGCTTCTGAAAAAGGAGAGACAGCTTCCCTCATCGGCAGGACTTTCAAACCTATAAC
>JAITFK010000190.1 GCA_031281555.1 Treponema sp. | reverse complement strand
ATAGACGTTAGAAATTTCTTGTGTACTTCTTCTTTAAAATATGTAATAAACGCTTTAGCGTGAAATTTCTTTTTGTCAAAAACACGACATTCTATTTTTCCGGATTTTAAGGCATCAAGCACGGCGGGAACACCGGAAAGGAATTCGTTTTTTCTTTTTCGTTTTCTATACTCTTATTAAGACCGTTTAAGAAATAATTTTTAATATCTACAAAAATATCATTTGTTCTTTTGGTAATTTCAGAGCCTAAAATAATCCTGATTTTTTCGAGTTTTTGCCAATTTCCTTCAAGTTCCAAAAGACCGTCTATTTCAAAATAGCCGGTAGCAATATCCATTTGCCGTGAAATACCGCACCATTCATTAAGATACTTCTTAACTGATAGTTCAGTACTGCTATTATCAACTATATAGAGATCAGTATGGGCCATTGGTTTTATTTTAACACCAATATGGAAATGAAACAAGTTTTCAATAATAAATGCCAAATTGTTTTTCTAAAGACGATGTAATTTGAATTATAACATATTTGTAATAATCAACAATTCCCTCCACTCAACCATCAACGCAACCGCCTTCAACTACAATTTCTTTCTCTGAAAAAAACCGCAAATCCCACTTAGGACAGTTAAACGTCTTGGATAAAAAATTTATCAAATCAACAATTGCCTTGCAGTTCCGTAAATCTCCCCAAACCTACCTGACAAATTCAATCCCTAAATCAATCATCGCTTTTTTTAAGACCGCTTCACTTGTGGGCGCAAGTTTACCGAGAGGAAGGCGGGCGGGGCCTGCGGGAATGCCTGCCCATTTCATTGCCTGTTTTATTGGAACGGGATTTGTTTCTATAAAAGCGGCTTTTATAAACGGAATAAGTTCATAGTGAAGTTCACGAGCTTTTTCATAATTGCCTTCAAATGCGGATTTTACAAGAGCTTTTACTTTTGCGGGTAACAGGTTTGAAATAACGGAAATTACTCCGTCTCCGCCCATGCTTGTAAGAGCCAGTGTTAATGGATCGTCCCCGGAAAGCACCCAGAATTTTCCGCCTTCGGCTTTGCGCGGCATTGCGATTTCTCTGATAACATCACCCATTTGGTTAAGATCGCCCGATGACTCTTTTACGCCTGCAATGTTTGGAATTTTGGCGATTTCTTTCATAAGAGGCGTAGGGATATTTCTGCCGGTGCGGGATGCTATGTTGTAAACAATAATGGGAATGCCGACAGAAGCGGCGGCTTCAAAGTGCCGTAAAAGACCGTCATCGTTGGGTTTGTTATAATAGGGAGTTACAACTAACGCTGCGTCAGCGCCCATTTTTTTTGCGCGTTTAACGTAACTAACCATGTGCTTTGTGTCATTGGAACCGGCTCCGACTATGACCGGAATTTTCCCACCTGCTTCTTTTACCGCAATTTCAATTAACTTGTCTTCTTCATCTTCGTCAAGAGTGGGGTTTTCTCCGGTTGTTCCAAGCGGGACAATACCGTCTATCCCCTCTGTTATCTGAAATTGAATGAGTCTGCGAAAACCGTCGTAGTCAACTTCCCCTGATTCTGTCATTGGTGTAATGAGCGCCGTAAAAGCGCCGCCGAATTGTGTCATATATTCACCTCAAATTTTCAAGGAACCGCGGCGGTCCCAAATATCTTTTAACATTTCGTCTATCGTAAAAACACCGTGCCGTTTTTTAGCTGCGAGCCACTGCGCGGCTCTTACAGCGCCTGACGCGAAACCTTCGCGGCTTCTGGCTGTATGGCTGATTTCGATTGTATCCGCAGATGAGTCAAAAAACAAGCTGTGAGTTCCGGGAACATTACCAATCCGCAGGCTGGGGAAGTGCAGTTCGTCTGCTTCAGGTTTACGGTTCATGGTTTCCCATATTATTTTCTTTTTCCGCTCGATTCTGGAAAGAACGCCCTCAGCCAGTATTTTAGCAGTTCCGGAAGGGCTGTCAAGTTTTTTATTGTGATGCGCCTCAAATCCGCCGACATCGTATTCGTCAAAATTATTTACAAGCTCAGAAGCGTACCATGCTATACGGTAGAAAAGATTCACCCCTATTGAAAAGTTAGACGCCCAAAGAAGCGAGCCGTCCGATTTTTTGATTTCACTTGCAACTTCGTCCATGTGTTCATGCCAGCCTGTTGTTCCCGTTACCGTTGGAATTTTCTTTTTCGCAAGTGCGATAATGTTTGATACAGCGGATGCGGGCTGAGAAAATTCAATTGCAACGTCAACGGAATCAAAGCTTGCTTCGGCAATATTTTTACTTATGGGTATTCCGGCGTGCTCTGCAAGAGGGTCTACTATTGCCCCAATGGTATGCCCCTGAGCATGGGCAACTTGTTCTATCATTTTTCCCATTTTACCGTAGCCGATAATTGCTATTTTCATGATGTTTCCTTAATTAGGATTCAAAGAAATCCAGATGAAGCGCTTTTACTGTTTCAACCGCTTCTGTATCATTCACAATAAAGCTTATATTTACCTTGCTAGCTCCCTGAGAAATCATTTGCACAGTAACGCCGATATACTGGCATATTTTAGACGCCCTCGCAAGAATTTCCGATGAGCGTTTGACGTTACCAATAATAGAAACAATCGCCTTTCCTGTTTTTATCTCTACGCTTGCGATTTTATTCAGCTCTTTTTTTGCTTCGGTTAAATCATGAGAGGTATCAAGGGTGAGAGAGACCGATACTTCGCTTGTCGCGACCATATCTACCGAAATGTTGTGCCTTGCAAAAATGGAAAAAACTTCCGCCAGAAAACCGTACTGCCCTAGCATTCTTGTAGAGACTATATCTACAAGCATTACATTCTGACGGGAAGTAATTGCGCGTACGGGAAGCCTGTTTTTTCCGCCTGACGACGCCGGTTCAATTCTTGTTCCCGGCGCTTCGATGTTATACGAATTTTTTACAAGTACAGGTGTTCCTGTTTTCATGCATGGCTGCATAGCTCTCGGATGAAGTACCTGCGCCCCGAAATAGGCAAGCTCCGCTGCTTCATCGTATGTAACGCTTTGCACAGGGCGCGCTTTTTTTACTATTCTCGGGTCTGCTGTCAGGATGCCGTCAACATCCTTCCAAACCTGAACTTCATCGGCTCTGCAGGAGGCGGCGATCATTGTAGCGGAAAGATCGGAACCGCCCCGCCCAAGCGTTGTGATTATGTTATTTTCATCTTTCGCTATAAAACCCGTTATAACAGGCAGTACATTTCCTTTTATTAATGGCAGTATTTTTTGAGGGATTAAATCCCAGCTTTCCTTTAATAGTTCAGCGTGGCCGTAACCGGAGTTTGAAATGAAGCCAAGTTCCCATGCGTCAAAAGCCCTGGCGTTCATGCCGATAGATTTTAAATAGGCCGCCGATATGCGTACCGACAGACGTTCTCCAAATGATACAAGATAATCCTTGGTACGAACCGTTAGCTCTCTGATAAGAGCAATACCTGACAGCAGGCGTTTTAATTCGTCTAAAAGGACGCCAATCTCTTTTTGAATTGGCAGCTTAAGCGTTTTAATAGCTGTAAGATGAAGTTTTTCTATATGACTGATTTCTACTTTGCCTTCTTTAAGCGCTGTTTCCGCCGCTTCAAGAAGATGGTCGGTTGTGTCTCCCATAGCGGATAATACAAGCGCAGGTTTTTTTTCCAACTGCGTCTTTACTATTTCCGCAACGTGACGTATCCGCGACGCGTCAGCTACCGAACTGCCGCCGAACTTCATTACAATCACTTTTTACCTCTTTGTACGATTATATATAATTAGAAATTGATGTACAATGGGAATTAGCATATTTAAGAAGCTGTCAGAAAACTGTGGACACTGTGATTCCTTGCAATTTACAGCCTCGACTTTATAAAAAAAAAACAGTATTATTTACCCATGATTGGATTTGTTATAAGAAAAACTTTTTATGACCTGTGGGATAATATGTTTAAGATTGTCGTTCTTAATATCGGCTTTATTATTGTTGTTTCAATTCCCATTTTTCTTCCTGCTTTAGCCGCCAAATATTTTGATTCAACGGCGCTGGAAATTGCGTTGAGCGCCTTTGGGATTCTTCTTTGTTCTGTGTATCTGGCGTCTGCGGCTGTTACAATTAAATCAATTTCAGATTACAGTTCATTTGAGTTTGTTGATATTTTCAAGAATCTTAAAACAGCATGGCCCGCCGGGATTTTTATGGCTTTTTTTGTATTTATTATTTTTCTGGTAATGACAGTTATTCTTCCGTTTTATCTTACTATGGACTCTCCTTTGGGAATTGTCTTTGCGGCGATTGTTTTCTGGATGTTGATTTTAGCCCTGCTTTCATTTCAGTTTTATTTTTCAGTTTACGCCAGATTGGGATCAAAAATAAAAAAATCCATAAAAAAGTGTATGATTATTTCGCTGGACAATTCAGGCTTTGCGGTTTTTTTTCTTATTCATAATTTAATTGCCCTGATAATTTCCGTTGTATTTGTATTTATGTTTCCCGGCCCTGTTGGTATTTTCCTTTACCTTGACGAAGCCTTGCGCCTGCGTCTATTAAAATATGACTGGCTGGAAGCTAATCCTGACGCAAACCGCCGTAAGATACCTTGGGACGCTTTATTAATAGAAGAGCGTGAAAAAACGGGAACACGTTCATTCAGGAACTTTATTTTTCCCTGGAAGGATTAAGGGAAACTCCGAGGCAGCCTGCGACTGCTCGTTCCTGATTGGGAATTCCGCCGTGAATGGGAGTGTTGGCTGTTCTTACCCTGCCGTCTTCGTAACGAAGAGCAAGCGCGGTTGAGCCGCCGCCGTCAAAATTTATTCCTTCCCACGAACCTAGAGAGCGCAAAATGACGGCGGTTTCCCCTTCTGTGCTGCCGATGCTGGCTGTTCTCCTGCCGTCAACCACAAGCAGGTAAAGGTATTTCCCGTTAGCTGATATTCCGGCGGCGCTTCGAGGATGCCTTTCTTCACGCCCCTGCGTCCTTTCCGCAAGTTCTCCGCCTGCAAGTATTTTGTAAAAGCCGCCGACAGCGTTTTCGATATTTTCCGTTGATTGCAGGGCGGACTGCTTAACAATCGCCGCTTTACCGTCTTTGTAAAAGACAAGCGCGTCGTACTGCCTGTTCGCGGACGAGATTACTTTGCCGCCTGAAATAACAAGCCCGATATTTTTAATAGGCAG
>JAITFK010000181.1 GCA_031281555.1 Treponema sp. | reverse complement strand
AATACTGTGGTTATACGCGCTTTTTCTCTCGGTAACTCCGTAGTTTTCCCTATGTAAATGGCATTTATTTCCATGCCAAGAACGTAAAGAGAATCCAGAGCGACACCGGCTTGCTGTAGTACTGAAGCGTCCTGCCCGCTTAAGGATTCTATATACAGAGGAAGTTCATCAGGTCTTTTCCGAAGTTTTTCCAGATATGACAAGGCCTGTACCAACGGTGTAATAACGGAAGAATCTTCACCTTTGGGACTGTACTGTGAAAGCCCGTGAATAATATCTCTGAAAATTATGTCGTAAGCATCCAAATAATCTTTGACTTCCGGAATATACTGGGTCAGATGCCATGTTCGATTTCTGTCTATATCTTTTCCGGTTACTTTCCTTATCTCAATGGCGAATTGATTTAAATGGTCAATCAATAAACGTAAACTGCGTTCCTGACCGGAAACAGGTGAAAGCTCCGTTTTAATTGAAAAGTTATGCTTCCCGCGTGATAAGTACACTAAAAAAGGTTTCCCTTCGCTGTCTTTCAATGTTTGGTTCCGCCAAATATTAACACTGGGAGCCAGCGGATAAGACGCCATCTGCGCGAAGGGAAATTCTCCGTCAATTTTTACACTGACAAATGAAGAGAAATCTTCTACTGCGGTTTGGCAATGGAACGTTATTGCGTAATTGCCGTCCTGGGGAGCGTTAAATTGATAAAAAATTTCATTTCCTGCCCTGGTAGAGCGTATTGTGCTGATTTTTTTGTTTAACGGATCATACGGAGTTAAATGAGGGCTGGAATAAGAATTAATGGAAACATGGGGAGAATTTTTTTTCACATAATCGGTAGCGGTGATATTAACATATTCGGATACTGTACCTGTTCCGGAAACTTTGTACGGGGCAGGTTCACGGTAAGAATAAGCGGTTAAATCACCTAACCATAAGGTTTGAGAAGTTTCATTCTTTATTTCAATTAAATTTTCACCCTGGTTCAACAGGAAATTCAAAGGTAAATCTTTTGTGTAACGTGTATCAAACAGAGAAACGGTATGAGGGCCGGGTATTTGTTTTTGCAGAGGAACGGACTCATCCCCGTATTTATCAATGGGGTATATTTTCGATTCATCCTCCCAGAACAATGGTAAGATGATATTATTCGCGTCAGAATATTGAGTTTCGCCGTTAACCCGTAAAGAAACAATCGCATCCATAAAACCATTGCTTGCCGTATTATAATTGAGTGTAAAGTAATATAAACCTTTTTCAGGAACGTTTACGCGGTATGCGAAGGTTTTATTTTCTCCAAGTACATCTCCCCCTCCCGCCGCTTTTATGGTTATTTCATTTTTAGTTTTGGTTATTCTGTTATCATTTAAGAAATCAATATATGTATAATGCGGGTTATCGAGAGAATTACGCAATAACGTATAGGCGGCGTCAACCTGAGACTGGGTTACAGACTCTATTATAACTTTACCTGAAGCGAATAAAAAGGCTAAAACACCTATTGTAACAATGCTTACTATCGTAATTAGGATAAATATTTTGACTTTAGACACTAACCAGCCCCTTTTGCATACTAATATTGCCTGTTATAAAGCCACTTCTTGACGAGAGCTTAACTTTATGGACAGACCTTGGGGGTGTACACCCCCAAGGCTTTATCCTTACCGCATTTTAAGCGGTCAGGCGGGAATTGTTATTTTTTCTTCGGGTAATACCTGTCCAGAGCAGTGCTTAAATTTTTCCATTCAGCTTCCCAGCGCTGGTTTATTGCGGTATTCCATGCCGGCAGACGGGCATATACCTGATCGAGCCAGTTGGGGTCAAATCGAGCGGCGCCGGCTACATCCGGACTGAATGCGTTTAGCCATTCATAAACTATATCACGGCGGGTTCCTTCAAAGTCATAGTAGCGGGGATAGGCTTTATCAGAATAATCCCAAAATTGTCCTTTTTCCCACAGTTCCAATACATAGTGGAAACCCGGCATTTTATTTTTATCCGCAAAGCGTTTATGATGATCGGGAATGTACCAAATATCCATTTGTTTCTGGAATTCAGGACCTGTAACCATGGGGAAAGAATCGTTAAGACAGGACTTTAAAGTTTCGCCGTCAAGGAACAACTGCTTTGCGCGGGCTTCAATAGCGCGGGTGTCGCCGCACCAGAATTTTGCGAATTCCCAGCATATTCTAAGCTTGGTTTCTTCCGCCGGTGAAAGCTCCGGATTACCGTCTTCCATAGCGTAATTGCGGATAACAAACGGGTCAAGTACGATACCTACGGTGCAGGGTTGATAATCGGTGGACGGACGGGGATAAATATCCCAATCAGCTGATCTTACAGAGCCCCAATGGTTAGGATCAGGATGCGCCGCATCGCCCATCATCCAAGGGTCGGCGGTATTTGTCAATAGTTTTCCTTCAATAAAGAACTTATAAGCCCACCACCAGTTTTGATCCATAAACTCGCTGGAAACCTTACCCTGATCAAAGTTAGGCCATATCGCATCGCTTGACCACTGAGCCAAATAACGCAGTAAGCTTCTTGTAGCTTCTGAGTTAAAATTGGCATAGGGTTCGCCGGGTTTGCGGTTAAGAATCTGCCATGTATAATCTTTTGTACCAGTTTCAATCAAGCGCAAATCATCGGAGAAAGAACCCATGCTTCCGTAATATTCATTGGGTTTGGAATGGCGTACAAAACGGGTAAATTCAGCGATAGTCCAGTCAGGATCCGGTACATCGATATTATTCGCTTCAGCCAGGGATTTGTTTATATAAACAGCCCACGGAATCAAGTATTGGGGAATTCCAAACTGGCGGCCGTCTACATTCATCAGCGCCATAACCGAAGGGTTAAAACTCTTGTACATTGGGTCATCCGCCAGGACTGATAAATCGGCAATAAGACCCTTTTGAGCATCGCCGATTAAGTCTTGAACAGCCCACATATCGGGATATATTCCGTATTCAGTACGGAAATTCTCACGATGCTGTTCCCACAGACCATCCGCGTTTGGATCGCCCGATTTTGCAAAAATATTGATTTTTATATTCGGGTATACCGCTTTAAACGCTTTCGCTGTGGCGTAACATGCGGCTACGTTTTGGGCGGGTAAATCCTGCGGTGTAAGATTCTGGTTGCCGATGTCTTTCCAGAATTTATCATCGCCTGACCACATCATCAGGGTAATTTCCGCCGTAACATCAGAAGACGGAGTTTTCCCCTTCTTACCGCAGGCAGTAAAGCCTACCAAAACCAGTACACAAACAAGTACAACCAGAATATGCACTTTTTTGTCAGAGAAACGTATCATTGAATCCTCCTTAAATAATTGCATAAAAATATAGTCAATTTTTATGCTCTATATAATTATATCATAGTATTTTAAAATACTATGAATAATTCACAAATAATTTCCATTGGTTCACGTCAAATAACACGGGAACCGAATTGCCATACTATAGTAAATTCCTTCTGTAAATTGTAGTATACAAAAATAGTACTTTAACAGCAGTTATTTCTACTAAGCAACCCCAAATTGTACTATACAATTTGGCACATATTAATAGTACATGTATCATTCTAATTTGTCAATAAAACTTTTTGTTTTTTAAATACAACATTTTGGACGGTTAAAGTGAATGTATAATTAAGGAGGATAAAAAACAAACATGAAATTTCAAACGGCTGCTTTAGTTAAGCGGCTAAATCGTGAAAAATACCTGCAAATAATGGCAATTTTTGGGGTATTATGGATGCTTATTTTTAATTATTTACCTATGTACGGGCTCCTGGTAGCGTTCAAAAGAAATTTTCGTGTTACACAGAATCTGTTCAGTAAAGAGTTTTTGACATCGGCATGGGCGCCATACTGCGGTTTTGGGCATTTTATCGCTTTTTTACGAGATCCGGAATTTCCCAATATTTTATTAAATACACTTGGGATCAGTATATTCGGACTAATATTCTGTTTTCCCTTACCCATTATTTTTGCCCTGTTGCTGAATGAATTACCTTCTACGCGATATAAAAAATTTGTGCAGACTATTTCCTATCTGCCGCACTTCCTTTCATGGGTAATAATGGGAGGTATTCTTACAACATGGCTTTCCGATACGGGTTTTTTTAACGAAATGTTAATAAAACTGGGAATAATAAAAGAGGGAAGTTCCTACCTCGCGTATCCGCGGTACTTTTGGAGCATTGTGATAATTTCTAACCTTTGGAAGGAATTGGGCTGGTCGGCTATTATTTACCTTGCGGCAATTGCCGGAATCGATCAGGAAATATACGAAGCCGCTGAATTAGACGGAGTAGGCCGTTTCAGGAAAATGTGGTCAATTACCGTACCATGTATAATGGGAACTATAACTATCCTTTTTATTCTTGCAATCGGCGGTCTGCTCAATTCGAATTTTGAGCAAATACTGGTGCTTTGGAATCCACTTAACGCGCCGCGCAGCACAGTTATTGACATTTACACATACAACGTGGCGATGCGAAGTATGCGGTTTTCCTATGCCAGCGCGATTGGTTTTTTCAAATCCGTTGTCGCCATTATTCTGCTTATTTCAGCTAACAAGATGACAAAGAAAATCAATAATTTTTCATTATTTTAGGAGGTATATACGAAAATCAGCGGTAAAATAACAACGGGCGTAATAATCGGCGTAATGGCTGTAATCTGTTTTATTACCTTGTATCCTGTATGGAATATGGCAGTGCTCTCGTTCAATGAATCTATGGACACAATGATGGGAGGAGTATATATTATACCAAGGAAGCCTACACTGGAAAGCTACCGTATCGTGTTTCTGGATAAAGCAATTATTCGCGCTTTTAATATAACGATCTGGCGTACAGTGATAGGGACATTCAGCAGCGTGTTTTTTACTTCAATGGTTGCTTACGCTTTTTCAAAAAGGTACATTCTGGGTAATAAAGTTTACCTTCTGATAGGTACTGTAACAATGTTTTTCGGCGGAGGGCTTATTCCGTATTTTATTGTTTTACGGAGCTTGAAACTCTACGATACATTTCTTGTGTATATTATTCCCGGACTTTTTAATTTTTTCAATTGTATTATTTTTATGACGTTCTTCCGTGAATTGCCTGCAAGTCTTGAGGAATCGGCTAAGATTGACGGAGCCAATGACTTTAAAATATTTTTTTCTATAGTTATTCCTTTATCAATGCCCATCGTCGCGGCAATTTCGCTTTTCAACGGCGTAGGTCATTGGAACGATTTTTTCTCGGGCGTTATGTTTATTAATAACCCTGACCTGCAGCCAATACAAACCTTTCTCTACCGTGTAATAGCGGGGTCTTCGCAGACCAGGTCTATTGTAGGAATGCCGGCCGGAGTTGCCGCTCAGGCAGTAAGCTCGCAGTCTGTAAAATTAGCGACTATGATGATAACCACAGCGCCGATTATCTGTGTGTATCCGTTTTTGCAGCGCTACTTTGTTAAAGGGGTGATGATTGGCGCCATACAGCGGTAGTAGTTTTTAGAAAATGTACTATTGTTGCGAAAATATGTTTAATATTTTCAGGAGAAAAACATGAGAAAAAAAAGCGCGATTTTAGTGTTTTTTGTCGTTTTAACGGTAATGTTATGTTCATGCTTCGGAAAGAAAGGCAGCGCGCCTTCCGTTGTATCAGGCTCGGCGGATGTTCCAGGCTGGAAAGCAAACGTCATAAAACCAATTCAGTTTGACTGGTACATCAATTTCAGCTGGTTCAGCAGACAATGGGGAGAATCAAGGGTTTCAAAGTATATCACCGCTAAAACCGGCGTAGATGTACGCTTTATTGTGCCTGCCGGTAATGAAGCTGAAAGATTAAACGCGATGATTGCGGGGGGCGTACTGCCTGATTTTATCACCCTTGGTTTCTGGGAAGGCCAGATTCCCATGATGATAGACGCGGAAATGGTTGAACCGCTTAACAAACTGGCGGAACAATACGATCCCTTCTTTTTCAAAGCGGCAAATCCGCAGAAGCTTGGCTGGTATACGCAGGATGACGGAAACGTTTACGGTTATCCCAACGCTTCTTTTACCCCTAGTGATTTTGAGCGCTACAAAGGAATGATGACAGCTAACGAAACTTTTCTGGTTCGCAAGGATATGTATGAAGCTGTCGGCAAGCCTGATATGACTACACCTGATGGTTTTCTAAACGCTCTACGCGCTGTAAAACAAAAATACCCGACAGTAAACGGACAGCCCATTATCCCGATAGTCTTCAACGCGTTTACTGACATAGGTAACGTTTCGCTGGAATCCTATCTTCAGCACTTTCTGGCGATAAGACCTGAAAAGAACGGTAAGTATGAATCTCCGTCCTTGGGGCTAGATGATCCTGAGTATGTGCGATGGCTTAAAGTTTTCCGCCGGGCCGCTTCCGAAGGGC
Organism: Treponema sp.; assembly: GCA_031281555.1. GTDB lineage: Bacteria > Spirochaetota > Spirochaetia > Treponematales > Breznakiellaceae > WQXQ01. Next base: position 6,077 of record JAITFK010000181.1, on the reverse strand, counting down.
TTATCTCAATGGATGTATTTGTTGACGGACGTTCCCAGATCGAAGAGAAAGCCGCGCAGGGACGTTATTTTGCCATGATCTTCCAGAACTGGGATATGCAGGCTCCGCAGCACGCTCGTTACAGTATCGATCCAAATACAATTTACATCGCGGTTGACGGCCCTAAAAATTCTAAAGGCAGCGATCCTTTTCTTCCCGGAGGCGGCATTGCCGGCTGGACTGTTACGCTTATATCCAAAAACTGTAAAGATAAAGTTCGAGCTATTCAATTCCTTACTTACTTAATAAGTGAAGAAGGGCAGATGGATACTTATTTCGGTGTACCTGAAGGTAATCCATTCGGTATAGCTTCGACATACACAATTGTTAACGGCGTACCGACTCTTCTGCCTGATGTCGACTTTATAGATAAGAACGATAAAAACAGGCAAGAAGTTGAAATCGGCGTTCAATATACATACTGGATGCTTATGGATAATCCTTGGATACAACAGTTCCCAATTGAATACGCGCCATCGCTGGAACAACCGCAGCTTTGGACACGTCCCTATGTAGTGTCTTATGCGCAATACGACAACCTTAGTATGATTCCCGGCAGCGATGAAGCTTTGATTAATGACACTATAGCGCGCCGTTGGGGCCAGGATTTACCCAAGTTGCTCCTTGCAAAGACAGAATCGGAATTTGACAAAATTTGGGCCGATTTTCAAAAGTTTAAAACAGACACAGGTTACGCCAGATTACAGGTTAAACAAACCGAGTTAATGAATGCGAACAAGAAAAAACTTGGGATAAATTAACAAATGTAAAATGAGGTAGATAAGGCTGTTTGGGAAAACGACTAAACAGCCTTTTTTATATTGAATTCTTTGACTACAGAACCGCATAAAACCATTCATAACAGCTAATTATTGTTACTGTTCTATATTTGACACTTTTTTAAAAACTGTCTACTTGTAACAACTATAGCAAACTGGTACAATCCCTTTATGTCTGATTTTATTTGTTCTCAATGTCAAAAACCCGTACCCGACCCTGAAAAAAACCTATGGGTATGCGGCTCCTGCGGTAACCATTCAAGGCTTGGCTGGCAGCAGCGTCTCGCCATTACCGCGGACGTGGGTACTTTTAGCGAGTTCGATTCAAGTATGAGATCCGGCAACCCGATTGAGTTTCCCGGTTACATAGAAAAAATCGAAGAATTAAGGAAATCCTGCGAAACAAGCGAAGCGGTTGTTACAGGCCGCTGTACGATAAAGGGCTTCCCAGCCGTAATCGGCATTATGGACAGCCGTTTTATGATGGCAAGTATGGGCAGCGTTGTAGGCGAAAAAATTACCCGCGCCATTGAATACGCCACTGCCAATAAAATGCCGGTAATCATTTTTTCGGCGTCAGGCGGAGCTCGTATGCAGGAGGGAATTATCTCCCTTATGCAGATGGCTAAAACCTCAGGCGCTGTCGCGCGTCATACCGAGGCAGGACAGCTTTACATTTCGGTTATTACAGACCCGACCACAGGCGGCGTTACCGCTTCTTTCGCGATGCTCGGAGACATTATTCTTGCGGAACCGGGAGTAACTTTGGGGTTTGCGGGAAAACGCGTCATTCAGGACACGATAGGCGCTGTGCTGCCTGAAAGATTCCAGACTTCGGAATTTGTAGGCGAACACGGATTTGTTGACGCGATATGCCGCCGCAGTGAACTACCCGACATGATCGCAAAGATAATAAAGCTTCACGGCTATAAAGGAGGACAATAATGTTAAACATGCAGCAAAAACTCGATCTCCTTAAAAATTTGGGCCGTCCGACAATTAACGATTATATTCCCCTTGTTTTCAAAGACTTTATTGAGTTTCACGGCGACCGTTTTTTCAGCGATGATCCGGCGCTTCTAGGAGGGATTTGTCTGTTAAACGACACTCCCGTTACTGTTGTCTCACAGGTACGCGCGAAAGATATTGCGGAATTGCAGAGAATCAATTTTTCCATGCCTCACCCCGAAGGATACCGCAAGGCTCTGCGTCTTGCGAAACAGGCTGAGAAATTCCGCCGTCCTGTTATCTGCTTTATCGACACTCCCGGCGCTTACTGCGGAGTAGGAGCGGAAGAAAGAGGGCAGGGCGAGGCAATTGCGCGTAACCTTCACGAGTTCATGATGCTTAAGACCCCGGTTGTTTCCGTTGTTCTCGGAGAAGGCGGCTCCGGCGGAGCGCTTGCTCTCGGTGTCTGCGATGAGCTTGCCATGCTTGAAAACGCTCTCTATTCGGTTATTTCGCCCAAGGGTTTCGCTTCCATTCTGTGGAAAGACGGCTCAAGGGAAAGAGAAGCCGCAGAGCTTATGAAGATTACCGCCGAAGATTTAAAGCGTTTCGGCGTTTGCGATAAAATTATAGCGGAGCCTGAAGGCGGCGCCGCTAAGGACGTAACCCTTACGGCGAAAAATATCGCTTCTTGGCTAGGTGAAACTGTAAACAAACTTAAAAATGAAGATTTTAACAAGCTTCCGGAAAGACGTTATCGGAAATTCAGGAAGATAGGCGTATTCTCTGAATAGTTCGGCGCTTTTTACAGATTTTTATTCTCTTACAATGGCGAACGGTTACTGGAAAAGGAACCTGAATGAAACCGCTGTCTTTGAAATGTTTTTCCGCCAGCAGCCGTTCGGCGGCGGTTATTCCGTGTTCGCGGGGCTTGGCACGCTTCTTGAAAAGCTTGTTAACTTTTCATTCGGCGGAGACGACATTGCCTATTTAAAGAGCCTTGCCGTTTTTGAAGAAGCGTTTATTGATTACCTTAAAACTTTTAAGTTTAAAGGCTCTTTTTGGGCAATGGACGAAGGAACAATTATCTTTCCTAATGAGCCTCTTATAAGGGTAGAAGGCAGTCTTATTGAATGTCAGATAATCGAAGGACTGCTTTTAAACATAATTAATTTTCAAAGTTTAATAGCGACAAAAGCCTGCCGTGTCTGGCTTGCTTCCGGCAAGGGGAATTTAATGGAGTTCGGTCTTCGCCGGGCTCAGGGGTATGACGGGGCGATTTCCGCTTCACGCGCCGCATTTATCGGCGGAGCGTCGGGGACAAGCAACACTCTTGCTGGGAAAGTTTTCGGGATACCCGTCATGGGCACTATGGCGCATTCGTGGATAATGTCCTTTGACACCGAAGAAGAGGCGTTTGACTGTTACGCGTCACTTTACCCCGACAGAACCATCTTCCTTATTGACACATACGACACTCTCAAAAGCGGGATTCACAGCGCCATTAAAGCCGGAAAAAAATTAACCGCAAAGGGAAAAAACTTCGGAGTACGCCTTGATTCAGGCGATATTCAGTATCTTTCAACCGAAGTAAGGCAGCTGCTCGACAAGGCGGGGCTTGAGAAAGCCTTTATCACAGTTTCAAATGACCTTGATGAAAATATAATCGAAACCCTTGTGAAGGCCGGCGCTCCGGTGAACAGTTGGGGTGTCGGGACAAAGATGGTAACGGGAGCGCAGGCCGCCGCCTTTACGGGCGTTTACAAACTGTCGGCCCGTATAGAGGGTAAAAAAGCGATTCCTGTCATGAAGTTTTCGGATAACCCCGACAAGACTACAAACCCCGGCGTCAAGCAGGTTTGGAGGATACGGGATAAAAACGGAGAAGCGGTGGCGGACGTTCTCGGCATTGACGGAGCGGACGAGATTAAAACAGGGCAGCGCTTCTGTTTCTGGCATCCTTCCGCCGACTACAGGCATTTTTACCACACAATCGAAGGAAGCGTGTCGCCGCTCCTTAACAAATGGATTGAAAACGGCGTTCTTGTAAAGGAGCAGCCTTCGTTACCTGAAATTAAAGCCCGAACGGCTCTTGAACTTGAAAGTTTCGACTCTACTTATAAGAGACTTTTAAATCCGCATATTTACAAGGTGTCGATTACTGAAAACTTGCGTACTTTGAAGCTTGAAATAATCGAGAAACATCTCGGCAGTAAGAATAACTAAAATTACTTTAACTCGTCAGGATTGCAGCGCGTAATTTTATACTTTCTAATACCGGCTCACCGGCAAGGTATGATAAAAGCGGCTCTACAGACAAAAGACAATAATCCGGCATTTCGTCGATAAATGTGTGTAATTTTTTCCTTACTGCTACTGCTTCCATGCTTAACTCCTTTTGTATCTCTGTGAACCTTCATGTTTAATTATGCTGCGCTGTTCCTGAAATTGTAATTCATGGGATAAATACAGGCTCTATATAGTACTTACAATTCCATGATGACATTTAGGAATTCTTTATTTTCTATTAATTATTTTTCTGAATTTTATAATGCTTAATTTTCTTCTATTTTATCATCATTTTCATTATAATTATCATATTCAATATTATATTGGTAATAATTATCAAGAGATCTTCCGCTGTCATAATTAACATCATATTCGTCTATATTTAATATTCCATTTTCATTTTTCCAATGCTCGATAATATCAACTGTTTCTTTGTCTAATTCATTATTAAACCGCCCTCTTGCTTGTATAAGTTTTTTATTTTCTGTTATTTCAATTGTAGCAGATTTTTTATCAATAACTATTTCTTTATCATAACACCTTAATGAAAATATTGCGCAATCTCCATTAATACATTTATCAATATATGAAAAGCAGCAATTGTGCATATATTTTCCTTCTTCATAAAGTAATTTACCTGTAGTTATTTCCGTGAATTTCCATATTTTATCCTTATTTTTTATAACATTTTTGTTAATAAATGAAAATTTATTCCAATGTTGATTTATATTCTTTTCTATAAATTTCGGAGATACTCTCATTGTCCTATGCCATTCATTGCAAATAATATTCAAGCTATGCCACGAACGCCCTTTGAATGAAAATATTTGCCGGTTTGAACTAATTATCTCTATTAATAAAAAATCACATATATCTTGAATAATATTTAAATCGGGAATATTTTCATTATTATGTATAAATGCTAGAAAATTGATTACGTACGGATTGTTAAAACAATATCTAAATTTATTAGCTAATATATTAATTACATTTGTATTTTGTATTGGATATATTATTGAAGAATAGTACTGTTTTATTAACCTGCAAAAGCTTCCATCATTTTGAAATTGCGAATTATTTTTAAAGAAAATATTAACATTATTAGCCGTAAATAAATCTCTATTTCGTTCAAAAAAAGATTCTCCGCTTAAACAATCCCTTAACCACTTGTTTGCAAAATCTTCAATTTGAAATTCTTCAACAGCAAGACCGCCGATTTTCCTAATTTGATAATATTCCTTTCTATTTATATAAACTGTTTTTAATAGCCAAGAAGTTGAATCTGAGAAAAACAGAGCTTTAGGTATTGAGTACGGATAGTTTTTCTCTAAATATTTATATAAATCAATTACAATAGATTTATCATAACGCCACTCATAGCACAATAAATGATAAGCTATTTGCCAATCGCCTTTTTTTGAAGCTATATATTTATTTATTGTTTTCCAAAACGAATGTGTTTTATTTGATATTGATATTGGATAAAATCCATATAATAATATCAATATTTCTAAAGTCATGTTTTTTCATACTCCTATTATTATATTTTTAGAGATTCCAATATTTTATTAAGGTATAATATAAAGCTTATGCCATAATAAAACAAATAAATAAAAATGGATTTTATTAACATATAGTTAGTTCTGTATATGGTGTCGCCAATTTTTCAACGACACAAGAAAATTTAGTTGGCATGCATATTTGCGTGTACATTTAAAAAACTTATATTAACTAGCGGTTTGCTTCATCCAAAATGGCCTGAATTCTCGGAGCCCAGGATTCAACAATTTGCGACGGCGTTCCGTTTTCCCAGAAGCGTTCATCATACAGCATTGCGTCAGACGGATAACCGGGAATAATAGCGAAGTCTCTGTATGTAGCAATATTAGAATCTTTTTGCATTGCCATTGTTTCGTCAACAGAACGGCGGTCGCGATGGAAAGGATAATAACCTGGTTTCCAGTCAGTATCCATTGGGGTCATCCAAAGATCAAACGCTTTAAGAATAACGTCAACTTCATC
>JAITFK010000180.1 GCA_031281555.1 Treponema sp. | reverse complement strand
GATGAAGTTGACGTTATTCTTAAAGCGTTTGATCTTTGGATGACCCCAATGGATACTGACTGGAAACCAGGTTATTATCCTTTCCATCGCGACCGCCGTTCTGTTGACGAAACAATGGCTATGCAAAAAGATCCTAATATTGCTACATACAGAGACTTCGCTATTATTCCGGGTTATCCGTCTGACGCAATGCTGTATGATGAACGCTTCTGGGAAAACGGGACGCCGTCCCAAATTGTTGAATCCTGGGCTCCGAGAATTCAAGCCATTTTGGATGAAGCAAACCGTTAGTTAAGGTTTCGGAACCTTTTTAAATTCCCGGTAATTTATAATTGCCGGGAATTTTTTTATTCGTGGAGAAAAAAATGAGTAATATTATTGTTAACGGAAACAGCATACCGAACATTCCCTGGGAAGACAGACCGTCTTCAAGCGATCCAAAAAAAGAATTAATGTGGAGATATACAAAGAATCCTATTATTCCCAGGAATTTAACTGTTGCTTCAAACAGCATTTTTAACAGCGCGGTTGTTCCCTTTAAAGGTGAATTTGCCGGAGTATTTCGCTGTGATGATACCGCGCGTCATATGGACATTCACGCAGGACGCAGCAAGGACGGTATTAATTGGAAAATTGAAGACAAGCCAATTCAATTTATAAAGACTGATCCGAATTTGCCTGATTCCGATTATAAATATGATCCCCGTGTTATTTTTATCGAAGATCGTTATTATATAATTTGGTGTAACGGATATTGCGGGCCGTGTCTTGGAATGGCTTATACATACGATTTTGAAAAATTTTATCAGATGGAAAACCCAATGATGCCTTACAACCGCAATGGCGCGTTGTTTCCGCGTAAAATCGGGGAAAATTACGCCATGTTCAGCCGCCCAAGCGATTCCGGTCATACTCCGTTCGGTGATATATGGTATTCGGAAAGTCCTGACTTTGTTTTTTGGGGAAAACACCGCCATGTAATGGGTCCGAACAGCGGCTGGCAAAGTACAAAGATAGGTGCAGGACCGTGCCCGATTGAAACTACCGAAGGCTGGCTGCTTTTCTACCACGGTGTGCTTACAAGCTGCAATGGTTTTGTTTACTCTTTCAGCGCCGCTCTGCTGGATATTGATAAACCCTGGAAAGTGATTGCGCGCCCGAATCCCTATATTATAAATCCGCGGGAAATTTATGAATTGGCGGGCGATGTTCCTAACGTAACATTCCCGGTAGCGTCTCTTGTGGATAAAGATACAGGCAGGGTGACGATTTACTATGGCTGTGCTGATACCGTAACAGGTCTTGTTTTCGGCAAGGTTGATGAAATTGTTGCATGGGTCAAAGAAAATAAAATGTAATGCCGTTTAAAGCCGCTACGATCTTTTCCGACAATATGGTTTTACAGCATGGTAAGCCTGTTTCCGTTTGGGGAACAGGCGGCGCAGAGGAAAGTTTTGTCCGCGTTTTTTGGGAAGACGGAAAAAATAATAAACAAGCTGAAACTACTGTACGCGGCGGTAAATGGAATATTATGCTTCCTCCCCTTACCGCCTGTGTAACAGGCGAGCTTGTAATAAAAAACGAAAATAACGAGATACGTTTTTGCAATGTGATAACAGGAGACGTATGGTTCGCTGGCGGTCAAAGCAACATGGAAATGGAGCTGATTAACGTAAAAAACGGCGAAGCCGAACTTGCTGCCTGCGCGAATCAAAACATACGTTTTTATCAGGTAGTTAAACGCGCTGTTGTAGACGATGAATATCTTCGTGAAGAAGCGGCAAGCAGGTGGCAAATTTGCGCGCCGGATACAGCCGCTATGTTAAGCGCAGCGGCCTTTTTCTTTGCCCGTAAAATTAATGCCGATATAGGCATACCAATTGGTATTATAAACTGTTCATGGGGCGGAACATCCATAAGCGCATGGATGAGCAGGGAACAACTAATGCGAAGCTGTGCGGGACAAAAATTTATTGATGATTATGCGGAGAAAGTCGGCGGTAAGACTGATGAGCAGTACAATACGGAAATGGAAGAATATGATTCACAATGGCGGGAATGGGACAAGCGCGTGCGTAACTGCATGGAAAAAGATCCCAATGTAACCTGGGAAATTTTGAATAAAGAATGCGGTCCATGTCCCTGGCCTCAGCCTGCGGGAAATACGAGCCCTTATTGCCCTGTAAACCTTCACACCGCAAGGATTCTTCGTACAGCGCCTTTTGCGATAAAAGGATTTATCTATTACCAGGGCGAGGAAGACGAAGGCCGTTACAGCGACTACTGCGATATGATGTACTACCTTGTTGATCAATGGCGCAGTGACTGGAACGACAGGCATTTGCCTTTCCTTTTTGTTCAGTTAACGATGTATGCTTCACGTGAAGATGTAGAAGCAGGTCAGTTGTGCCGAAGTTGGTGCGCCTTGCAGGAGAGCCAGTATCTTGCATCAATCAGTATTGAAAATACAGGGATGGCTGTAATTATCGACTGCGGTGAATATGACAACATTCATCCGTTTAACAAACAAACAGTCGGTTTCAGGTTAGCTCTTCAAGCGTTAAAAAAAGTTTACGGGAAAAATGTTGATGCGGATGCGCCTGCGTTTCTTTGGGCAGTTGTTGAAAAGACTCGTCTGCGCCTTCATTTTACGCATGCTGAAAGCGGCCTGGAATTTCGCGGCGCTCCCGAAGGTTTTGAGATTGCCGCTGTTGACGGACATTATTTTACAGCTAAGGCGGAAATTGACGGTAATGATGTTATCGTATATTCAGATAAAGTAACGAAGCCTGACAGAGTACGCTACGCATGGAGAAAGTTTGGTCCATCTCCTCTGTTTGCGAAAAACGGTCTTCCCGCAATGCCATTTCGAAGCAATAGAAACGAATCGCCGGATTTATAATTTAACCGAACATACCGGGGATATTCGGCATTCTTCCGCCCCTTGCGCCTTTTGCCATTTTTTTCATCATGCCGCGCATTTTCTCAAACTTTTTTAATAGACGCGCTACTTCCGCGACTGATGTGCCGGAACCTCTTGCTATGCGGCTTCTGCGCGGCGGCCCGATGATCAAATGATTGGCGCGCTCCTTGCGTGTCATGGAACTTAGTATCGCTTCCTGATGTTTTAATTCTTCCTTGTCAATGTCGTCTTCGTTGATCTGTCCCTGCATTCCAGGAATCATTTCCAGCATGGATTGAAGCGATCCCATTTTTTTAACAGCCCGAAGCTGGTTAAGCCAATCATCAAGAGTAAAGTTTTCTTTCTCCATTTTCTTCTGGAGTTCAAGAGCTTCTTTTTGATCAATTACTTCCTGAGCTTTTTCTACAAGGCTTACGACATCGCCCATGCCGAGTATTCGTCCTGCAATGCGATCGGGGTGAAAAGGTTCAAAGTCTTCAGGCTTCTCACCTGTGCCGGTAAATTTTAAGGGTTTACCGGTTATTGTTTTAAGCGAAAGCGCCGCGCCGCCCCGTGTGTCGGAATCAAACTTTGTAAGTACTACTCCCGTAAGGCCGATTTTTTCGTTAAAAGTTTTGGCGATGTCGGCGGCGGATTGTCCTGTCATCGAGTCTGCGACTAAAAGCATTTCATCGGGGTTAACTGCTTTTTTTAAACGGGATAATTCTTCCATCATAACTTCGTCAATTTGCAGACGACCCGTTGTATCAACAATGATAGTGTCGATCATGTTAAGTTTTGCCCATGAAAGAGCGTTTTGATAAACTTTGAAGCTGTCCTTTGCGCCGTCTTCCCTGTGGACAGGTATACCAATTTGCTTGCCTAGAACCGCAAGCTGTTCAACAGCGGCAGGACGTACAAGGTCGCAAGCTGCAAGAAGGGGTTTGCGTCCTTCTTTCTTTAACCGTAAAGCAAGTTTTGCAGAACTTGTTGTTTTACCTGAGCCTTGAAGTCCCAGCATAAGCACTGTGGAAATTACATCCGGCCCTCGTAATTTTAATTCGCGGCTTTTTGGATCTGCGTCTCCGAGAAAAGAAACAAGTTTATCATGAATGATTTTTATAAATTGCTGACCGGGATCAACAGCGCGAAGAACTTTTTCTCCCTTTGCTTCTTCAATTGTTGAATTGACAAAACGGCGTACAACACGCAGGTTTACATCCGCTTCCAATAACGCCATTTTGATTGCTTCTACAGCGTCTTCTATATTTTTTTCCGATATTGCAGACTTTCCCGTAACAAACTTGAATGCGTCAGTTATTTTTCCCGATAATTTTTCCAGCATTTTTACCTCATTCCGTCAAATAATTTTTGTATAAATTCATAAGGGTCAAGCTCACGGTTAAGAATACGGCTTAATCCCACAGATACGGGAATTTTTAATTTATGTTTTTCCGCCAGGATTCTGACATATTTTGCCGCCGCTATACCTTCAGGTAAGTACCCTATTTCTCCGATACGCGATAAAAGATCATCGATATCTTTATAAGATTCCAATATGTTTTTTTCTATTATTTCCCTGCCGAAACGCCTGTTCCTGCCGAAGATTGAACGGCATGTAACATCGAGATCGCCAATTCCCGCAATGGAAGTAAACGTTTCAGGATGAGTCGCCCCAAGCGCCTTGCCGAGAATCTGTATTTCATTTAAACCTGCTGCAAGCAAAAGGGATTCTGTTCCGTCTCCGAATATACTTGAGCCTCCGATTGACTTGATTGCGTCAAGCATTCCAAACGCAATGGCTATTACGTTTTTCGCGGCGGCAGATGCTTGTACTCCGTGTACGTCAAATGATGAATAAACAAAAAGGTTCGGCGTTTTCAGCAAATCGCGGAAGCGTATGGAATTTTTTGCGTTTTCACTTGCTGCAATTAACCCTGTAATTTTTCCGCAGGATACTTCTTCCGCATGGCTTGGCCCTGAGATATATACAAGAGATTTTTGATAGAAACCCGGAAGATAATCTTCCATAGTCTCAAGAATTAATCTGGGACCGTGTTCTGACGGGAGAAAACCCTTTGTTATTACCGCGATAACAGTCTTGCCTTCTCTTATTGAATTTACAGATAATGTTTTTTTTACGGTATCAAGAAGGAACATGGACGGAACTGCGTAAATAAGGAATTGTTTTTCCTCGGCTGCTTCTTCAATATCAGAAGTTGCCCTGATTGTTTCCGGCAGATTTATATCCGGTAAGTATCTGGAATTTTGTCTTTTCTGGTTTATATCGTCCTTTATTGTCTCTTCATAACTCCAGATAACAACATCTTTTCCCTTTTCGGCAATTACTTTTGCAATTGTCGTTCCCCATGCTCCTGCTCCCAAGACTGCGATTTGTGCATCCATACTTTATTATGCTTTAATTATCTCTTTTTTTAAATAGTCATAACGCTGTCATATCTATTTTCTGCCGGTTTTTAGGTATTGCGCTGGTATTTGCGCCGTGTTAATCTTAATTTGTGAGGAATTTTGCAAAGCTGACGCTTCTTTTTAGTATTAACTTCCTTATAATTTTCCTTGTTGCAACGGGACTTAGATTTCTTGTTCTTCAGGTTGATTGGGCCAAGAATTTACCGCCAAAATCTGAAACAGCTCTTACACTGGTTATTACTGCCGCTTACTGGGCTTTATCATGCACACTTTTTTCTTCAGTTCTTTTTTCTCTTTGCTATGCAGGAAGAAGAAAATATTCCTATATAATGACAGTTGTTTCCATAATGAGTTTATCGTTATTATTTTGTCTGGGAATTTCCATAGCGCTCGAAAATTGGAAATCAGTGCCTCCCGCGCAAAGCAGTGGCATTCAACTGGGTGATAAAGGCCTGATACTTTCCAACTCCCTTAACAAAAATGAAACGGCTGTTGTTTTGTTAAACGGAGCTTCTGACCCTCTTGGCCCGCGAGTTACGGCAATTCCCGAGCAGCCTATGTATTTTTATGAAGCTGCTGTAGGAAAGGTTGATCTTCCTCCCGTCCCTTTTGGAAATGATACTCCGTGGTTCTTAAAAAGTCTTTCCATTGATATCAGGATTAACGCGGAAATGTTTCAAAAAAATTTTGCTGAAGGACTTCATACATGGTTGATTTTTGCTTTTTCACTTGTTTTTCTGTTATGTTCTTTTGGCTACGTTATTAAAATGAGCGTATGGCCTTTGGCAAATCTTTTCGTTGGTATTCTGGCTTTCAGGGGGATTCTTTTGCTTGGAACATTCTTAAGTTCTCCTGAAATGCTGGATATTATGGATTCTTTCCTTAAAGGCAGTATTCCGGCTTTATTTGTTATTCCCTGTGTATTTCTTGCTATTGGCGCGCTGCTTCATCTTTATTCCGGTTTGGTTGTAATTGTTAAAGGGCGGAATAATGGCAATTAATACCGACAAACTAAACTCTCCTCATATTCAATTTATTATTTACATGGTTGTTTCATGTATATTGATAATGATTTTCAGGTTTATTCTGCCGGGCTCAGACTCGCCGCTGCGGCTTTATTCCCAGCAATGGCGGCTGATTAAAGGTGTACTGGAAATATGCAATCTTTTTCCGGCGCTGGCTTTTTCCGCTCTTGTAATTCCGTTTGGAATTTATGTTCATGAAGCTAATTACAATAGTTTTTCCGATATGTTTTTTAAGCGTTTGGTTAATTCTGTGGTGATAGCAATCGCCGCCGCTGTTATTTACGGTATCATATTCTTTCTGGTTTTTCCGATGTTAAAAAACAGGGAAGAAAATATCCGCTATATGGGCGAACTTTATGATCTTGCAAAAACACATATGCAAGATTCCATGAAAAACGGTGAATGGCATGAAGCCGATCAATTTTTAAATATTTGCGATCATATTTGGTATAACAGCCCTGAGATAGTTAACTTAAGGCATGAAATAGAAATTAATCTTGAAAGGATAAAATCGGAAGAACTGGAAGAAAAGTATCTTGCAAGGGAAGCATTGGCAAGAGACAGAAGATATGATGAAAATACTGTTTCGTTTGAAGGACAGCAGTTGTTAAATGCGACACAGGCAATTACAAAGGGATATGAATCCTTTAATAATAAAAAATACTTTGAGGCTCATTGGCTTGCTACAATTGGAAGGCGTTTGGCGGAAAGAGGCAGCCCCGATGAGGCAAACGCCGCCCGTTTGGCGAGTGACGCCTGGAATATGATTTCTTCTTTAGCGCCAAACAATATGGAAGAACATATTTACGAGCTTTTTAACTTGAAACTTTCCGGTTATCAGGCAATGAATAACGGCGAATGGATTCGCGCTTTTTATATATTTCAAGAATTGCTTGCCATTACTCCCGATGATCTTGACGCTGTGAATTTTCTTACCGCAAGCGAAGCCGGCGTTAAAGAAAACGCTTTTTTTATTGACGAAATGGAGGTTTCTCTTGGAGAGATACTTACGGGAGCGTTGTTTTCCCTGCCTAGTAATGGCGGCAGGGTAGTGCTTCGTTTTTCAAGCCTGACAACTTCAAATGATGTTTCTTACGGAATAGGTTTAGAGTATATGGCGTTTGATCTAAATTTTGTTCCATTGGCAAGCGTAAAATCGCAATACGCAAAATTGCTTCCCATTACAATAGATGAAAAGCCGCAAGTTTTGATATTAATGCACGCTTTAAATCGAATAAATAAAGATAATTATTATGACGGTGAATGGCTTATTGGTAATAAGACCGTAGGCGGAATCCTTATTGATATAAGTTACGAAGATTTAATGCTTCTTTCTTATATCCGTCGCAGTTTACCTAACCTTCAAATTGACGAGCTTTATCTTGCGGCAGTTAAATTCGGAAATGCAGGGTATGTTTATCAGATATTCCAGGCTGAAATATTGAACAGACTCAGTTCAACATTGTTTTTTCTGCCTATGGCAATATTAGTAATAGTTCTTGGCTGGCGTTACCGTATTAAATCCAAATCCCGTTATATTTTTGTTATTATGCTTCCTGTTTTACCTGTAGTTTTTCACGGTCTTGTCTTCCTTTACCGTTCTGTATTTAACACGGCGGGTATTTGGCTTATTCTGACTGTGGGATTTGTTCCTGCCCTTATTGTGTTTATTGCCGTAATGGCGCTAATCCTGTTTATTTCATTGATAACATTGGCCGCGCAGCACAATTAGAAACGCTGTATAAATAATTTCTTATCTGATAAATACAAATAGTAATTACTGTTTTTCCGAATTCTGATATGGTTTAATAATGAGTGATCAACTTCTTTTGACAGATATTGATTCAAAAGAAAATGCTTCCGGCAGGAAATATGAAAAAAACGAATATTTAACCAAACAACTCATTACTTACATTGGCAACAAGCGGGCTTTGCTTGATTTTATCGGAAACGGAATAAAAACAGTTCAAAATAGGCTGTATAAAGATAAACTGAAAATGTTTGATGTTTTCAGCGGTTCGGGAATTGTTGCAAGATACTTTAAGCAGTTTTCTGATCTTCTTATCGTAAATGACTTGGAAAAATATTCAACTGTAATTAATGAATGTTATTTATCAAATGAGAATGAAATAGATTTATTTGCGTTACGGGAATACTATTTTGAAATTCTGAAAGAAACAGAAAAACAGCCTAGGAAAGGAATAATATCTGAGTTATATGCCCCAATAAACGATGAAGAAATAAAAATTAATGAAAGAGTGTTTTTCACGTCAAAAAACGCAATATATATAGATACTGTGCGCCAATTAATAAATAATATTCCTTTAAAAGAACAAAAATATTTTATGGCGCCGTTGCTGTCAGAAGCGTCAATCCATGCTAATACTTCAGGAGTCTTCAAGGGTTTTTACAAAAACAAAGAAACCGGTATCGGACAATTCGGCGCATTTAAAAAAGACGCTTTGTTAAGGATTACCGGCAGTATAAAGCTGCCGTTTCCCATATTCAGTAATTTTAATTGTGAGACAATTATCTCTTCAGGTGATTCAAATAAAGTAATAAAAGATTTACCGGAAGTTGATCTGGCCTATTTGGACCCGCCGTATAATCAGCATCCTTACGGTTCTAATTATTTTATGTTGAATTTAATACTGGATTATAAATATCCAGAGAACACAAGTAAAGTATCGGGAATACCTGAAAACTGGAATCGCTCCGATTATAATAAAAGTCATAAAGCTCTGCAGGCTCTTACAGAACTTGTTGAAGGAATTAAGGCAAAATTTGTATTAATTTCATTTAATTCGGAAGGTTTTATTACAGTTGAACAGATGAAAGAAATGTTAAAAAAAACAGGCAAGTTCCAGGTACTGGAAACAAAATACAACACTTTCAGGGGAAGCAGAAATTTAAACAACCGTGATATCCATGTAAAGGAATATTTATATCTATTGGAAAAATGAGCTTCTTTAGGACAAGCCTTGATTGGAAAGTATTTTAAAATAATTTAAGAATTTTCATTTTTTTTATTGACAAAACAGTTATAGTGTGATAGTATAGCAGTACACATAAGGGGGTAGTGCTATGCCATTATGGGAACAATGGAGACATGCGTTTGACGACAGGATGCCGATTTACCGCCAAATTATTCTCCAGTTCAGCCGGGCGTTTGTCCGCGGAAATATTCAACCGGGAGAACGTATCCCGTCCATCCGTGAGTTGTCCACATTGTTGAAAGTCAACACAAACACAATTCAGCGCGTTTATCAGGAAATGGAAAGAGACGAAATGATAAACAGCAAACGGGGTACAGGTTATTTTTTTACGGAGGATAGGAAGATGATCGAAAAGATGCGCCGTAATCTGGCGCAGGAGTCATTGAACCGCTTTGTCGAGGAAATGCGCGCACTTGGCTGCGCAGATACGGAGATCAAGGACGAACTTGAATTATTTATGAAAGGAGGCAAAAAACATGCAAACAATTCTCGAAACCAACGGTCTTAAAAAACTGTTTAACAAGTGCGAGGCTTTGCGCGGTGTGGATATGTCCATTCCGGCAGGGCAGATTGTCGGATTGCTGGGGCCTAACGCATCAGGCAAAACTACGCTGTTAAAAATCGCGGCGGGATTACTTCAGCCGTCTGAGGGACAGGTTCGTTACTATAAAAACACCCCGCCGGGACCGGAAGCAAGTAAGACAATCGGTTTCTGTCCTGACGCAATGGTGTTTCCGCGCTGGATGCAGGTACGGGACGCATTTACCTTTTATCAAGAGATGTATGATGACTATTCACAATCCCGCGCAGACGAGCTTATGCGTATTCTTGAGCTTCAAAACATTCAGGACACGTATATCCGCAGCCTGTCCAAAGGAATGAAAGAGCGTCTTGTTATGGGTTTAACTTTCTCGCGTGAGACGAAACTGTACCTGCTTGACGAACCGCTGGACGGAATAGACCCTGTCGGGAAAACGCGCGTAATAGACGCGATAATCGCGATGAAGCCTGAAGGAGCGTCTACGCTTGTATCGACACATCTGGTCAAAGATATAGAACGTATTTTTGACAGCGTATTTTTTCTTTCCAAAGGAAAAATTATATTTTCAGGCGCTTGCGATGTCCTTCGCGAAGAACGGGGACAAACCGTAGAGCAGGCTTATTTGGAGGTGTTTATCAATGAAAGCTCATTTTAAATACGCATTCAGAACAGGACTTACCTTTCGCGGAGCTGCATTTATCGTTATCTTCGCAATAGACGCGGTATTCATTGCGCTTGGATCACTTGGCTTTCTGCCTTATGCTGCAAAGATTACCGCCGTATCTCTGGGCGGAGTGGCAATTTCCGTTATGCTGGTGTTTGACATAATAGGTGATATTGCCATTATACGCCGTATGTTTTCTGTACCGGAAGCATACCTGTACGCATTGACGCCTTCGCCGCGCCGGGAAATTCTTCTGGCAAGCGTTGTTGTTGCGGCAATATTGGATATTGTTACAATGGCTATTGTTATTACTGCGGAAGTATGGCTGTCGTTTATTCTGGCAGGTGAAGAAGTTTGGCGCAATGTATGGGATTTTATCAATGCGAATAGTTCGTATCTTCTGTACGGGCTTTGGTATGTACTGTTATTGGCGGCCGGCTATCTTCTATTAATGATGATAATTCTGTTTTGCATAACGGTAAAAAAGTCAATATTATACACGATTCCCGCGTCGGGGCTGCTGGCTTTTCTTCTTGCCTGTGTATGCTGTTATGTTGTCAGCCTGCTTCAACTGGTATTGTTTCCGTTCGGTACTGTTGATCGTTACGGCTTGTTGATCATTCTGATACTTGGAAGCAATGCCTTGCCGTTTTATGCCTTGCTCACTCTGCTTGAAGCAGCCGGGTTATTCGTAATAACGTCAAAACTTATGGAAAGGAAGATAAATCTATGAGAAAAAACATATTAATTATTTTGTGCGCTTTACTCGTTTTATGTTTTTCAGGCTGTGTTGTTGTCAGTTTTATGCACACAGACGCGGTAGCAGGGAAAGGTGCTCCGGAAAAATATACCTTCGATGTCGGCGAATACAACAAAATTAAAGTTGAAGGCGGCTGCGAAATCCGGTATTACGCGGCGCCTTCAAATACGATTACTCTGGAAATCCAGTCCAATCTTCGCGAATACTTTACAGTGGAAGTTAAAAACAATGAACTGATTGTCAGCGCTACGAAAAGGATTTATTTCTACAAAAAGAAATCCTTGCTTCCTGTACTAACAGTTTCTACACCTATCTTAAACAGCCTGACTATAACGGGCGCGTGTACTTTTAAGGCGATAGACAAAATTAAAACCGATACTTTCAAGCTTGAAATTACCGGCGCGGGTGATGGTAAAGCCGAACTTGATGTGAACAGTCTTAAAACAAATATGTCAGGCGCGGGCAGTTTTGAACTTTTCGGCAAGGCAGACAATGCCGAAATTAAGTTTAGCGGGGCAGGTGAGCTAATAGCGCCTTCGCTTCAGATGCGTGAGGCATCGGTTAATTTTTCAGGCGCAGGTGCAATAAGAATAAACTGTTCCGAGAAATTATCCATTGAAGCCAGAGGAGCGGGTTTGGTGGAATACAGCGGTTCTCCCAATCTCAATCTGAATACAAGCGGACCTGTCAGTATTAGAAAGGTAAATTAACAGGAGGTTTTACGGTATTATAAAAAACGCCGCAATCTTTTGCTATTTAGAGTCTGTCTATAACGTGGATACATTATAGACAGACTACCTTAAAAATCGTATTTTCGCAGACTTTAGGCGAAAAAATACATCGGACTAAAGTCCGCAGTCTGTCCGCAAAGTAACTCGTCAACAAAGTTGACGAACTTTGCTGGACAGACACTATTTAGATAACAGCCTGTTCAGCCGTTTCACGAAGTTCGCCGGATCGTTCAATTTTATCCCTTCGACAAGAAGCGCCTGATCAAGTAATACTCCCGCAACATCGGCAATGCGCTCTTCATCGTCAACATCCTTAAGCCCCGTAACGATTGGGTGTTCCCCGTTCACTTCCAAAATCGGTTTAACGTCGGTCATGGCGGTCTGCCCCATTGCTTTAAGCATCTGCGCCATCTGCATTGACGGGTCGTTTTCGTCCGCTACGATGCAGGACGGTGAGTCGTGCAGGCGGCGAGAAAGTTTAACGTCTTTAACACGGTCGCCCAGCGCTTTTTTCAGTTTTTCAATAACAGGTTTAGCTTCCTTTTCAGCAGTCTTGTCTTTCTTTTCACCTAACTCCTCGTCCGCTCCGGCGCGGTTTACCGCCTTAAGTTCCCAACTCTGGCTTTCTGTTTTCCCGTCAGCGCCTGGAGTTTCCTTGCGGTAACTGTGCAGGGTGGGAATTACAATGTCGTCAATGTCGTCAGCCATTATCAAAACTTCAATCTCTTTTACGCGGTAGGCTTCCAAAAGCGGAGAAGCACGCAGTGTTTTCTCATCGCACCCGCTGGATACGCCGCCGCCCGTAATGTAGTAAATGTTCTTTTGATCGTTTTTCATGCGGGAGACATAATCGGCAAAACTTGTCCATCCTTCAACTGTCGTGCTTTTGAAGCGGACAAGTTCCTGAAGCGCCTCGCGGTTGGAAAAATCCTGATAAAGCCCTTCCTTGAGCGGACGGTTAAACTGTTCGATAAAAGTTTCCCACTTCTCTTTAGCTTCATCTGAGCCAGAAACTGCGTTATCCGCCATTTGCTTGAATTCGGAAAGCAGTTTTTTAACAGAGGCGTTTTTAATGTTAAGAAGAATCTTGTTCTGCTGTAAGATTTCGCGGCTTACATTCAAGGGAAGGTCTTCTGAGTCAATTACGCCGCGTACAAAACGCAGGTAGGTCGGCATTAGTTCCTTGTCGTCATCGGTTATAAAGACACGTTTTACATAGAGTTTTACGCCGGGTTTGTAGTCAACATTGTACAGATCAAACGGCGCTTTTTTGGGAATATAGAACAGCGTTGTATATTCAAGTGTTCCTTCGGCTTTTGTGTGAATGTAGTGTAACGGTACGTCGCTGTCATGACCAAGCTGTTTGTAAAACTCGTTGTAGTCTTCTTCTTTAAGTTCTGTCTTTGCCTTCCGCCATAGAGCAGTACCGGAGTTTATTCTGTCGGTTTTGGTCTTACTGCCTTTCTCATTGCCCTTGTCGTCCCATTCTTTTTCATCATAGGTAAGATAAATCGGGAACGCTACATGGTTTGAGTAACGTTTAATAATGTCTTCGATTGACCAGCGGTTGGCGTACTCTGTTCCTTCTTCTGTCAGGTAAAGGATAACTGTCGTTCCCTGACTGTCCCTTTCAGCTCGCTCTATTTCAAAACTGTCCTTGCCGTCGCTTGACCATTTCCATGAAACATCTTCGTTTGCTTTGCGGCTAACTACTTCGATCTTATCCGCAACCATAAAGGCGGAATAAAACCCCACCCCGAACTGTCCGATAAGGTTTGAATCTTTTTTAGCGTCTTCGGCAAGTTTTTCAAGAAACGCTCTCGTCCCTGAACGTGCAATTGTTCCAAGCGACTCAATCAGGTCCGCTTCGTTCATGCCGATACCGTTGTCGGAAATCGTCAGAGTCTTCGCGTCTTTGTTAAAGGAAATATCAATGCGAGGATCAAAGTTAACAGACTTATACGCATCATCCGCCACAGTAAGGTATTTGAGCTTGTCCAGTGCGTCTGACGCATTGGAAACAAGCTCCCGCAGAAAAATCTCCCTGTTTGAATAGAGGGAGTGAATAATAAGGTGCAAAAGACGGCTGACTTCAGTCTGAAATTGGTGTTGTGCCATAATGAGCTCCTTTATTAAAATTTATCTGGTAACTGAACCAAACCGCACCTGTCTGTACGAGCGGGTATCAGTTACACTGTATTTGTTGACAGACTTTTCCGCATTGGTAATACGCTGCGCCGGAGTCGGATGCGTCTTGTTAAAACCTCCGGAACTGCCGCTTTGAACAGTTCTCAATTCCCGCAGTATATCAATAAGTCCGGACGGACTATA
>JAITFK010000138.1 GCA_031281555.1 Treponema sp. | reverse complement strand
ATTATTGTAATATTTTTCCTTGTATTCGATGTAAAAAATAACATTCAGGAAGAAACTCTTGAGCCGCGGGTAATGAAATTAACCGATTTAGCTGAACTTCCTCCTCCGCCTCCTCCTTCTCCTCTTCCGCCTCCTGTCAAACTTGATATTCCGCAAGTTGAAGAAATCGCGGAAACAATGATTGAAACTGAAATTCCTCCTGTACAGAATATAGCCGCCGCAGGAACCATTATTATTCAGGAAGATTATCTGCCTATGCATTTAGTATCCACAAGACCGGAATTTAACGATGAAAAAATAAAAGCTGATCTTATACATCCGCCAATTGCGTTAAGATCTGGCATAGAAGGAAGGGTAATCCTCGAATTGTTTGTAGATCGTACAGGAACTGTTCAAACGGTAACAATTTTACTTGAAGAACCTGCAGGCAGCGGATTTGGTGAAGCTGCAATCAGGGCGTTTTTAGGTAAAAAAGGAGTTCCTGCAAAGGCTAACGGAGAAGCCGTTTCCTGCCGTTTCCGGTATCCTGTTGTATTCAAGATAAGGTAAGCGGATATTAGACTTGTTCAACAACGCGAACCTTCGGTTCGAAGTTGGTTGTTTCACAAGTCTTGCATTTTTTCGGACTAAAGCCCTACAAAAATGCTTTTTATTAGCGGAAGTTGTTTAGAAACTGAAGTTTCTAAACAACTCTATTAATAGATCAGCATCGCGTCTCCATAACTGAAAAATCTGTACTTTTCCTTTACAGCTTGCGCGTATGCTTCAAGGATCAATTCCCTACCGTTAAAAGCTCCGTCCGCAAATGCGGAAACAAGCATCAATAATGTAGAAAGCGGCGTATGAAAATTTGTAAATAAGGCATCCGCCGTTTTAAACTTGTAAGGCGGATAAATAAAAATTGACGTGCTCTGCTCTCCCCGCTTTATTCCCTCATTTGTAAACGCGCTTTCAAGAGTTCTGATACTTGTCGTTCCCACCGCGATTATTTTCCTGTTATTTACTTTTGCTTTTTCTATTACGGTCGCAGTTTCATCAGTAATAATAAACTGTTCTTCGTGCATAATATGATCTTTAATATTTTCACTGCGTACAGGCAGAAATGTTCCAAGTCCTACATGCAGCGTAATATAAGCGCTTTCAATTCCGGCGGCGGCAATTTTTTCAAGTGTTTCTTTTGTAAAATGAAGCCCCGCCGTCGGGGATGCGACCGAACCTGTCTGTCTCGCGTAAACCGTTTGATAACACTGCGCGTCACCCGAAGTATCACCCCGCTTTATATACGGCGGCAGAGGAATATGCCCATACCTGTCAAGCCATTCGTCATTTATGGATTGATTAAACTCAAGCAGTAAATAACCGTCTTCTGTTCCCCTTACTACAGCTCTCGCTGTTTGCTTTCCTTCGCTGTCAATAAAAATATAAGCGTTTCCTGCTTTTTTCCGACGTATATGCCTGGACATTGTTTTCCAAATAGTACAATCATCATTTTCTTTCTCTAGAAGAAGGAATTCAGATTCTGCGCCTGTATGCTCATGCTTTCCAAAAAGCCGCGCTTTACGCACTTTTGTATCATTTAAAACCATGAGCGGCTTTTCTCCGCAGTGATTTAAGAAATTATCACCGGATAAAATAAAGGGAAGATCACTTACCATACAATGACTTATTTTTCCTGTTACCCGGTTGAGTGTCATCAATCTGCTTTGCCCGCGCTGCGTAAGCGGAAATTGTGCGATTAAATTCTTCGGAAGTTCAAAAAAGAAATCGCTCGTTTTCATAAATTCCGCGTTCCTTAATCATTAGTCGAACAAACGCCCTTCATCGGAAGCGGTGTCAGGCGTAATCCCCAAATGACCGTAGGTAAGGCTTGTTACTGTTCTTCCCCTTGGAGTTCGTTGTAAAAGACCTGCCTGAATTAAATACGGCTCATAGTAATCTTCAAGTGTTTCAATAGACTCGCCTATCGAAATCGCAAGATTTTCCGCTCCTACAGGGCCGCCTTTGTAACGCTCAATTATTATCTTTAATATTTCCCTGTCTTGTTTCTCAAGTCCGAGTTCATCAATTTCAAGACGTAAAAGACCGGAGCGGACAACATCCAGTGTAACTGAAGACTCTTTTGAAAACTGGGCAAAATCCCTCATTCTCCGTAAAAGCCTGTTCACAACACGCGGAGTCCCTCTTGAAGATTTCGCTAGCAAGGACGCGGCATTATCATCAATTTTTATATTTAAAAGTTCCGCCGAACGGCGGACAATAGCTTCCATGTCTTCCTGTTCATAAAATGAAAAACGGCAGTTAATTCCAAACCGGTTGATCAAAGGCCCCGAAACAATTCCCGCCTTTGTAGTCGCGCCTACTAGCGTAAAAGGTTTAATAGCGATTCTTATAGTTCTCGCCATCGGCCCCTGCCCGACTACCCAATCAATGCCGTAATCTTCCATAGCGATATAAAGCAGTTCTTCAATCGCCGGTTTAAGCCTGTGAATCTCGTCAATAAAAAAAACATCGCCTTCTTTTAGATTGGTTAAAAGACCGACAAGGTCTTTCGGCTTTTCAAGCGCGGGTGCGGTCGTTTGTACAAAACCGGATTCCATTTCATTCGCCACAATCTGAGCCATGGTGGTTTTGCCAAGTCCCGGAGGCCCAATTAAAAACAAATGATCAAGGCTTTCACTGCGTTGTTTCGCGGTAGAAATAAAAACCGCAAGGTTTTCCTTCATTTTCTTTTGGCCTAAAAATTCAGACAAGTACCTTGGGCGAAGAGTCATGTCGTGCGTGTCCTCTTCTGTCTGTTCAGGACTTACAAGACTTGTTTTTTTTACCTTACCCATTTATTAACTCCAAAAGATCATTGCCCGCTAAGATAGACAATCGCTTCTTTAAATAGCAGTTTCTCGCGTTCCGCGTCCGGTAATTTGACGCTGCCGATAATTATTTCCGCTTTCGCCAGCGCCTCGGCGGCTAAACGCCTGTCATACCCCATATCCGCAAGCGCTTGTACAAGATCATTATAAGGAGAAATGTCAGTATTCTGAGATGAAACAAGTTTTCCTTTTAACGAAAGAAGCATTTTCTGCGCCGTCTTTTTTCCAAGTCCGGGGACACTTTCAAGCCGCGCTAAATCGCCTGTTTCAAGCGCCCGTTCAAGGTCTTCCTGACTTATTCCACCCATGATTTTTACAGCGCCCTTAGGCCCTATACCTTCTACCTTTAAAAGTTCTAAAAATGTCGCTCTCCGCCTTTCGTTTAAAAAACCGTACATTTTCATTTGATCTTCACGGTGGTAAAGCCATGTAAATATCCTGCATTCATTATCCAGCGATAAATCCTGTATGTCGTTTACAGGCATGGTGATTTCCCATTCAATGCTGCCTGACAGCAAAAAAACAGCTTCACCTCCCTTTGCGTTTAATATACCCGTGATACTGTTAAACATACTAACCTCTATTGTGAGAATACCATTTTTTACTAAAAAAAACAAAAACTCCTGACAGTCCGTTAGAAAATAATCTGGTCTGTCCAGTCAGACTAGAAAAATTATAGAGAGAATTAATTTGATTACCTCTTAGGATTTTTAGCTTTTTTTTCGAATGTTACCGGAGAAACGATGTTTAAAAGACAAATAGCAGCTCCAAGAGCGTCTGCGGCATGGTCAGGTTTTGGAATTTCTTCAAGCGCGAGAATAAGGCGCACCATCTCCTGAACCTGCTTTTTACCCGCACCTGCAACTCCCGTTACTCCCTTTTTAATTGCGTTAGGTGTCAATTCACAAAGAGGTATGCCGTTTTCGGCAAGGCATGCTGAAATTACCCCGCGCGCTTCCGCCACGGGAATCGCGCTTGTTACGTTTCTCCCGAAATACAGAGTTTCAATAGCGGCTTCAGCCGGTTTGTATTTTTCTATTATTAAGCGAATTGAATGAAGAATAAAACAAAGACGTTTCGCGCGGGGAACGTCTGCCTTTGTTTTTATTGTTCCGTGCGCAATATATTGAATTTTTCCAGCACTATCATCAAGTATTCCCCAGCCTGTATCCGCAAGACCAGGGTCAATACCAAGTATTCTGCGGCAGTTTTTATTCGGTTTCAAAACCTTCAGGGATGGCTATATTGGAATAAACATTCTGCACATCGTCGTTTTCTTCAAGCTTGTCAATAAGTCTTAAAGCTTTAGCAATTCCGTCATTATCCAGTGATACTTCCGCATCCGCGACCATGCTGATCTGCGCGCTCATTGTTTCAAAATTCCTGCCGTTAAGAGCGTTTAATACATTTTCAAAATCTTCAGGAGCGCATGTTACTTCGACAATACCGTCTGACGCGGATACATCTTCCGCGCCGCCATCAAGAGCCGCTTCCATTACCGTATCTTCAGTATATTTTTCACCGTCAAGAGTTATTACTCCCAGACGTTTAAAAAGACGGGAAACCGAACCGGAAGTGGCGAGCTGACCGCCGGCGCGTGTAAGAATATTACGTATATCCGCCGCGACGCGGTTCTTATTGTCCGTAAGAACCTCAATAAAAATCGCTACGCCTCCAGGCGCATAGGCTTCATAAACCAGTTCTTCATAGTTTACGCCTTCAAGCTCTCCTGTTCCTTTCTTGATCGCCCTGTCAATATTATCCTTGGGCATATTCGCCGCTCTGGCCTTTAAAACGGCAGTTCGCAGACGCGGATTACCATCCAGGCTCCCGCCGCCCATCCGCGCGGCAATGGAAATTTCCTTTATTAATTTAGTGAACATCTGGCCGCGCTTTGCATCCGCAGCGCCTTTAGCGTGCTTAATTGTAGCCCATTTACTGTGGCCCGACATGATTACTCCTTCATTCTCAGATTATAAAAACCCACTTGTTTTACAGAAAATTAAACTTTTCCTTTTTGAATCGCTTTGGAAATTGAATCCCCGATAAATTTACTGTACCAAGTTATAGTATAAGGATCATTTGCCCTGATAGCGGATCTAACCTGTAATTCCAAATTATCCTTGCAGGCTTCACAAAGACTGTGTTCAGCATAATAAAAAAAATTACGCCCTGCCATTGAATTATCGATTTTTTTCTTGCATATATCGCAATAAAAGCTTTGCATAAAAACCTCCTAATTAATCTTGCATATAGTATACAAAAACTTTTACAATATGTCGAGTGCCAATATGGAAAATCAAAAAAAAATCTTCTGTATAGAAAAATCATGCTTTAGTCATGAAAAACCCCTTGTAATCGCTGAACTAGGTACATCCCACAATGCCGATATTGTTAAAGCTAAGGAAATGACAGCAGCAGCGGCGGAAGCCGGAGCGGATTGTATTAAATTTCAAATGGTCTTCGCTGATGAGATTCTCCATCCAAATACAGGTGAAATAACTCTTCCCGGAGGCAGGATCAAATTATATGACAGATTTAAGGAACTAGAAACTCCTGTTGAATTTTATTTGGAAGCTAAAAATTATGTTGAATCACTTGGATTATTATTCTTATGCACACCGTTCGGGCATAAAAGCGCTTCAATTTTAAAGCAAATCCAGCCTAAAGTAATAAAAATTGCTTCACCGGAACTAAATTTTACCAGCCTTATCGAAGAAATAGCAGAATGGAAACTACCTGTTTTGCTTTCTTCAGGGGTTTCCCGGTTATCAGATATCGAAAAGGCGCTGGACATATTTAAAGATAAACAACAAATCTGTTTGTTACACTGTGTAACAGCCTACCCCGCTCCGGAAACTGATTATAACCTCAGGGTTTTACAAAACCTTTCGGCGATTTTTGATATTTCTGTCGGTGTAAGCGATCACAGCGCTGATCCTGAACTAATACCTGCTCTGGCAGTAAGCATGGGCGCTGCTGCAGTAGAAAAACATTTTTGCCTTTCAAGAACCGGTTCCGGACTTGATGATCCTATTGCTCTGCCGCCTGAGGATTTTACTCAAATGGTACGCGCTGTAAAATACGCTTCCGAAAATCCCCAGAAAAAAACCATTTCGTATTATAAAAAAAAATACGGAGAAATTTTTGTAGAAAAGATTTTAGGAAACGGAGTAAAAGAACTTGCTCCTTCGGAAAAAGAAAACTACCGTTTTACAAACCGTTCTATTCATGCGCTGCGTGATATTGATACGGGAGAAATTATTAAAAAAAACGATTA
>JAITFK010000014.1 GCA_031281555.1 Treponema sp. | reverse complement strand
TCGCTGTTATGAATATAATCAATATTGATTTTTATAATGTCGGGCTGAAGTTTTGCAAGCCTGTCAATATTGCTGGCTTTCTTTCCGTAATCGTCAAGCGCAATGCGGCAGCCCTCTCTTTTGTAGTGGACTATGGCGCGAAGATATTCCTCGCCTGCGTTAAAATCTTCTTCAGTAATTTCTATAACCAGTCTGTCATTGGGAATGCCGAATTCTTTTGCCAACTGCAAAGTTATCATATCTTCCGGGTTTACCGCAAACGGCAGAAGCCATGCCAATCTGATATTGATAAACAGATATTCACTGCGCTTTTCTTCAGTGTATTTTTTCATGGCGGACCTTCTTACTATTCTGTCCACCCTTAAAGCTTCTTCATGTGATATACCGGGGTCGTTAAAAAAAGAACCTAAAGATTTTATCTCTCCGTCATCGTCTATATAGCGTCCCAAAACTTCATAGGCGTATACGTCATTTGAATCAGCTGAAAGAATGGGCTGAAAGTAAGCGATAACATTGTTATCTGAAAAATTCATTTTCCCATCCTTTCAATAAAACGATTAAATAAAAAAGATGTATCAAGCGGCCCGCCGCACGCTTCGGGGTGAAACTGTACTGAAAATGAATTACCGTAATCCATACCTTCGCAAGTACCGTCGTTTACGTTCACAAACGATCCGTTATCCGCTACAACCGCATAACCGTGATTTTGACTTGTTATATAAACTCGCCCTGTCGATAAATCTTTAACAGGCTGATTTGCGCCCCTGTGACCGAACTTCAGCTTCTTTGTCGTATAACCGTTTGCCAGCGCCAGCAGTTGATGTCCGAGACATATACCGAAAATCGGCACATTAGTCTTTTGCAGAGCACGCAGCGTTTCGACAATTCCCCTGTTAGCGTCTTCCGCCGGATCTCCCGGGCCGTTACTCAACATAATCCCGTCAGGTTTCATTTTCAGTATCTCCTGCGCGCTCGTGTCATGGGGAAATGACCATACTTCGCAGCCTCGAGCTGCCAGAGCTTTCGTTATGCCTCGCTTTGCGCCGAAATCCATCAATGCTACACGCTTGCCCGCTTGCGGCTTATCGGGCGGGGTTTTTGTAACAGAACTTGACGAGACAGCGGCTACAGCATTGCGGATTGAATACGCTTTTGTTTCCTCAATGTCGGCTTCAGTAGGAGGAGCTGATTTAATTTTCCCGTTCATCACGCCGTTTTTACGGATTATTTTAGTAAGCGCTCTCGTATCAATCCCGCATAATCCGGGAATGCCCCGTTCCTTCAAAAAATTATCAAGAATGCCCTTACTGCGGAAATTAGATGGGGTTTGACAGGGATATTTTGTAATATAGGCTCTTGCTCCGACAGCGGCGCTTTCAAAATCAGCGGGAATGACACCGTAATTCCCGATTAAGGGAAATGTCTGCATTACAATTTGCCCGTAATAACTTGGGTCAGTCAGGGTTTCAAGGTATCCTGTCATACCTGTGGCAAATACCACTTCTCCGGTAATTTCACCCTGAGCGCCGAAAGAACCGCCTTTCATTACCAAGCCGTTCTCTAAAACTAAATATGCGGTCATTACTTGTCCTTAATTTACAAAAAAGGCGCTGCGGACTGCAACCTACGGACAGAAGTCCACCGATTAAAGACCACAGCGCCCTTGCTATTTGTACTATAGCATAGTGTCATTTTACGGAGAGTTTGTCAAGGAACCGGCTCACTTACTTCGATGTCAAATTATAAACGCCGTCCCATTTATCATCAGGCTGTTTAACAGCAAATTGTTCGCATCTTTCAAGGTACATATGCGAAGGATGATCATCATTCTTAATTGAAAGGGTTTCCTTGAAACCGTCTGCGGCGGATTTCCAGTCCCGTTTTTCAAAATGATCAAGAGCGTCATGGAAAATACTGACAAGTTTTTTTTGGCTGCTTTCCGCAAGTTCATAAAGCTCAATCAGTTCGTGGAGACGCACAGGCTCGTTGATACCGACAACGCGCACACGGTCAAGCTTTCTGCTGAGTAGCTGCTGTCCTGTTTCTTTTATCGTATCTTCCGAAGCGAGAATCCATGTTCCGTACTGTTTATTTACTCCCTCAAGACGGGCAGCAAGGTTTACAGCGTTCCCCATGATTGTATAGTTCATCTTGTTTGCAGTACCCATGTTACCCGCAACCATGTTGCCTGTATTTATACCGATACGGGTAAGAAGAAGCGACGGAGAAAGTTTTTGCTCCATGATGACTTTGTTAAGTTCTTCTTCAGCTTTTTTCATTTTTATTGCGGAAACACAGGCACGCATGGCATGATCCGCCAGATCAAGAGGAGCGCCGAAGAAGGCTATAATCGCATCGCCTTCGTATTTATCAATCGTTCCCTTTTCCGAAAGAACAATGTCGCTCATTGCGCTGAGGTAACGGTTCAAAAGGCTTACGAGTTCCTCGGGATCAAGTTGTTCTGATATTGTAGAAAAACCTTTTACATCCGTGAAAATCGCCGTCATGTGACGGTTTGTCCCGCCAAGCTGCAAACGAGAAGGATCAGAAATGATTTCCTTTACTACGTCATGCGAGACATAAGTGGAGAACGCCGTACGAATAAACTGCTTTTCTCTTTCCGAGCCGGCGTAAGCAATTATTTCCCTCGTTATTATAGCGCTGATCATTGCGAAAACCGCTCCGAGCGGCCCCCAATAAATACCCGCAGCGCGGAACAACAAAACAGCGCCGATAAATATAATCAGCGTAACCGCAAAACCTGACACAGCACGCAACACCGGAGAAAAACCTGCGCTGGCTATAAAAAAGAACGGAACAAATAAAAACAGAATGACAACACGCCACCAGTAACCAAGGGGAATGATAAAACTTTCGGAAAGTATGGTATCAAGCACAACAGCGTGGGTTCCTACGTTTATGTATTTCCCGTGAAAAGGATTTGCACCGTAGTCTGTGGTTCCTGTATCAGTTCTGCCCATAATAATAAATTTATTTCGCAGCATCTTGTCATTGGAGGCGCTTAATTCATTGCGGCGCTTAAAGTCAACCTTTATTGCGTCATATAACTGCGCAATATAATCCGCTTCTTCTTCTATATATACGGCGCTTTCCGGGTAATCATTGCTGAGAGAAGCAGCCAAATCATTCACTTTTTTGTCTAAATCAAGAGAAACAAGCTCATGTAACATTGAAAAAATCGCAATACGGTGTCCGATGTAATCGTCGAAGCCGGCATCGTCATTGGTTTCAAGTGCGTAATTTTTTGCCCTGTACGCTTCGTCAAAAGATTCTTCAATACCGGAAAGAATAATCGGCACACGGCTTATTGAAGGATCAAATTGAGCGAACAGCATCAAATCCGCGGCGTTGAGAGAGCGTGTATAGTACTCAAGTTCCGTTTCAATTTCATCTAACAGTGAAAAATCCGCAAAAGAAATATGGCTGTAGCTGTGTTCATAATCTTCACTTGGCCAGTCAAGCATCATTCTGCCTTTGCTGTCCAGCGGAATAACAATATCTTTCTTTATGTTTCCGGGAAACTGCGCCTGCTTGATTGTCAATTTCCTTTTCGTTAGTTCAATTTCAGGCCTGCCCAAATAATCAATCAAGGGAGCAAAGGAAAGCTGGAGATACCAGTGGTCAAAAATATTCTGCGTTAGATACACACGCCGCCTGACGCCGTCATTGTCAATCTCAACATTTGTAAATCCCGCTCCTTTTGCAGCTTTGGCAAACAGGGGCAGAGACGGCAATATGTCAACAAAACCCGCTCCGAGACTTGCGTTGGCGGCGGCCTTTACCGAATACGAAAAAAGCTTTTCCGCAATCGGGCGGCGCTCCGCTTGCTCTCCGTCAAGGGGAACTTCCCTTAAATTAAGGGTAGACCAGCTTCTGCCGTTAAGCGCAAGAGCCTGAGCCAAATAAAGATCGTTGTCACGGACAACGCTCTGCGCTCTTGAATAAAGGCTTTTATGTTCGCTGTTTATCAGGTTCGTGAATGAGCTTGACAAATACTCAGCATCGTTACGCCCCATACGTCCTGAGCTTAACGCTGAAATTATATCCTGCGCCGCATTGTTTATTTCCGAAAAGCTGCGGTTAAAATCACTCTCAAGCACCTGATTCAAATATATGCTGTCTACTCCCTGCGGGCCGTGGTCGATAAATTCAATATCAAATATTGCAGCTAACGAGCCGTATTCCTTTAGGCGCAAAAGGCCTTCAGCGGGAATGGAACGGGGCCACGGAAAGACGCCGTTGTAAAAAATGGCGGAATCATCCACGTCAAGGAACGCCACGTTTTCTATTCGCTGGCGGTTTGCCCTGAAACGCAGGAAGAAATCGTAGAGGCGGTCTTCCAGCGAACCTAATATGCCTAAAATGTAAGCAATTGAAAATAAAAATGCCGCAGATAGTCCGATGATGGCATTGTCTTTGTACTTCATGGGGTTATTATATCATTTTTAATTTGTTTGTGTTGAGAGCTTGGTATGGGGTTGTATTTTTTCTGTTATTTCCATAATTAATACCGTTAATTTGGCAGTAATGCAAGAAGCTAAAGATATAACCGAAGGTTAAATACCCGATAAATGGTATGGCTTTCTTGAGGAAGTGCGGAAGAGACTTAGGCGTTTAACAACTGCTTGAGTACGGACACCGTAAATTATTCCGAATACCTTTAAGAAGTATGTTGATTAGCAATCTTTGCCCATGTGTCGCGCAACCCGATAGTTTTGTTAAAAACCGGACGACCGTCCCTGCCTGTATCAGGATCTCGGGCAAAATAGCCGAGACGTTCAAATTGGAAGCAAACATCACCATACGCGGCATTTGCAAGAGAGGGTTCACCCCACGCATTTTCAATTACTTCCAGCGAATTAGGGTTAAGGTTATCGGTAAATTCGCCTGCGCTGCCGTCAGAGCGGGGTGAAATTTCCATCGGTTTTTCCGTTTTAAACAGGTAGTCATAAATACGCACTTCAAGCGGTATGGCGTGCGCTGCGGAAACCCAGTGAATTGTACCTTTAACCTTTTTGTTATCGGGAGCATTTCCGCCCCTTGTCTGCGGGTCATAAGTGCAGCGCACGGCAGTAATGTTACCGTTCGCGTCCTTGTCAAAGCCGGTGCAGGTAACAATGTACGCATAGCGCAGGCGGACAGAGTTTCCGGGAAAGAGCCTGAAATATTTGTGCGGCGGGACGTCTTCAAAATCCTCCCGCTCTATCCACAGTTCTCGGGAAAAAAGTATGCGTCTGATTCCCGCGCCTTCGTCTTCCGGATTATTAACAGCTTCCAGTTCTTCGGTTTTATTTTCGTCCCAATTTTCGATTATTAGTTTCAGCGGACGCAAAACCGCCATTACGCGCAATGCTCTCTTGTTTAAATCTTCACGGAGACAGTATTCAAGAAAGGCGATGTCTACCGTACTGTCTGTTTTTGCAATGCCAATCTGTGAAACAAAACTGCGTATTGCCTGCGGCGTGTAACCGCGCCTTCGAAGACCTGCAATAGTCGGCATACGAGGATCATCCCAGCCTGAGACAAATTTATCCTGCACAAGCTTTAATAGCCAGCGTTTGCTCATAACGGTATAGGTAAGGTTAAGACGTGCAAACTCTATCTGCCGCGAGGGAAAAACTTCCGCTTCACGGATAAACCATTCATAAAGCGGACGGTGGATTTCGTACTCCAGAGAGCAAAGGGAGTGGGTGATTCCTTCTTTTGCGTCAGACAGCGGATGCTGAAAATCGTACATCGGATAAATGCACCATGAATTTCCCGTGCGGTAATGATATTCACGGCGTATACGGTACATAACAGGGTCGCGCATCATCAGGTTGGGATGAGTCATGTCAATTTTTGCACGCAGGGTTTTTGCTCCGTCGGCATATTCGCCCGCTCGCATACGCGCAAAGAGATCAAGGTTTTCCTCGACAGAGCGGTCGCGGTACGGACTGTTCCTGCCGGGCGGCGTTACGGTGATATTGTTTTTATCCGCAACAGCGGTTCCCCGGTACTCGCTGATTTCAGTTTCGGTAAGATCGTCAACATACGCGTTCCCCTTTTTTATTATTTTCACAGCAAGGCCGTACAGGTACTCGTAATAATCGGAAGCGTAATATTCACGGTCATCCCAGTCGTAGCCCATCCATTTTATGTCGCGTTTTATTGCTTCAACGTAGGAAATGTCTTCTTTTTCGGGATTG
>JAITFK010000169.1 GCA_031281555.1 Treponema sp. | reverse complement strand
TTCCGTCTTTATTTATCCAACGGCAAACGTTTAGTCGATCTTTGGCTAAACGGCGGGGCGGCAGTCTTGGGTCACACTCCGCCGAACATTTTACGCGAACTAAAAAACACCGCAAGCCGCGGCTTATATTCGCCCCTCCCCCACTTCACCGAAGCCCGTTACCTAAAAGCCCTATCCAAAATTTTCCCAAACAAAGTCTTTCGCCTCTACGCCACCCCGCCGCAAGAGTTATCCGTACTTTTCAACAACGGAAACGCCAAACTTTGGCGACCTTTCACCAACTCCGCAGACCCATTTGCGGTAACAGAAAACTCTTCCTTTCTTATCCCCGTACTCCCCGGCATTCAACTCTGGCGCGGTGGTCTGCCGCTTGGTTTGTGCGTAACAGCCGCCGAATCTGAAACCTGTTTTGCAAATCTGCCGCAGAGCGACATTCTTCCCCCTGTATTGCTTGCAACCGCAACGCGCGGAATCCACGACCTGCTGTCCGCGCCGAATAGGGCAGCCCCTAAATTACAGCGCGTTGAAAAAGTTTTAAAAAACACCCGCTGGCAGCGGCGCGGCATTTATCTTGAGTTGAGAGAAAAAGCGGAAACAGAAAACTGGTCTGCTCTATTTCAAAAATTTATGGAAGCGGGATTTTTATTGCCGCCCGCCCCGTCCTTTCCGCTGATCCTTCCCGGCGAACTATCTGACGGGGAAGAAGCGAAACTGGCGGCTGTGTTGGGGGAGTTGTAGCATTGAATCATAATATTCTTATAAGACTTCGTAAAAACCAATGGAATTATTAATCATATTAAACCACTCTTACTTCAAGTAATTTTTAACTATTCATCTTTCGGCATTCGGGTGCTATTTTCGTAATTAATGATGTCCAGCAGTTGCCGCTTGAAATAGCCTTTAAAGAAGGGATTTAACTGGCGGTAAAGGTTTACAATTTCCTCTATTTCCTGATCCGTTTCACTGGCAAACATTTCCCCTTTTCCTGTTTCCAGCCATTTTGCGCTGATCCCTGTGGTTAAATTGATGAGCTTGATTATACGGGAATTGACTTTTCGGTCGCCAATCTCCATTGAGCCTAAAAAACCTGTACTAACGCATATTTTTTCGGAAAATTGGGCTTGGGTCATGTGCAGTTTCTTTCGGGCATAGGCTAACCGCTCATTTACCGTCATCATCATAGTTTAACAAATATCATCATAGATAACAAGACAAAGGTAATAATAGGTAATTTATTCTTAAAATAGTGTGTTTTTTGTTAATTTATGGATTGACATGTTTACATCTATGGTGTTAAAATTACATCTATGAGATTATCAAATTACCACAGCTTTGATGGGGAAAATATATCTCTTCTATACTCCGGTCTTAACAGTATCGGTGACAAGGAACGAAAACATCTTAAAAACATCGCTCAATCTCTCATTGCTATACAGAATCGTCCGGGGACTCCTGTGCCTGACAGCATTGGGCGGGAAATCATGCGAGGTTCAACGAAGGAATTATTGATGGGAGTGAAATGACAAAATTATAACTTATTTATATTGAGTAATCAGTTATGTGTTATAAAACGAAAAAAATATCGTTTTTAAATTCAAACGCATAAAAAACTTTGTTACCAAAGGAAGGAGGAAAAAACTATGGTAAACAAAAAATTTTGGCTGGGAATGCTGACAATGGTATTGGTATTTGGTATGTCGGTTGTTGGATGTGATGATGATTCAACTAATGATCCGTCTAATGATCCGATTGAAGATCCTCTTAAAGCCGGGTTATATTTGAAATCACCGCCAATCTTGAAAAACGATACCCCTATTGCTGAAGTAGATGCAAACGATATTGCCGCCGCTATAACCTATATTAACGCTAATCCGGAAACATACACTTTACTGATAGATAACGATGTAGATTTGGAGCCTCAATCGCTGGATAAGGCAAATGTTAAATTAACAATTATTGGTATAGGCAGTGAGAGAAAGATCAAACTATCTGAGAACGGTCAGATGTTTAGCATCGGGGCAAGCGGACAAACCGGCATCGAACTTACCTTGGGTAACAATATCACATTGGTAGGGCGTAGTAGTAGCGGCAATGGCAATGAAAATAACAATGATCGCATAATACAATTAAATTTTGGCAATTCATTTACCATGCTTGACGGTTCGAAAATTACCGGAAATACTTGTCAAGTTGATCCTGCAAGTACCAATTATCTTTCCGCTGCGGTATACGTAATGGGTAACAGTAACTTTACCATAAAAGGTGGAACCATTACAGGCAACGCAATTTCAGGCGCTGCATCTTCACAGGGAGTTAGCGGCGGTCTGTATGTAGGAACCGGGTGTTCTGCAATTCTTGAAGGAGGCAGTATAACAGGAAATACCGGCGGTCTTGGAGATGTACTTTTAAGTCCTGCTGTTACCTCTTTTACCTTTAGTAAAACTTCTGTTGTTGGCGAACTGACGATGAATACAACTTCTGCTACAGTATCTACTATTACAATTACAGTTGCGCAAGACTGGACAGGAAATGTTGGTAAACTTAACTTGCGGGGTGGAAGCACGACTATGGCAACTGCTGTCAGTTATTGGGAAGGCAGGACAATACTAACCGGCGATTCTCTTACAACTGCAAGGGTAAATAAAATTACGCTTGGTAATTTTATTTCTTCAGCAACCAGCTATAACACTGCAGATATAAATGCTACACATAAAATTGAGAACTCCGGCGAGAATATAGGGAAATTGGTAAAAAAGCAATAAATAATGTTGGATACCGCAACATTCGTGTTGCGGTATTTCATTGTAGTAATTACGGAAGGATTTTGAAAAAAGTCACATTAGTTTTTTCTTTAAAATTAGAATATAAATACTGAATTATAGGGGTGACAAAAATGGTAACACCTAAATTAACTGATCGTTTAAGAGAAATGTTTGATTCTTTTTTAAAGTTTGCAATGAAAAAGCATTTGCTATTTTTAATTTGGTTCCCTATAAGTATAATTATTATAGCGTTATTATTTTTTTCTTACAAAAAAACAAATAATGAATATTTAAAATTTCAAGAAAATTTGAATATTCAGCAAAAGAAAATTGAGGATATAGAATATTCTTTTTCAGAAAAAATAGATGAGCTTGAAAATGAACGAAATATTTTAGAACAAACTTTATATAAAGCACAAGAAGATAATCAAAAAAATAAAATTGTTGAGATAGTAAGAAACACTCGTGATCCGGAAACCGGAGAAACTTATGGTGATTTTGCTCAGGAAATAATTGATAAAGGGGCAAAAAAATTAATTAGCTACAAATGGAATGTTGAAGAAAAACCGGAATTTGATACTTATCTGGTTTCATTAGTAGATGTTATTGAAGAAAGAGGATATTTTTGGGAGGTAAATTTATCTACAAATATTGTACGCTATATTAGTAATAATTGGTTATTAAAAATACAATATGGTCTTACTTCACTTCGACATGATAACAAATTTTATATAGTTGAAGTAAAAGATGAAGAAATTATTTTTTCTCAAAATAATAATTATAATACGAATAGTGATAATGGTATTGTATATAAAATAACTGCAATAATCAGAAACAATACAGGGAAAAACATAACTTCATGTAATTTTGGCGCAAATCTTATAGTTGCATATAGTGAACAAAAAATAATAGAAGAATCCGCAAATCGTATTTCATTTTTGCGCCCGTCAGTTTCTGAACCTTGGCTACCAAATAGGACAAAAGAAATTACAATATATACAAAACCGTACAATTCTATTTATAAAAATTATAATCCTATTGTTGCTTTTTGTTATATTAATGTTCGGGCTGAAGACCCTTTAGGTTATAATTATTCTGGAGCTTTCGTAGAAAGAGATATAATAAAATTATTTGATAAATTATAATATGACGAAGCAATGAACCGCAAAGTACATTGTTTCGTCTAATCAGGGGTTTTAAAAAATATTACAGATATAACAAAAAAACATTTTGTTCACGATAACATATATTTTTCACAAGTATTGTTTATTTCCCGGTCATGCATAAACTCCGGTAAAGCCCTTCCTGTTCAATCAACTCGTCATGGCTGCCCGATTGTATAATCCGTCCTTTTTCAAAAACATAAATGACATCCGCATTGCGAATGGTGGAAAGTCTGTGCGCGATGGTTACGATTGTGCGGCTTCCGGCTATTTCATTGATCGCCTGCTGTATCTGCTCTTCGGTGTGTACGTCAACAGAGGCGGTCGCTTCGTCGAGAATCAGCACCGGAGCTTGGCATAGTACCGCCCTTGCTATCGCTATGCGCTGTTTTTGTCCGCCTGATAACTTAACGCCGCGCTCCCCTATCTGCGTCTGATACGTTTCGGGCATTTGCATTATGTCGTCATGTATCCTCGCGGTCTGCGCCGCCGTTTTGACTTCTTCAAATGAAGCTTCAGGTCTGGCGAACGCGATATTTTCTTCGATAGTTCCGTTAAATAAAAATGTGTCCTGCAAAACCAAAGAGATGTTGCTCCTCAGGCTCTCCAAAGTAATGTCCCGCAAATCGTGTCCGTCAAGGCATACCCTTCCGCCGGTCGGGTCATAAAACCTTGATATAAGTTTGCTTAATGTCGTTTTTCCTACACCGGTTGCTCCTACCAGCGCCGCCATTTGCCCGGGTTTAATGTCAAAAGATACGTTGTCAAGAACAGGAACGTCCTGAATATAGGAAAAACTGACATTCTCAAAAGTAATATGTCCCTTCGCTTTTTCGATTGATTTTGCCGTGGGGCTGTCTTTGACGCTGTGCGGCGCGTCTAAAATTTCAATCACGCGCTCCGCGCCGGCAAGCGATTGTTGGGCGGATTCCAGAAGCTGGGCAATGCCGGTAATCGGCGCGTAAAAAAGGGCAAGGTAAAGCATAAAACCAACAATTTCAGAAACAGAAAGCTGGTTTTTATACGCCAGAAATCCGCCGAAACCGACAACTATAACGCTGCCAATGGAAGTTAAAAATTCCACGCTGGGATGAAATATGGCGCTTAACTTCAGGGCGCGCAGCATGTTATGCGTAAAATCTTTGCCTTTGTTCAGAACTTTTTCGGACGCGTAAGTTTGGCGTCCAAAAGCCTGTATTTCCTGTATGCCTGATAAATTATCCTGCAACTGCGCGGATAATTCTCCCTGCGCCTTTTGCGTTTTCTGAAAATTAGGGCGCACTTTGCGGATGAAAAACCACCCTGACAACAGAATGAACGGAATGGGAATACAGGTGACAAGCGCGAGACGCGCGTTTATATTAAAAAGAATAATTGTTACGCCCGTCAGGGTGACAAAATTCGTTATAACATCGGGAGTGATATGGGCGTATATCAATTCAAATGTCGCCACGTCGTTCATTACGCGGCTTAAAAGGTCGCCTGTTTGCTTGTTGTGAAAATAATCCATGGAAAAAGACTGAATCGCGTTAT
>JAITFK010000122.1 GCA_031281555.1 Treponema sp. | reverse complement strand
CGCGACAATATGCATCGAAGCATGGAAAGCCGTGTCCAGCGCGGGCATAATTTTTGTATCGTAGATGAGATTGATTCAATCTTGATTGACGAAGCTCGTACCCCTCTGATAATTTCAGGCGCGGCGGAAGACGATACTTTCAAATACGCGGAAGTTGACAAGCTGCTTGGCAGCCTTAAAGAAGTGGAAAAAAAAGCTGACGGCGAATATCCCGATGAAACTCAGGGAGAGACAGTTTCAGGCGATTATAAAATAAACGAAAAAAATAAAAGTATTTCATTTACGAATCAGGGGCTTTCCAATATTGAAGAAGTCCTTAAAAAACGAAACCTTATACAGGGAGCGATTGTAGACGAAGAAAATTTCGAGTACATTCACTATTTCACACAGGCGTTAAAAGCGCACCTGCTTTTTCATATTGATGTTGACTATGTAATAGAAGACGGACAGGTTCAGATTGTAGATGAATTTACGGGGCGCATACTTCACGGCAGGCGTTATTCGGACGGCCTTCATCAGGCAATAGAAGCAAAAGAAAGGATTAAAATCGCCCAGCGCAACAGGACGCTCGCCACTATTACATTTCAAAACTATTTCCGCTTGTATAAGAAGATTTCCGGCATGACCGGAACCGCTGATACTGAAGCTGTCGAGTTCAATAAAATTTACAGCCTTGACGTAGCGGTTATTCCGACAAATATGCCTGTCGCCCGCGTTGACGAGGATGATTTGGTCTATTTGGATGAATCCGATAAATTCAAGGCGTTATGCGATGAAATAGCGGAAGCGCACTCGAAAGGCCAGCCGATGCTGGTAGGTACTGTCTCAATTGAAAAATCCGAAAAAGTTTCCGCCCTGTTAAAAAGGCGGGGCGTTCAGCACGAAGTGTTAAACGCTAAAAACCACGCCCGCGAGGCGCTGATTATCTCGGAAGCGGGCGCAAAGGGATCCGTTACAATTGCGACTAACATGGCAGGGCGCGGCACGGACATCAAGCTCGGCGGAAATCCCGAACACCGCGCCCGCCGCCGAGCGGGGACAAACGCGACACCTGAGCAGTACGCGGCAATTTACAAAGAAGAATACGAAAAATGGAAAAAAGACTACGAAGAAGTAAAATCACTCGGCGGTCTTTATGTAATCGGCACAGAGCGTCATGAAAGCCGCCGTATCGACAACCAGCTTCGCGGCCGTTCAGGACGGCAGGGAGATCCGGGAAAGAGCAGATTTTTTATCTCAATGGATGACGAGCTTATGCGGCTTTTCGGCGGCGAAAAAATGAAAAATATTATGTCAAGGATTGGCATGACAGGAGGGGAACCGATTTATCACCCAATGCTGAACAGAAGTATTGAGAACGCTCAGAAAAAAGTGGAAGAGCGGAATTTTGAAATCCGCAAGCACCTTCTGGAATACGATGATGTTTTAAACCAGCAGCGTAAATATATTTACGAACAGCGTGACGCGATACTCATGGATCAGGATTTAAAAAAGCGGGTAAACGATTCCACTGCCGCAATGGTCGGCGACTTAATTGATGAGTTCGTCGGTAATTACAAACACAGCGTAAATGCCGCCGTTAAACGGCTGGCTGAACAGTTAAAGACAAAATTCGGCTGGCAGCTCCTTGAGCCGAACAGCCCTGAAATAAAAGCTCCCGAATTGCTGGAAAAGCACATAACGGCAGGACTTGAACAGGAATTGAATGATAAGGAAGCCCTTATCGGCTGCGCTTATTTAAACATGATTATTCGTGAAAATTACCTTCACGCAGTAGATCGTAAATGGCTGGATCACCTTGAAAATATGGAAGCCCTTCGCGAGGCTGTGTATCTGCGTCATTACGCGCAAAAGAATCCGCTTACCGAATACAAACTGGAAGGTTATCGTATTTTTGAGGACATGATCGAAGAGATAAGGCAGGAAATCGCTTCCCGTATGCATCTTATCCGCATACAAATCGCGGAAGGCGGAGAAGGGCGTAGACCCGCAAGCCGCTCAATGGGCACTATCCAGTCTGCAAGCCACAGCAGCATGGCTTCTTTCGGCGGAGCGTCTCAAGCCTCAGGTACTTCGCCGATGTCAAAGGCAAGCCGTCCCGATAACGCTACAGTGGTTCGCGCACAGCCGAAAGTCGGGCGTAACGATCCCTGTCCGTGCGGAAGCGGCAAAAAGTACAAATTTTGCCATGGAGCTAAGTAATTCGCTTTACAATTTTTATATTTTTCGATATATAATAATAAAGTATGAGAGTAACGGATAAACATATATTCTATACCCCCCGTTATGTTTGTTAAAAAAGCATTATTATCTCAGGCAGTTAAACTTAACCATTTTGTCCGTTGAATGTTTTTATAGAAGAATAAGAGGAATGGAATGAAAAAATCAGCTTTTATTTTATTGATATTAACCGCGATGTTTGCGATTACAAATTGTGCCGGCGGCGGCGGCGGGGGAGGCGCTCCTCCTCCTCCGACAAGGAAATTTTGGGCACAGGACTTCGTTAAAAATATGTTTTATCAATTGGATGCGGAGTTGCTTGCCGAAAATACCCGGTGTCGGGTCTGGGTTGAAAAAGGAAGCGGCGTAACTACGGCAATGGCGAATAATGTGGCAAATACCTATTCTAATACTGTATATTCAAACATGATTAGCACTTTTGGGAATACCTATAATGTGTCCGGTTTAGGCCAAGTGAGTACTATGGAATATGCCCATTGGCTGGCTACAGGAACAACAAGCGGCGCCAAATTAACCATTCTTCTTTTGGATATTAAGGACGGTTCTAACAGTACAAGCGAGCCTTATATTGGCGGATACTTTAATCCTTATGATTTGTTTTCAGATGATCCAAAAAATAGATCAAATCAACTGGATATGATCTATGTAGATACTTATCCGTCTGTTCCCGGCTCACAAGGTTCCAATCAAACTCTTGCCCATGAAATGCAGCACCTTATGAATTTAGTATCATCTATTGCACTTAATAGAAGTACAGAAATGGACTTATGGATTAACGAGGGTCTTTCTACAGCCGCGGAATGGGTATATTCAAAAAAACACTCTGAGGACCGCTTGAGTTGGTATAATTATGGCGGTTCAGAATTAAATAAAGGCAACAATTTTTTTTGTTGGGGTAATCGTGGTGGTGAATTGGTAGTCCTCCTTGACGATTATGCGACTGCTTATCTTTTCTTCCAATATTTAAGACTTCAAGCCCAAAGTAGGGATAATATTTATCGTGATATTATTAAGTCCACTTATACTGATTATAGAGCAGTAACAACTGCGGATAGTTTAAACTCATCTCATAAAAACAATTGGCAAGGGCTGCTTAGAGACTGGTATGCGGCAAATTACATACATGACACAAG
Organism: Treponema sp.; assembly: GCA_031281555.1. Taxonomy (GTDB): domain Bacteria; phylum Spirochaetota; class Spirochaetia; order Treponematales; family Breznakiellaceae; genus WQXQ01. The sequence continues at coordinate 2,636 of JAITFK010000122.1, read as the reverse complement.
CAGTTTGTATGGTTACAAGGAAGAGACTCAATTAAACGTATTAACTGTTCCCTGGGCTCCGACTAGTCTTACAAGTTTGTCTCTCTATCCCGGGGAAGGTGTTTATAGTAAAATTAACGGTACGGGTACTTTACCAGGTACTTCAGGTAATATCAAGTACGCAGGCTTAGATGGTACTTCTGTTGTAGACAGTGGTACTGCAAGCGGCGCCAGACTTACATATAATGTTAATACAAATCATAAAAATGGCCCAGCTGAAACAGGCAGCACAACCGGTATTGCTGGAAGCGTAGGCATTTCGATACCCGGCAGCGGTTCCGTACAAATCGACCAAAAGGAATTTACCGGTCCTTATAAGGTTGACGCAAGTTATTTCCGCCGTAGAAACGGAAACGATAGCATGCTTGATAACGAAATAATAAACTTATTTAACAACAGAAGAAGTATTAGCAACGACAATAATACTCTTACATCTGACATATCAACGCTTGAAAGCGTCTTCATTGATGAATAGGAATTTTCTCCTTTTGACTCTGTTTTTATGCCTTGCCGCGTCCTTATCCGCGTTTGGCGCAAAAGAGAAAGACAGCGGCAAGGATGCCCCTGCTGTAACAGTTATACAGGTAACAGGAATTGTACGTCTTGTCGGTAACGCCAATTTTCCTGAATTGTTAATCGAAAATTCGCAAGCATCGTGGTATATCGTAAAGGATGAAATGAATAAACTCTACGATTTACAGCACAGGACAGTAACGGTGGAAGGCGAAGAAACAGTTAGGGAGCTAAAGTTTGGAAACGGCCTTCCCGCCGGCACAAGACGCGATTTGAAAAATATCAAAATTATCTCTGTCGATTAGCGTTTTAAATAGATTTAGGGAACTTAAAACTGGTTGTTTTTATCGGTTTCCTTAATAGCTTCCTGTGTCATACGGTCGCATCGCTCATTGTATTCGTTACCGGCATGGCCTCGTACCCATTCCCAGTTTATAACAAAATCCCCTGTAAGAGAATCTAGTTCCATCCAAAGATCCTGATTTTTAACGGGCGTTTTGTCGCTTGTCTTCCATGAATTGCGTTTCCAGTTTCGTATCCATTCCGTAATGCCTTTTTGCACATACTGGGAATCGGTGTATACGGAAACCTGACGCGGAACATCGTTCATTGTTTTTAAAGCGCGTAACGCTTCCATAACGGCGGTAAGCTCCATTCTGTTGTTGGTTGTTTCTTTTTGCGAGCCTTTGTTTTCGGCAATTATATTTTCACCCTGAAAAGTTTTAATAATGATAACATATGCCCAGCCGCCGGGGCCAGGATTGCCGGAGCAGCCCCCGTCCGTATAAATTTTTAACGGTGTTTCCATTATTTTTTCTCCTGATGCCATTTTTCTATTCTGTCCCAAGCCGCGTTTATTTTCGCGGACCTTTCAGTGGCTTTCCTGTAATTACCCTCATGCCCTGCATGATGGTCAGGGTGGTGAATCTTTAAAAGTTTTTTATACGCTGTTCTGCAGGTTTCAATGTCAGCGCCGAAGGGTACTCCCAAACATTCAAAATCCGCGCGTAACTCTTCCGGCGGAGAGTTTTTCCCCGCTCCGGTTTGTCGGCTGTTGGTTTGGCTGTCATTATATGAAGTGTCTTTCCATTTATACTGTCGCTCTTTTTTTTCGCCTGTGTTTCCGTAATTTAAATAATCGTCCAGCTCGTCATAAGCAGCGTCCAAATCAGGATCGCCAGTTCGGCGGAATACGCTTGATTTCTCATTCATCATGTCATTGACGTAGCTGTTAATGACGCTGCCTAATCTGTCCCAAATACCCATTATTTTATTGTTGCCAGCATTACTGCCTTGATTGTGTGTTTGCGGTTTTCCGCCTGATCCCAGACACGGCTTTGCGGGCCGTCAATCACGTCAGTTGTAACTTCTTCTTCTCTGACTGCCGGAAGACAGTGCAGGAAAATTGTTTCTTTTTTACCGGTTTTGTTCATGACGGATTGATTCACCTGATAGGAGCTGAGGAGTTTTACACGCTCGTCTTTCTTGTTTTCTTCGCCCATGGAAGCCCACACGTCGGTATAAAGAGCGTCCGCGTCTTTTACCGAGTCAATATTTTGAGTAACGGTTATAACTGCGCCGGACGCTTCAGCTAACGGAGCGCATTGCCTGCGTAAAGCGTCATCGGGATTAAGTTCAGCCGGAGTTATCACTGTAAAATGAATCCCCAATTTGGAGCAAATTACCATAAGGGAACGGGCTACATTGTTTCTGCCGTCTCCCATGAAAACGAGCTTCCTTCCTTTTATTTCTCCGAAACTTTCCTGCATTGTCATTATGTCCGCAAGAGCCTGAGTAGGGTGGAAAAGATCGGTCAGTCCGTTGTACACCGGAACCTGTGAATATTTCGCCAGAGTTTCTACAGTTTCCTGCTTAAACCCGCGGAACTGGATTGCGTTGAACATCCGCCCCAGTACGCGGGCAGTATCTTCAAGCGTTTCTTTTCCGCCGAGTTGTATATCATTTTTGGAAAGAAATACCGGATGGCCTCCTTCTTCGCCGAAAGCGGTTTCAAAAGAACATCTTGTGCGTGTGGAAAGTTTTTCAAAAAGCATGGCAAGAGTTTTCCCCTGAAAGCGTTTTTT
>JAITFK010000072.1 GCA_031281555.1 Treponema sp. | reverse complement strand
GCTGTTTTCAGTCTCTGCCTGAAGATTTTCCTGATCTGTTCTTTCAGAGTGAGTTTCTTGTTTTGACATAGAAGCTTCCTTGTATTAAAAAATACTAAAATTTAGCAATATGGTCAAGTAAATTAATTGTTATTGTTTTCAGTTGCTATATTTTAATCTATAACTTACTATGTTAGTAATATGGCGGTAAGGTTTATATGAATATCGGGATTTTCAGCGATACATATACTCCTCAGGTTAATGGTATAGTAACTGTCATTCGTGCTCTGAAAACCGGACTTGAGCAAAGAGGGCATAATGTATATATTTTTACGGTAAAGCATCCAAAAGCCAAAGAAGAAAAGAACGTTTTCAGGCTTCTTTCCGTTCAATTTCCCAGAGAACCTCAACACCGGATTGGGATGTTTATTTATAAGCAGATATTTAATATTGTTAAACCCCTTAATCTTGATATTATTCACACCCAGACTGAATTCAGCCTTTATTTGGCTTCGCGTATGCTAAGTAAAAAATTAAACATACCGGCTATCCATACGCTTCACAGTTATTATCCTGATTATCTGTATTATACTCCTCCGCTCCTGAGCAGAGTGTTTGAAAAGAATATGTCAAAATTTATAAAACATATACTTCGCAGTCAGTTGTGTGTTATTACTCCGTCATATAAAAATGCCGATTATCTTTTTGAAATAAAATTTCACAAGCCTGTTCGGGTAATTCCAAACGGAATCGACCTTTCCCATTTTTACGATCGCAGCGAGGAATCTACTAAGGACAGTCTGAAGATTCGGGAACGGTTTAATATCGCATCCGATGAAGACATGATTGTTTTTATCGGGAGGCTGGCGGTAGAAAAAAATGTTTCTGTTTTACTTGAAAATTTTAAGGAGATTCTTCAAAGGCGAAAAGCAAAACTTGTTATTATCGGAGACGGGCCCGACCGCCGGCCGCTTGAAACTTACAGCAGCGAATTGGGTATAAACAAGTCAGTTGTTTTTGCGGGTTATTTCAGGTGGCCTGATGAAATAAAGCAGGTTTATGCCGCCGCAAATATGTTTATGAGCGCCAGCCACAGTGAAGTTCATCCGATTACGTTTATTGAAGCGATGGCTTCGGGACTTCCGATTATTGCCGCCGCAGACAAAAGTATTGACGGTATGGTTATAAACGGCGAAAACGGCTGGGTTTTGAAAGATGACAGCTTGTTATGGAAAAAGGCTGTAGAGGTGCTAAGTGATCCTGCTACCAGTGAAAGAATGGGCAAGAAGTCGGAAGAAATTTCACGGAATTACACAATGGATCATTTTGTTGAAAATATGATTGCCTGTTACGAGGAATACCGCAAGTAAGTAATAAAGAACAATAAGTTGATACAGCATAGCCTTTTTAGACAATTTATACTAGAATGTCATATATGAAAAACATACAAGATAAATTAATATTAATAACCGGAGGAGCATCCGGTATCGGGCAGCTAATGGCATTCGCCTTTGCTGAAAAAAAAGCCAAGGTTGTTATTTGGGATATTAATGAGTATACAATGAAAGTTGTAGAAGATATAGCCCGTGAGAAAAACCTTTTTATACGCGGGATGGTCTGCGATGTATCAGACAGGAACGCCGTTTACAGTCAGGCGCAAAAACTCACAGCAGAATTCGGCCCGTTGGACATACTCGTTAATAATGCGGGTATTGTATCGAAAAAAGGAGAGAATGTTGTCGGCCCCGCGTTCCTCGGCGTTCCTGATGAAAGCATAATCAAAGTTATAAATATCAACGCGCTTTCACTTTTCTGGACAAGCAAGGCGTTCCTGCCTTCCATGATCGAGAGGAACAGCGGCCATATTGTTACCATATCTTCAGCCGCCGGAATGATCGGCGTAAAGGGATTGTCTGATTACTGCGCCGGAAAATTCGCCGCTTTCGGTTTTGACGAAGCGCTGCGTATGGAACTGCGGCGCATGAAAAGCGCAATTAAAACTACAATAGTCTGTCCCTTCTTTATAAATACCGGAATGTTTGACGGGGTAAAAACCCGCGTCCCGCTTCTTCTGCCGATACTCAAAAAAGAATATGCTGTAAAAAAAATAGTTAAAGCGGTATTGAAAAACAAGAAACGGCTTATCATGCCTCGTTTTGTGTATACAGTATATTTACTGCGGCTCCTGCCTCCTGCTGTAATGGATTGGACTGCAAACCTTTTCGGCATCAGCCACGCAATGGACGATTTCAGGGGCAGAGAATGACACGTAACGAAATTCAGGAACTGGTAAACAAAGCCCGTAAAGCTCAAAATATTTGGGCGGAACTTTCGTATAATGAAAGAGCGAGGCGAATAAAAAAAGCCGGACACAGTCTTGCTGAAAAACGCGATGAGGTTACGGAAATAATCCACCGCGAAAACGGCAAGCTTAAAATTGATGCTCTTGCCGCTGAGGTAATTCCGGCGCTCATGGCAATTCCCTACTATATTAAACAGGGGCGGCGACTATGCAAGCCGCAAAAAATAAGCGGCGGTAATATCCTTATGGTTTATAAACAAAGCCTTATGGTTTATAAACCCTGGGGGGTAGTGGGTATCATCTCTCCCTGGAATTATCCCTTTTCAATTCCTTTCTCCGAAGTTATTATGGCGCTTCTTGCAGGTAACGCAGTGATTCTTAAAACAGCATCCCTTACTCCCGGCTCAGGCCGCATAATTGCGGAAATACTCAAGGCGGCGAATCTTCCAGACGGGCTTTTTACCAATGTTGAAATGGCGGGGAGTGAAGCAGGTCCCGCTTTTGTTAACGGAGGACTAGATAAATTGTTTTTTACAGGCTCTACCGCTGTGGGCAAAGAGCTGATGACTCTTGCCGCCCAAAGGCTTCTCCCCCTCACTCTTGAACTTGGCGGCGCTGATGCCGCAATAATCCGCAAAGACGCCGATATTGATCGCGCTGTGGCGGGAATTATCTGGGCAGGTTTTTCAAATGCCGGGCAATCCTGCGGCGGAGTACAGCGGGTTTTGGTTCACCGTGATATTCACGACAAATTTTTGGAAAAATTAAAAACAAAGGTGGAAGCGCTTCAATCGGGGAATGACGTTTCTTTCGATCATGGACCGCTTATTGCCAAAAAGCAAAAGGAAAAAGTACGCAAACAGGTCGAGGAATGTCTTTCGCAGGGAGCGAAAATTGCCGCTCAAAGTCCCACATTCAAACTTCCTGACGGAAGCGCCGCAGGGGTTCTTGATGATGAAAGTTTATTCGCTCCTGTAATCGTATTAACAGGAGTAAAAAAAGGAATGCCCATTATTGACGATGAAGTCTTTGGCCCCGTCGTTGGGGTGATTCCTTTTAATAATGACAGCGAAGCTTTGGACATAGCAAATGATTCACCCTATGCGCTGACAGCTTCCGTCTGGTCAAAAAACCACAGTCAGGCGAAAAAACTTGCGGCAAACATCAATGCCGGCTCGATAATGATAAATGATCATTTGATGTCGCACGGTCTGGCGGAAACTCCCTGGGGAGGCTTCGGCGATTCAGGGCTTGGAAGAACGCACGGTGAGAACGGATTCCGTGAAATGCTCAAGGTGAAAGTGGTTATAAACGATGTACTGCCGGGCGCAAGACGCGAACCTTGGTGGCAGCCTTATTCGCAAAAAGTTTACAAAGGTCTTGCCGCTTTGGGAGCCTTACTTGGAGAACGCAATTTGTTCAAGAAAATCGGAGCGCTTCCCGCCATTGTTGGTTTTTTCATGGCAGCATGGAAAAAAGACGGAATAAAAAAGTAAGTGTTCCTTTAACGTTAAATAGTAACTAACTCATACTTCCCGCTGCCCAGACCTATTTTTTCAGCATGGGAAATTTGATGCCGCCAATCGGTTGTGGGGTGTATATCAGTGAAATGATCTTCATTTCCTGCGGCATCACGGTGGCTGTGTTTACAGTCGCCGAGAATACTGGTGTTAATTGCGGGAGCGGCGTTTACCGCGTCAATACAGGCCTTGTCCAAAGCGACAGGATCAAAACTTGCAAAGATACCGATGTCAGGAATTACGGCGGCGTCGCTCTCGGCATGACAGTCGCAATAAGGTGAGACTTGATTCACCACATTGATGTGAAAATGAGGACGCCCGTCAAGCACAGCCTTTGCGTATTCGGCGATCTTGCAGGAAAGCGCTTCCGCGCTGCTGTCCCAACTAGTTCCGATTGCGTCCTTGCTGCACGCGCCGATACACCGTCCGCAGCCTGCGCATTTGGCATGATCAATAGAAGCTTTTCCGCCGTTAAAACTGATTGCGTTATGAGCGCAGAAACGGGCGCAGATTTTGCAGCCGGTACAAACGTCGGGATCAACATTTGGTTTACCGTCATTATGTATTTCCATTTTACCCGCCCGGCTGGCTGATCCCATACCGATATTTTTTATCGCTCCGCCAAAGCCGGTGCCTTCATGTCCTTTAAAGTGATTTAACGAAATTACAATATCGGCATCCATTATCGCTCTGCCGATACGGGCGGTTTTAAAATAAACTCCGCCGTTAACAGGTACATCAATATCATCGCCGCCTCGAATGCCGTCTGCGATTATATTCTGGCAGCCTGTAGAAAGCGGCGAATATCCGTTCTCTGCTGCGGCATCAAGATGATTCAATCCCTGATTACGCCGTCCGACATACAGAGTATTACAATCAGTCAGAAATGGCATTCCGCCAAGCGATTTTATTCTGTCTGCCACAACTTTGGCAAAATTGGGACGTAAAAAGGCTAAATTCCCCGGCTCGCCGAAGTGTATTTTTATTGCGACAAATTTTTGCTTAAAATCAATATTTCCGATACCCGCTTTTTGTATAAGCTTGTCCATCTTAATCAAAAGACTTTCGTCCAGTTTTGTTCTCATATTTGTAAAGAAGACTTTAGATTCGCTCATATTTACCTCTTTTTTTTATGATAAGAACAGTATAAATTATTGTCAACATTCAGGATGTTGATGCCGTTTTAGTCTTTGCTCTGATAGGTCTTAATTGTTCTTTTGTTACTTTTTTCGGATCATTCACACCGATTGGCAGTTCCCTGCCTTCTTCTGCTGCAACATTTTCTTCTTCGAACTTGCCGTCCGCATCCCACAATTCGTTTTGGAACGGCTCCGATTCTTCTACAGCCAATTCCCCGTGTTCAATCCGCGCAGTGATAAGTTTGGTTACGCCGGATTCCTGCATGGTAACACCCAAGAGTGTTCCCGCCCCGGTAACCGTTTTCTTGTTATGAGTAATGATAATAAACTGGCTGGAATCGCTGAATTCGCGCAGAAGGTGAACAAATCGACCGACATTTTGTTCGTCAAGGGCGGCGTCAATTTCGTCCAGCAGACAAAACGGACTCGGTTTTACCATGTATGTAGCAAAGAGAAGAGCGACTGCCGTCATCGAACACTCGCCGCCTGAAAGCAGGCTTAAATGTTCCAGCTTTTTACCAGGCGGCTGCGCAAATATTTCGATACCGGATTCCAGCACATGATTTGGATCGGAAAGACGTAGTTCCGCCCGCCCTCCGCCGAAAAGCCGCCGGAACATATTGTGGAAATTTTTCTTAATGCGGTTGTAAGTTTCAAGGAATAAGACTGAAGATTCCTGCCTGATTTCCGATGTCAGGTTTTCAAGATCCTTACGGGCCTTTTCAAGGTCTGCCATTTGATTAGTCAGGAAATCGTAACGCTGTTTTGTTTCCGTAAATTCTTCCGGAGCCATCAGGTTAACGGATCCCAATTCCTTCATTTGGTTTCGGGCAGAAACGAGTTTTTCGCGTAATTCGGCGGGGGCTGTTGTAATTGAAAAAATGCGCTCTTCAAATTCCATTAAGTCTCTGGAGTGCGTTTCCCTGAAATTTTCCTGAATGTTCTTGATTTCTGTTTCGGATTGAACCAGTTCCAGATGAATCTTCTCCAGCGCTTCCTGTACTTTGGAAAGCTCCGCCATACGTTTGTTAATCACTACCTTTTTACCCGCTACATTGTCGTTTCTTTTGCGGATGTCTTTTTCCAGTTTTCCGAGTTCGGTTGTAAATGCGGCAGTTTTTTCTTCTATGCTTGCAATTTCTTCATGTATTGCGTTAATGCGTCCGTCAATTTCTTCAAGTCTTTTCCGGTAAAGCGTAAGTTCGTCGCGGATATTTTTTAATAAACCTTCCTGTCCCGAAAGTTCGCGCCTTATAAGCCTCGCCTGTTCTTCTGCGGATTGAGCGCGGGTATTCATCTGCGCGCGGTTAACTTTCAAATTTTCCAGCGTCGCGCGGTATTCGTCAATTTTTGACATTAAGTTGAGGTTTTCATTTTGCAGATTTTTAATCCGCTGCCGGCGCTCTTCTATGCTGTCTTTAATATTTCTGATGTTCGTATCCAACGCGCGTTTTCTTGTAATGATTCCCTGAGGAGCGAGGAATTCATCAATGAAAGCCGGCGAATAATCGCGGTAATTTTGAAAAAGAGTCCCGGCTTTCTCCGCATCGGCGGCGGCTTCAGCCAGCCCTGCCGCCAGTGTTTCCGCTATGCGCCCAAGTTCCGCAGCGTCAATATTATTGCCGGATGAGGCTACGGAGGCGAGATCGTGAATTAACGCTTCTCTTCCCGAAAGAACTGTGCGCAGACGCCCCAGCGTTTCAAGTAAAGCCGCTTCGGCGTTTTTACGTTCAACTGCGGAGTAACCGGCTTTTTTTAAGCCTGCGTCAAGTTCTGTAACAATATCATCTGTTATTTTTGCATGATCTTTTTCAAGAACAGTAAGTTCTTTTCCTATATTATGAATCTCTTCATCTGTTTTTATAGCTTCTTTTTCATTTTCATTGATACGGACTGCTGCGAGCTGGATGTTTTCTTCAAATGAACGGATGTTTTCTTCTATATCACCGCACTGTTTACGTAGCTCACTTACCACTGCGTCCTGGCCTGCTGCATCATTATTCAATTCCTCTATTTTATGGAGCGATTGTTTTTCTCTTTCTTCGTTCTGTCCGGTTTTAATTTTATTCTCGTTACGCTGTTCATTGAAAAGACGTACTTCGTTTTCACGTGCGTTTTTTTCCAGAGCAAGGCCATATAAGTTTTTCTGTAATTCTACAAGACGCGCTTCCATTGAGTTTACTTCGTCCATGTTTGCTTCTAAGGCCTTGTTTTCCGCTTCCATCTCCGCGCGAATCCTGTCGCGGTCTTCGGTTCTGCGGCGTAAAGTTTCATTACGCCCGTCTCTTTCGTCTTTGAATTGTTTTAAACGCAGAAGCTGAATATCAAGCTCATAATTGAAAATCTCATCGCGCAGAGTACGGTATTTAAGGGTTTTCTCCGATTGAATTTTCAGGCTGTCATGCGAGCGTTTTACTTCGTTAAGAATTAATTCTACCTGATGTACGTTTTCTTCGGTTTTCGCAAGGTTCCTTTCCGCTTCCGCTCCGCGTTCTTTGAAGCGGGTCATACCGGCCGCCTCTTCAAACAGGTACCGCCGCTCTTCAGGCTTTGAAGAAAGTATTTGATCAATTTTCCCCTGTTCCATTACCGAGTAAGCGGTTTTACCTACGCCTGTATCCCAGAAAAGTTCGCGAATATCTTTTAAGCGTACCTGTGCGCCGTTGATAAAATATTCGCTTTCACCCGAACGGTAAAGCCGCCTCTTGATTTCGATTTCCGGCATATCAAGCGGCAGAAGACCGGCTTCATTAGTAATACTTAATGTTACTTCCGCCATGTTCAACGGTTTACGCGCTTCTGTGCCTCCGAAAATAACATCTTCCATTTTTTCCGCGCGCAGGGATTTAATGGCATGTTCTCCCAGAACCCATTTGACCGCGTCAACAACGTTTGATTTTCCGCAGCCATTAGGACCTAACAGGGCTGTAATTCCGTCGCTGAATTCTATCTCCGTACGGTCGGCAAATGACTTAAAACCGTGAATAGTAAGGCGTTTGAGAAACATAAGTTCCTTAATATAACATGAAAGAGCGATGCTGGGGAATGCCTTATAATTTGGTCAATGATTGTCTTTCTTTCTTAAAATTTGAGGAAAACTTTTGAATTAAAGTCTCTAACTGTTCTTTGTTGTTTATTTTATAATTTTCCAGCGGAGAAGGATCAAACTGCTCAAAGGCGACATTACCGTTTTCGTATTCACAGAACATATTGGCAATATACACAGCGTCTACAATGTCTTTTAATTCAACGGGTGCGTCACCCGGAGCATGGTGGTAACGAATTGAACCTACAAGTCTTTCCGGAAAATTCCATTTATCAGCAATCATGGCGCCCAGTTCCGCGTGATTCATTCCGGCGGAAAGATTTTCGAATGTGGATGAAGGGATATTTTTATCTGTACTGATTAATTTTATTTTTTCCAGTAATTCCGGATGAACATTGGAAAAAATGATTTTTCCCATGTCATGTAAAATACCTCCGACATATACATCATCAAGGAGGTTACGATCGCCTTTAAAATTCTTCGCCAAATTATAGGCATAGAATGCTGTCTTGTATGAATGTTCCCAAAGTTGTTTCTTGGCTTCTGTATCATCACCCAGAACTTTTACTGTTCCGTATGAATAAAGCAGATTTTTGATACCATTAATACCGACAATATTTACCGCTTCTGTAATACTATCGACTTTTTTTGAAAGCATATACTGAGCGGAATTGACGGTTTTCAGCAAATCAGCCGTCAGCGCCGGATCTATGGAAATTTGTTTTGCAATTACAGCCATATCCGTACCGGGATCGGCAATAAGCTTTTCAATAAACATTATGTTTTCCGGAAAATGCGGCAGTTCGTTTATGTTGTTTACAATTTCATCTGACAGGACAGAAATATTCTCTATTGTGGTTTTATCAAGAGGTATTGATATTGCGGCGGATGTATATTTATCTGTTGTAATAAAATTAAAATGTTCATCATCAAGCCCTATTTTTTTAAGCATTAAAATAAGAATGATAAGACCAAGCCCCGCGCCTTCGGAATCATCAAGTATTTGGTCGAGGGCTTCTTCCAGATTGTTGTACTGCCTTGACCTTGCAATTTTATCATGAATCCGAATCTGTTCTATTTTTGTTAATTTTATGTTATTTCGTATTTCTATGAGGATCATATTTCTTTTTATTTGCAGGATAAATTTTATATAAAGTCCTTTTTCTTTTTGTAATTGAAGGTAATGATCTATATTTCCCATAGTTTCTTTTTTTAAATTTTCCATGCCGTAATTGTAATCTTCTGTGTCATTTATATTTAAACCGCGTTCAATAAAAAATACACGTTTGGTATTGGCTTTTTTGGCGTTAATTACAAGTTCCTGTACACAATAAACAACATAATCCTTCAGTTTTGTTTGATTCGTAAGCTTAAGAAACGCGTCAATAACCTGTTCAATGTAGACTTCAATTTCTTTGGGAAATGTATATGTGGTAATTGTCAGCGGAAGTCCTGACTGTATGGCTTTTTTAATCTTTCCTTCATCTACAACAAGCTCAGGAGCAGAAGCCATTATACAAGTCCGCCTTTATACAGTAATTTGCTAAAAGAATAAAATTTTTCGAGTTTTACCTTAATAATATTAATAAATGACAAGTAAATCAAGCATTACCCCCTGTATTTAAATATTCGGTATTTGTGGTCAAAATGATACAGTTTAATGATGATTTTTTTAATATGTGTCATTTTTTCCTAAAAACTCGGTATACCACGCGGAATATCGGTAATTATCATAAGATTATTAGATTCCGGATATAAGACGTATTCTGTGTCCTTTTTTATATGTCTTAAAGTTCGTACTTGAAAGTGTACAAAGAAAATAATCCAACTAAAACGATTAATTCTGTGTTTTTTATACCTTATAAACACGCTTGGCACAGTTGTTGCTATATCTATATGTATAAATAAGGAGGAGAAAATGAACAATACAAGAACTAATAAGAAGGATTCGAGCAATAACCTCGCAATTTATTTGAAAGAAATAAACAATATTCCTTTATTGAACCGCGAGGAAGAGGACCGGATTGCTCATGAGGCGGCGGCAGGAAACATGGCAGCCAGAGAAAAACTTGTTAATGCAAATTTACGTTTTGTTGTTAATATTGCAAAAAAATTCCAGGGATTGGGACTTCCTCTTGAAGACTTAATCAGTGAAGGGAATATAGGACTTCTTAACGCTGTTGATCGTTTTGATACGGAAAAAGGCTGTCATTTTATTTCTTATGCGGTGTGGTGGATACGACAGGCTATTATGAGCGCTCTTTGTGAAAAAACCAGAATGATCAGGCTTCCTTCAAACCGCGCAGCCGAGCTTGTTAAAATTGAAAAGGCCAAAAAATTTGTTAAAAAGCGATTTACCGCCGAGGCAGAAACAGCGGGAATAGCGGAATTTTTAAACATGGATGAAGATCATGTCTGCGACCTTATCAATATTTCCAGGGATATGCTTTCGCTGGATAATCCCGTTTCGAAGGACAAAGAGTCGTTCTTAAAAGATTTTATCGAAGACGACCGTTATAACGCTCCTGAGAAAGATACAGAGCAAAAATTAATGGAAGCTGATATTAAGAACGTTTTGGATACCCTTGATAAAGACGAAGCGGATATTATCCGCTGTCATTACGGACTGGGACGTTATCCGATGTCGCTGAAAGAAATCGGCGTAAAGTACAATCTCAGTAAGGAACGTATCAGGCAGATAGAGGCAAAGGCTCTTTCACGGCTGCAAAATCCTCTGCGAAAAAAAATATTGCAGGCGTATGTCGCTTAACATTGGCTTTTCCGGATTATTATGAAAGTTGTTTAGAAACTGCGTACCGAGAATACAATGTTTCTGAACAACTTTCTATAATAAATATTTTTTTAGAATTGCTACTAACGCATCAAACGCCAGGGGTTTGCCTATGTGATCATTCATGCCGGCAGCGAGGCAGTGTTCCACATCTTCCTTGAATACATTAGCTGTCATCGCAATTATCGGAACGCCGTTAGACCGCCCCGGGTGTTCTGCTTCAAACGCGCGGATCAATCTTGACGCTTCATAACCGTCAATGCCGGGCATATGAATATCCATGAAAATCAAGTCAAAGCTGCCGGGATTGGCGCGGAATAGATCGTAGGCTTTTTTTCCGTCTTCTGCCTCGATTATTTCAATTCCCAGAGGTTCCAGTACTGTTATTACAATTTCGCGGTTTATCTCAACATCCTCTGCGAGAAGTATCCGTTTGTTATGGTAATCGGGCAATTTTTCAGAAACCGGTTCACCGGCGGGAATTTTCGCCGGAGAGACTGATGTTTCGGGGATTTCCGCTCGAATGGTAAAAGTAAAGGAAGCCCCTTTGTTTTCTTCAGATTCAATCATTATTTTGCCCTGCATCAACTCTACAATTTTTTTGGAAATGGCCAGTCCAAGACCTGTTCCTCCGAATTTGCGGGCTATGCTTGAATCAACCTGAACAAAAGAATTAAAAAGTTTACTTTGCTGTTCAACCGGTATTCCAATTCCGGTATCGGTAACATTAATTTCCAGAGTGCAGGATTTGTCATTTTGAGAGAGCGGTTCTTCAAGTCTGCGGATAGAAAGCGCAATGCTTCCTCCTTCCGGAGTAAACTTTATGGAATTACTAATCAAATTTGTAATAACCTGTACGAGACGCTGTTCATCTGTGATTATCATTGACGGTACGGAAGAAGCCTGATACACATTTAGTTTTTGTTTTTTCTCCCCAAGCCTGAATTCAAAAATGCTGACAATCCTTTGGATCATGGCGGAAAAATTAAATTCGGTATATGAAAGCTCAAACCTGTCTTCTTCGATTTTTGACATATCAAGAATATCATTAATTATTCCAAGCAGATGAACAGAAGCGGTTTCCACCTTGTCAAGGCAATAATCTTTTCTTGCGGGATCTTTAGAATCTTTTGCAATGTGAGTCATTCCTATTATTGCGTTCAGAGGGGTGCGAATTTCATGGCTCATATTTGCGAGGAAATTTGATTTTGCGCGGCTTGCCTGCTCGGTGCGTTCTTTGGCTTCCAATATTTCTGTCATGTCATGAAATATGACAAAAGCGCCCTGAAAAACATTGTTTTTATCGGACATTGGGGTAAAATGAATCTCATAATGACGAGGATTTCCGTCATTGCCGAGATCTATAGTCCGCTCAAATGTAATGGGATTCATTTCTTCCTTTGATGTACGGAAAAATGTAATTAGTTCGCTGAGTTGATCTGTATGCATAAAGCGGGAAAAAATATCACTGTAATTCGTTTTATGAATTTCGTCGAATGACTTTAGCCCGACTTTTTCCAAAAAGAACCTTGCGCAGTAAAGTAAATGTTTGTCTTTATCAATAAGCATTATTATGTCCGGACTGTTATCAAAGACCATATTCAGGTATTTATCCTGCTGCACAAGCCAGCGTTCTTTTATATAACGGACATATTCGTATACTGCCGTAAGAACCAATACCAGAAAATAAACTCCGCAGATAAGCAGCGCTTCGGTATAATAATAATTAAAGTTCACAGAATAAAAAAAAGTTCTGAATATTGTGACAAAAAACAAAATAGACGCAGGTATTAATCCGGCTCGAAGCCCAAGAGTGTAAATTGACATTAGCGGATAACAGTATATCCATACCGCAGCCAGTCCGCGCAGTTCATCTTTTGCAAAAATTGTAACCACGCAAAAACTGCCGAAAATTGCGGTAACAATAACACCGCCGACAATAAAAGGGAATTCGGTACGCAGCAGTAAAAGGTTTACAAATATCATAAAACCGATGATAAGCTGTATTAACCCCATATCTGTATCAGCTCTCTGCATGTCCGTAACGCCGAGACTGATAATAATTACAGAGGTAATGCTGTAGGTAATATTAAGAACAATGAGGCGAATCATGGAGTCCATGTCTGTATTATCATGAAGAGTTTTATATTTACCGCCCGTTATAAAAGAAATGAAAAAATTACGGAATCTTTTCATGGATTGGCAGTCTCCGGCGTATTTTTCTGATCTTTTTCAAGCAGCTTTATTGCGCATGAAGCCGCTACAAGAATTCCCAGAACAAGCAGCAGGACGGCGATACATAATTGGATGCTGTCTGCATGAGTAATGGATTCACCCTTAAGGAGAGGCAGGATTTTACTTCTTATGCTCATAACAAGAGAAGTATATGTAACGGTCAACATGATTATTGTGGGGATAATCAGCATAAAAATGTAGTGTTTGGTTTTTCTGAAAAACAGGGTACAGGCTATCAGAGTCAGCGCCGCGAGCAGTTGATTGGCTGCGCCGAATAATGCCCAGATTGTATTATAACCCATTTTTGCCAAAAGGTATGCAGGAAGTAAAGTAAATATTGAAGCAGTTGCCCTGCTGTTAAATATTCTGATAATGGAATGATACTTTTTTCCCTCACTGTCTATAATGGAAAAAAGTTCCTGAAACGCGTATCTGCCGAGACGGGCAACTGTATCCAATGTTGTAAGTACAAAAGAAGATACAGCTAATGATACAATAACAAATGAAGCCTCTTCCGGAAGTCCAAGCTTGCTTAAGAAACCGGAAACTGCCTTTGCAAAAATCTGCGGCGGAGTCCCCTGAGGAAGGTTTCCGTTAACTGCAAGAGAACCTACCGCTATAAGCGCCAGTACCGCAACCATGGTTTCAACAAGCATAGCTCCGTATGAAACCGGCATCATGTATTTTTCGCTGTTTATTTGTTTGGACACAGCTCCTGTAACTACAAGAGAATGGAATCCTGAAATGGCACCGCAGGCGATTGTAATAAAAAGACCCGGAAAAAGGAAATTACCGTTTATATTAAAACCGGTAAACGCGGGAATTTTCATTTCAGGGGCAATGAAGATTACGCCGATAAATGCAGCCAGCATCATTGCTATTAAAAGAAATGAACTAAGATAATTTCTGGGCTGTGATAAAACCCAAACCGGAATCACAGAAGCGACTAATATGTACGCAAAGATAAGGTAGAGCCAGATAGTTTTGCTCAAAGGAAACGGAAAAAACATTCCTATAACTATGCAGATAATAAGCAGATCAACTGCGATTATAGCGCTTGCCAAGTCAGAAGCCTTGCGTTTACGGATAAGGAACCCAAGGATAATTGCCGCAAGAATAAACAAACTTGACGTAGAAGCAACCGAAGCATTTATATTTTTTGACAGTCCTGCGGTAATACTGCCGTCAAAAGTTCCCGCAACAATATCGGCAAAAGCGCCGGCAATAAGGATGGAAAAGAGCCATACAAAAATAAGGAATAAACGCTTGCCTGTTTTTCCTACATAACTTTCTATTACAAATCCAATGGATTTTCCCTTATTCCTGACCGATGTATAAAGAGCCGCAAAATCGTGAACGGCGCCGAAAAAAATACTTCCGAATAACAACCACAAAAGCGCGGGAAGCCAGCCGAACATTGCGGCAATAATCGGCCCATTAATTGGTCCTGCTCCGGCAATAGACGCAAATTCATGACCAAATACCACCGCCGGAGTGGTATTTACATATTCTTTACCGTCTTCAAATTCAACAGCCGGGGTTTTTCTGTTAATATCTATTCCCCATTTACGCGCAAGAAACCTTCCGTAAAGCAAATACGCAAGAAAAAGCACAACAATGGAAATAATGAGTAATATTAAGCCGTTCATTGATATAAAGTATAGCTTAAAAAGCGTGAAAATTACCAGCAACTTTGTTTATATTATGATTGACATAAACCAAATCACCCAATAGACTCCATAATATGAACATCTCCACATATACAGTAAAACCGAAACTACCTCCGGTTCTTAAACCGCTGGAAGAAATCGCCCGTAATTTATGGTTATCATGGAATTATGACGCTGTCCAGCTTTTTATAAGACTGGATTTTGATTCTTGGCAATTATCACATCAAAGCCCGGTGAGAACACTGGGAATGGTAAGTCAGGAAAGGCTTGCACAGGCTGCAAAGGATGATTCTTACCTTGCCGCCCTCAAGGAAGTTTATAACCGTTTCCAGCGTTATAAAAAAGGTGAACCCTGGTACCGCGGGAGTCACAAGGATGTAGTGGCGTATTTTTCAATGGAATACGGAATGGACGCATCCTTGCCTATTTATTCAGGAGGTCTTGGGATTCTTTCCGGAGATCATATGAAAACTTCTTCGGATATGGATTTACCTCTTGTAGGTATCGGGCTTTTGTACCGGCAGGGATATTTTCAGCAAATGCTGAATGCCGATGGTTTCCAGCAGGAAAGTTATCCTGAAAACGACTGGTATAATATGCCTGTCGAAAAGAAAATCGGCAAAGACGGTCAGCCGTTGAAAATCTCAGTAGATTTAGCGGGAAGTCAGGCTGTTGCCCAGATATGGGAAGTAAAAGTAGGCCGGTC
>JAITFK010000068.1 GCA_031281555.1 Treponema sp. | reverse complement strand
GGGAAGACCCGTAATCGCATCATTGCCTTTTACTTCCATTTTTTCAATTATTTTTTCAGGCGAAGCATTCCCGATTTCAATTTTAAGCTTTTCCGCCATTTGTTCGCCGATTACCAGATTATGAACGCCTTTAATATGTTTTATTATAGCTTCGTCAAATTCATCGCCGCCGATGCGTATGGCGCTTGTAACAACCATGCCTCCAAGCGAAATAACCGAGATCTCAGACGTACCGCCGCCAATATCGCAAATCATATGACCGGCAGGCTCGCGTATCGGAATATCCGCTCCGATTGCGGCGGCAAGACTCTCTTCGATAATGTGCACTTCCCTTGCGCCCGATTTATACGCGCTTTCTTCAACCGCGCGTCTTTCAACTTCCGTAATACAGGAGGGAACACCGATAACCATTCTCGGTTTAATAAAACGGTAACGCGGAAAAACACGATAGATAAAAAACCGGATCATTTTTTCCGTGGATTCTATATCCGCGATAACGCCGTCGCGCATGGGTCTTATAGCGATTATATTTTCCGGCGTTTTCCAAAGCATGCGTTTGGCGTCAGCTCCGACAGCGACCAGCCTCTTTGTGCCTCTTTCAACCGCGACAACGGAAGGCTCATTCAGCACTATACCCTTACCTTTGATATAAATAAGCGTATTACAAGTTCCTAAATCAATACCTAAATCTGTCGAAATACTGCCAAACATGTTCCCTCCCTATATATTAAGCCGCGTTCTTGTTTTTGCATGGGCCGGATCCTGTCTGTATGCCAGTCTCCACTCCGCTCTTGCCCTGGTTGTATCGCCTTTCAGGTTATACAATTCACCTAATTGATAATGAACTTCAGCGTTTTCGCCTGAGCTATTAATAATAATTAAATACTGTTCTTCCGCGCTTTCATAATCGCCGGTCAGCCTGTAAACTTCAGCTAACAGAAAATGCGCGATAACAACAGACTTTGAATCCGCAGACATTTCTATGCACCTTTTTAAATACCCCGATGCCATACCGTATTCTTCCATTGCGATATAAGAACGCGCAATTGATAATAATAAATTGTCAGACGGAGGTTTATCGGAATTAAACGCCATGGTAAATGATGCGATGCTGTTTCTGTAATCTCCTGAAGCGGCGTAGGCAAGGCCAAGATATTCCGGTATATCTTTTGCTTCATAAATTTTACTCGCTATTTCCAGATATTTAATCGCGAGATCCGAATATTCCGCGCCTTTATATCCGTATGCCTTTCCAAGAACATAAAAAACTCGTCCGTCATTGGATGCTTCTTTATGTAAAAGAGCTTTTCTGAGAGAAAAAATACTCTCGTCAATATAAAGAAGCGTATTTTGGCTGTTTATCTGGGAAATACCCAGTTGATACGCTGAAAAACCGTGTATTGTTAGCAAAAAATAATCTACCGGTTTTTGAAATAATGCGTTTTTACTGATTTCATAAGCTTTTTCATAATTTCCCTCATTCCAGATACGCAAAAGTTCATTTTTTTCATTGCTTACACCGTTTTTTACCCGGTAAATTATAAAAATAGAGACAATTATTGCCGTAATTATTACCATTATAGCTGTTATTGTGTGGATTTTTTTTTGTAAATATATTTGCCTTCCATGACGGGACAAAGTTTTATCGTTAAACATATTACTTTACCGGGAATTTTACATAAATATAGAAACAAAGTCAATTATTAATGTAAATTCTTTAAAAAAAGCGATGAACCATAAGCCGGGTTCTGTAACCAAAAGCTTACGGCTTTTGGTCTTTACTGCCATCTGTCTGAAAAAGCAGTTACCCGCTTTTTTTAAGCAGTCTACCCGCGTATATCCGGCGGGCCGCCGGTAAACCGATAAAAATCGGTTTTTAAACGCTGTTCGACTTTGCTCCTGATGAGGCTTGCCATTTTCCGGTTAACTTGAAAATGATAAACCATCCTCAGTTAAAGCCGAAATCTTTGCGGCGGCGTTACCGCCGTCGAGGCTGGCTCTTACCCCGCCATTTCACCCTTACCTGACCGCCTGACTGCTAAAACGTATGAAAAATCACTATTGTATAACATTACTTTATACATTCTAGCGGTCAGGCGGTCAGGCGGTATATTTTCTGCTGCGCTGTCTGTCCACCTTCAGGAATAAATCCCTGAAAATGTCCCGGGCGTTACCCGGCATCATGCCCTGCGGAGCCCGGACTTTCCTCCCTGTACCTGAATGCGATACTGAGCGGCAGTCTGGTTCATCGCTTACTCATTCCTCATAATCAATGTTAACTTTTTCTTCATCTTCCTCATCTTCTTCATAGTCGTCTTCTTCTATATCATCAAGATCAGAAAGTGAGCCAGTATCTTCCGTATTAAAAAAGTCTTCTTCTCCTTCGGCAGATTCCTCATAATAAAGAATACGCGAACAGTAAGGGCAAAAAACAAATTCTTCCCCTATACGGACTTCGTTCGCAAATTGAACAGGTAAAATCATGTGGCAGCCCATACACACATTCCCTTTGATAGCCACTATTCCGATACCCATTTTATTCTTTATGATACGTTCAAATTTAAATACTACCTCTGTATCAAGGTTTTCCGTTAGTTTACTTTCCTTTTTACGAAGCGTATCTATCTGTTTTTGCTTGTCGGATATTTCAGCTTCAATTTTTTTTCTTCGATCTTCAAGTTCTTTTTCCTGCTGTTCAATCAGGGCGGCATATTGTTTAATCTCTTTGTCAAGTTCGGGAAGAACATGCTGTTCAATATGCAGTATATCCTTATGCCATTGCTCTTCCTTTTTTTTTGCATCCACGATTTCCTTGTCAAGAGCTTCATATTCCCTTTGAGTAGCGATAAAATCCATGTTTTTTTCGGACTTTTCCCTTGCAGCTTCAACTTCCGCAAGACTGTTTCTTAAACCGGCTTCTTCGGCTTTTATCTTTTCATAATCCTGATTTTTCTCAATAAAATGCTTTTTTTGCCTGTTCAGCAGTTCTTCCTGGGTTCCCAATAATTTCGGTATCTCCTGGATAGTCTTTTCAAGTCCGATTTTCTCATAAATTATTTCCTGCAATGAACGAAGCTTATCTAAATCATCTTTAGTAACCATGGTCTCTCCCCTTTTTCAAGCAACTATTTAGAGTCTGTCTATAATGTGGATACATTATAGACAGACTACCTTAAAAATCGTATTTTCGTAGCCTTTAGGCGAGGAAATACAAGGTCTGTCCGCAAAGTAACCGACTTTGTGGACAGACACTATTCAAAATACCATAAATTACGCAGTTTTGAAAACCCGTTTTATGAATTATTTTAATGATCAAGATAATCTTTAAGTCTCCGGCTTCTCTTTGGGTGTCTCAGTCGGCGCAGCGCTTTTGCCTCAATCTGTCTTATGCGTTCCCGGGTAACATTAAAGTATAAACCGACTTCCTCAAGGGTAAGCGAATATCCGTCATCAAGTCCGAAACGCATTTTGAGCACTTCCTGTTCACGCGCAGGAAGCGTAGAAAGAACACCGCCAAGTTGTTCCTGCAGTACTTTAAAAGCAGTCTGATTTGCCGGATTTTCTACATCCTTGTCTTCAATAAAATCGCCAAGAAGGGAATCTTCTTCTTCGCCGATTGGCGTTTCAAGGCTTATGGGTTCGCGTGCCACATTTTTGACTGATTTTACTCTTATTGCGGTCCAGCCCAATTTTTCCGCAATTTCTTCATCGGTAGGTTCACGTCCAAGCGCCTGCAAAAGCTGTCTGGATTCGCGGACAACTTTGTTAATCTGTTCGATCATGTGTACAGGCACGCGGATTGTCCTTGCCTGATCTGAAATTGAGCGTGTTATCGCCTGCCTTATCCACCATGTGGCGTAAGTTGAAAATTTAAAGCCTTTCTGGTATTCAAATTTTTCAACTGCTTTTATAAGGCCGATATTTCCTTCCTGAACAAGATCAAAAAAATGCAGTCCCCTGTTTGTATATTTTTTCGCTATTGATACTACAAGACGCAGGTTTGCCCTTATCAGCCTGTCCTTTGCCTTTTTCATCATTATCCGTCCATGAAAAATTTCACCCGCCATTTGATTTATATTTTCTATTGGTTCTTCAAATTCCGCTTCAAGCGATCTTAATTTTTTTTGATTTACCTGTATAAGCCTGATTTTTTCCTTTATTTCTTCTGATGAAAGACCAAGTTCTTTTTCCAGTTTTTCACGTTCTTCCTTTATTGTAAGATATCGTCCTAAGGTGCGAAGCTCCTTGGGAGAACTAACCTTAAGGTGTTTTTCAAGTCTTTCCTGTTCTTTTATGTAGCGCTTTATTTTCTTTGCCGCTGTTATAAATTTATCAGAAAACGACTGTATTTCATCGGGATGTATCTGCGTATTTTTAACAGCTTTCATGATTCTTTTTCTGATAACGGAACATTCCTTATCTTCAATATAGTCAATATCCCTTGAAATAAGCTGTTTTTTCAGTTCTATGTAATTTTTCAGATCACCCTGAATTATGCGTAATGTATCTTTATAATATTGATTTAACCTGCGGTACTCTGTCATGTGTTCGGTTATTTCTTTTTTTGAAAGATTAAGCTCACGCAGATCTTTTTTTGAAAACGCTTTCTGCGCAATTGAATAGAATTCGGGAATTACCATACCTGATCTTTTTATTACGTTCTTTACAATGTTTTCACCTTCTTCCATTTGTTTGGAAAGCTCAATCTCCTGATCCGCCGTTAAAAGATGTTCACGCCCTATTTCACGAAGGTACAGTCTTATAGGATCATCTATTGACGAATCCTTGTCATTTGCCGCTGTGGATCTTTTTTTAGATGTGTCTTGATTCTTACGAGCATCATTCTCATCTTCTTCGGACGCGTTTTCTTCTTCCACAAGCTGAACATTATTCGCTTCAAGAAGAGCAAGAACCTGTTCGATCTTATCCGGATTATTAATATGTTCAGGAAGAAAATCTGATAAATCTTCGTATGAAAGCGTTTTCTTTTGTTTCGCGTATTCAAGCAGTTTGATGATCTCAGGATCGGAAAATGCCGGATCTGTCAGTAATTCCTGCCCGGTATTTTCCTGAGTTTTAACCGCCACTTCAGACTGAGGCATACGGTTTACCTTATGCATCGGCTTTTTATGGAAATGTACTAAAAGAGGCGGCATTTTTCCTAATTTTGAATATACAAAATCCAGCATAAATTATCTTCCTTTAATTTTTTGAATTTGTGAATCTATGTCTTTTTTCTCTGCCAACAAATCATCAATGTTTATATTACCGTCTGCCTTTCGCTCATAATTACGAAGCTCTCTCCCTATATCATCTAATCTCTTACGAAGCTTTTTCCTTCGTATTTCATTTATTCCGTCCTCCATAAGCCGCCTTGGATCAGTTGTACTTGAGCCGCCGCCTTTAAATTCAAGTGAATCTCCATTACTTATAATAAAATTTTTAAGCTGCTCATTTTTTATACGCGTTAAAAGAAAATCCATTCCGCTTTCGCCGTACTGATAACATTCTTCCAAAGCAATAAAAAGTTCTTTTGCGTCTCTGTCGTCAATCTCCTTAATTTCAATAGCAGCGCGGAATTCTCCGTACAACTCCATATTAACGGCTACAACAGTAAGTAACACAAGTTCCGCGTTTCTGCGTACTGTATGCGTTGAATAAGCGTTATCCCGCTTATCTGCCGCAGATCGTGATGTTAAACCCTTTTTCCAGAGTAAATAATCCTTTTGTAAAGCGCTCCGTTCTGTTCGAATAGTATCGGCAAGCCGCGAGATACTATCATTACGTTCAATTTCAGAATCCAACGCGTCTAAATACGGAAAGAAAAATTCTGCCGTACGTGTTATATTTCCCTTTCTATTTGATGTTCCAAGAGAAATAAGGTACTCAAAGTCATTTATAGCGTAATTTATAATTTTTTTCAATATTTCAGCGCCGAATTTTTGCAAAATATCCGCAGGATCCTTTATTTTTTCATCAATTGCTACTATTTCGGTTTTAAGAACGTCAAAAACGTTAACAAGACTGCAGGAAAGGCCGTTCTTCCGGCAGGTAAGGATTGCCTTGTATGCCGCTTTTTGCCCCGCTTCATCATTGTCAAAAACAAGCGTAATATTATCTACCTGCCGGCGCAGCCAGCTTGCCTGTTCGTCTGTAAACGCCGTTCCCAGCGGTGCGACGGCGTTTTTAATTCCGGCTTGATGAAGGGCGATTATGTCGACATAACCTTCGGCTAAAACTGCTTTTTTTGTCTTTCTTATTTCAGCTTTCGCGATGTCAATAGCGAAAAGAGTCTGTCCCTTTTTATAAATTTCAGTTTCAGGGGAATTTATATATTTTGGTGGTTCGCTGCCGTCATTCTGCAGGACACCCGGTAATGCCCTTCCGCCAAAAGCTACAATTCTTCCCTGCCTGTCTGTTATAGGAAATATAAGCCTCCCTGAAAAAAGAGAAATTGTTTTATACCTCGAAGAAAATAATCCCGATTTCCCCAGAAAATCATCTGAATAATTCTTTTGTTTTAAAAATTTATATAAAAATTCCCTGTCGGCAGGCGCAAAACCAAGTTTAAAACATTCTATCATTTCCCTGTTAATACCTCTTTCTGAAAGGTACTTAAGCGCGTTCTGACCTTCCTGTTTTTCATTTAAAAAATGCTGAAATGTTTTTGTAGTTCTGGCATATAGCTCAAAGAGCCCGTCCTTTACGGAATTGTCTTCCGCTTCGACTCCGCTGCCCTCTTCATAAATAATTTCAATTCCCATTTTACCCGCAATGTTTTTAAGAGCTTCAGGGTAGGTAAGATTTTCTATTTCCATTACAAAACCGATTACACTGCCGCCCTTGTTGCATCCAAAACAGTGGTACGTTTTAAGATCGGGATCTACTTTAAAAGAAGGAGTTTTTTCCTGACCGCCGGCGTGAAACGGGCATCTTCCCCACCAGCGTCCGCTCTTTTTTTCAAGCCTGGTATAATCCCCTATTATTGATATTGCGTCCAGCCGGTTATTAATTTCTTGAATTGTAAGTTTTGAAATAAGGCTCATTTTTAAACCGTTTTAAAATCAGCTTCTTCCCTTGGGGATAAGCTGACCAGCGCTTATATGTTCGTCCAGTGTCCTTGAAAAGTAATGCTTTCCTGCCGCAGCGTCGTTAAGACGAAAATAAAAATAATCTGTTTTTTCGGGAAATATCGCCGCTCTTAAAGCGACAATTCCCGGAGCCGAAATCGGGCCCGGAGGCAATCCCGGCCTTATATATGTGTTATACGGATCGCGGATTTCAAGGTCTTTATTTAAAATAACAAGCGGATGAGGTTTATCCTGGATTTCAGTGATAATATATTCAACAGTCGCGCACGATTGTAAAGCCATATTTATTTTAAGTCTGTTATAAAAAACTCCCGCCATTAACGGCGCTTCTTCGCTTATTCTGTATTCACGTTCAACGATGGAAGCTATTATAACTTTTTCATTTAACTCCTGTGAACTTAAACTTTTTACAGCAGGATCAATTTCTTCGATTTTGTTGTAAAAGTTATCCGCCATAGCTTTTACAACATGGGACGCGGGATATTCTAAGGGAAAAAGATAAGTATCGGGAAAAAGATATCCTTCCATTGACGAATTGGGTATTCTGTATGCATTGATAATTTCAATGTCTCTTGCCGCTTCAATAAAATCTTCCGCCGAACAAATACCCGCTTCTTCAAGAATTCCAGCTGTTTTTCTTAACGTTACTCCTTCAGGAACTGTAACCCTGTATAAAATCTGTTTTCCCGAAACAAGGAGTTGGTGAATTGCAAGCTGGCTTGCCGGAATCTCCAGTCTGTATATGCCTGTTTTTATTTGTTCTTTTTTCCAGCGGCAAAGCAAATTCCAGAAATACCTGTTTTTAATTAATCTTGCTCTTTCAAGGCGTAGCCCTACGGATTGTGAGCTTTCTCCCCTGCGTACATCAAAAAAATAAACGTTGTCTTCCGATTTTCTTATACCATCAATATCAGCGGTTAATTCAGGGATGTTTTCAGGTTGTACCGGAGAGTTGAAATAAATAATAACGCCAAGACCAAGCGGAATCATAACAAGAACAAAAGCGATAATTATTAAAATAAAAATTAAGATATTCGAAAAAACACCGCGTTTTTTCTTTTTTTGTTTAGACAACGAAACCCCTTTTTATACGGAGATTTCCAGGCCTTCATAAGCCAGTGTTAACTCAATTCCTTTAATATTCATTCTTTCAAGATACCAGCAAGCGGACTGCAGAATTCCATGCAGCTTATGATCGTCATAAGAAGGATCGTGGTGGAACATAACCATATGTTTTATTTTCCAGTTTACTGCAAAATCGATCGCAAGATTGAACGCGCTGTGTCCCCAGTTGTATTTGTCTATTGCTTCGCCCAAAGTATACTGGCAGTCAATGATAATAAGATCCGCGTCCAAAAAAACAACGGCGTTTTCATCGTTCTTGATAAAATCATTTGAGGTAAGCTCCGTATCTGTAGCGTAAATTACTCTCTTTCCGTTTTCGTTTACGCAGTATGAATAAGAACCTCCGGGGTGATTCATTTTTTTGAAACTGATAGTACGCCCGGCGATTTGTACCTCTTTTTCCAGATGATGAAATATTTTTCCGGCTCCCATACTGTCAAGGCGAATTGGAAAATAAGGAGGTATCATAAGCCCGTCCAGGATTTTTTCGACATCCTGAACCGGCGAATAAAAATCAATTTTATTTGACGGGTTATACGCCGGTCCGAAAAAAGGCAGCCCCATTATATGATCCCAATGAAAATGGGAAAAGAAAATGTGAAACCGAGAGGTTTTCTTTTTTTCGTTGATTTGCGCCATCCCAAGCTCGCGAATCCCCGAACCGCAGTCAAAAACAATACATTCTGCCGTATCTTCAAAAGTTATACTGACACACGGGCTGTTTCCGCCGACTGTTCCGAAAAGCCATGGCGGAAGACCTGCTAAAAACCTTTCACGGCTTTCCGCGTCTACAATGTCTTCAGGAGTTACCTGTTGTAAAATAGCGGAAATTTTACTCTTTATACGGGCAGGCGTCGTCGGTGACGGAAGAGAACCGCGTACACCCCAAAAATGTATATTCATTGATTTCCCTCCTGTTTTACAATTATCGACTCCGAAACGCGCTTTTTAATATATTGATCTATTGTCTTTTCCGAATGCAGTTTACCGGTATTCATTCCAGGACAACCTGTAGCGGTAATTTGCCATGCTTGCTTTGAAGCAACAATAGATTCCCAAAACGGAAAAGTACTGCATTGAACAGGACGAGCCGAATAAACAAGGCAGCCTGAATCCCACAAAATACAGTCTTTATTGGACTTCTCTTTTAAAGAAAGAACTTCATTTTCGTTCCGGGAATTATTTACCCAGCGGCAATAAGTCCTTATAAAGTTGTTTCTGTCCATTTTTAGCTCAGCCGTTAGTTTTTTTAAATCATTTTCCGAAAGAAACACATATCCCGCATCGTACCTGCAGCATGAAGAACAGCG
>JAITFK010000074.1 GCA_031281555.1 Treponema sp. | reverse complement strand
GAAACCTGTAAACCTAGAGGAAGCGCAATGAAAAAAATATTTAAATTTATAATGCTCGCAATTCTTTTGGGAGGTTCCGGTCTTTCCCTTCTCTGTGCTTTAGACATATCAGGATCATCCGCTTTCGGCGGAAATTCCAGAGGTGAACTTGAATTTAATATCCGGTTTTATGACAGGCGTATCTATTATGTTCAGACAGAGTCTGTTTTTGTACAAGTAACAATAACCAATAACACCCCCTTTCCGTACCGCTTTAAACTCGCGGACGACAGGGCTTTTTCAATTGACTTTGATATAAGAACAATGACAAACCGACAGCTTCCCGAAGCGGACTCTCTTGTCCGTAAACGGACTCAGTACCAGCAGATTTATTTCCGCGAAATTACCCTCGAATCAGGTGAATCTTTTTCTATTGTGGAAGATCTGCGCGACTATGTAACTTTCAGCCAACCCGGTTCATACAGGGTACGAGCGAAAATCTACCCTGAGCTAATACGATCTACTGTTGTTCCTGTAATGGAATCCAACTACCTAAGCCTCTCCCTGCGTCCCGGTCTTATTTACGATCATGACGGTGTCCCGCTTGAAATGGATGTCGCGACAGGAGCAGTCCTTGTAAAACAGAGGCTTCCGCCGGATGAAGTAGTCGCGTATATGCTCACAGCAAGGCAACAATCCCAATGGGAAAAGTTTTTCCTGTACCTCGACCTTGAGGCTATGCTGGCGCGTGACGCTCTTCAAAGACGTAAATGGCTTGCTGAAAACGAAGAAGGCAGAAGGCGGATGGTTGCGCAATACAGAACAGACTTGAAAAATTCAATGATTGACGGAGATATCAGTGTAATACCAACAACATTTGATATTTTAAGGACTGTCTACAACAACGACGAAGGGACTGTAACCGCTCTTTTAAAATTCCGTATGATAAATTATACGGAATTAAGACGCTATACATATTATCTTGAAAGAAGAGATAATTACTGGATTATCGTAAATTATTCTGTTGAGGGAATGGGTACTGAGGCAAATGATTGACATCATGTATTATAACTTATAGGATAATTTTGTGAGCGTTGAAAAAAAAACTTTAATTATTACAGACGAATCAGAATCCATTCAATCAGCAGCAAAAATAATTTCTGGCGCGCTTATTGAATTTAACGTAAAAATATGTACAGCGGTAAATTTCACGGGAACAGATCTTCTGCCTGCGGATATTTTTTTTCTGGGCGGTGAAAATCCCGAGCATGATTCTTTTGCCTGTCTTAAAGATTTATTTTTACATATCAACCTTGCCTCAAGAAAATGCGGTATTTTTTCAACTAACGAAACCGCAATTCAATACTTTCGCGGTATGTTAAAGGACAGTGAAGCAGATTTAGGCGAACTATTGCTTATCAAGGATAACGAAGAAAAAAAGGCAATAATTGAAAACTGGTTAAGTAAATTATTGAAGTAATTCTGAAACTGTGTACGCAGATAAGATTTTTTTTAGGAAAAGGAAATTATTATGGCTTCTTTTAATTTGGACGATTATATCAGAAAGGTTCCCGATTTTCCAAAAAAGGGTATCCTTTTTTATGACATTACAAGCGTTCTTGCGTCGCCTGAAGCGTTTAAATTCTGCATAGATAAAATGGTTGAAATTTACGAAGGTAAACAAATAGACGCCGTCGCTGCCATAGAAGCCAGAGGTTTTTTATTTGCAGCTCCGTACGCGGCTATTATGCGTATTCCGCTTATACCAATCAGAAAAAAAGGAAAATTACCCGGCGTTACTCTTTCAAAAAAATACGATCTTGAATACGCTCAAGCTGAAATTGAAGTTCACAGCGCCGATGTTCCAAGAGGAAAACGGGTGCTTCTTACGGACGATTTAATCGCAACGGGAGGAACGTTAAACGCCGCCCGCTCACTTCTTCTGGAAGGCGGCGCTGTAGTTCCCGAAATTTTCGGCATTGTAGGACTTCCCTTCTTAAATTACCGGCAAATCCTGGACCCCACGCCTGTTACTACACTGATAACTTACGACAGTGAATAACGGAAGTTGTTTAGAAACTTCAGTTTCTAAACAACTTCCTTTAATAAAAAGCATTTTTGTAGGGCTTTAGCCCGAAAAAATGCAAGACTTGTGAAATCACCAACAGGGTTGTTGAACAAGTCAATAATTAACCCCAAACCTCGCCGCTGTCTGTTTTGCTTCAGGCGTCCATCCTTGAAGCTGTCTGATTCTGGTAGTATCCGAAGGATGCGTGCTTAAAAATTCAGGCGTACCGCCTCCGCCCAAAGACGACATACGCTGCCAGAAAGGAGCCGCTTCATCAGGGGTATACCCGGCGATAGCCATCACAATCAAACCGTAATGATCCGCTTCACTTTCATTATCACGGCTGAATGGCAATGTGCCAAAAACTGTAGTACCGGCTCCGTAAGCTGTCATTAACAATGATTGAGTTGTTTCCGACGAACCGGAAGTTAATACTGCTACTCCCACTGCTCCTAACTGTTGAAGCAAACCCGCGCTCATTCTCTGTTGACCATGGTTTAAAAGAGCATGCGCTATTTCATGGCCAAGCACTACCGCAAGCCCTTCTTCGGTTTTTGTTACGGGAAGTATACCCGTATAAACAACGATTTTCCCTCCCGGCATACACCAGGCATTTACCGCTTTATCCTGAACAAGGTTGTATTCCCACCTGTAATCTTTTAAGTAATTCGGATTCCCTTCACTTTCTAGCCATTTCTGAGCTGCCGCCGCAAGCCTTGTCCCAATTCTTGTAACCATTTCAGCTTCCGGTGTATTTTTAATAACTGTGTTTTCGTTCAGAAATGACTGATACTCGGAAAAAGACTGCGGGAAAAGAGAATTGTTGTCTACAAACGCCATTGTTTTTTTCCCTGTCAGAGGATTTGTAACACAACCATAAAAAATTAAAACAACAAAAAATACCGCGTGTAATTTTTTCATTTTTTTCATGCCTCCGTTACTTTTTTAGCGCTTAGCCCCTAGGAATAAAAATTATATTCTAGGGATTATAAAGTATATAATTCTCTACATATAAATTTGTGATTTATACATCAGGAATTATATACTCTATAACCAATTTTGGCAACATTGATCACCAAAACTTATAAAAATAAGCAAGAATAAAATAATATTGCCAAAACCTAGCTTTGTTTAATAATTAATTTTTTTGTTTTCTTATCGAAGGAAATCAGTAATATAATACCGTCATAACATTGTATTTCAACGGTATCGGCCAGATCAAAGGCATTCGGAGATACAACCCATTCTTTATCGCAATGAGGGCATTTAATTTTAATTATTGTTTCATCAGTCATATAGGTATATTCCTATAATACTGAGAAATTATCAAGCAAATTTCTTACACATCCGGAAGCATTGATCGTATCTGTTGCACCGGAATAGCTCCGTTTTGATGGGCGTACAGTTCACCTTCGTGAAAACAAAAAAGTGACATTGTATCTTACAGCTAAGTCAGAAACTTGGTCAGCATTAATTTTAGTAAATAAAACTGAAGGATAATCGTTTTCTACATTTTTTAAAAGCATATTTAAAGCTTTACAAGAACCGCACCATTCAGCCCAAAACTCAACCAATATTGTTTTGTTTTCTGTAATTGTTTTATTGAAATCCTCAACATACCGGTTTATACAAGCAAATCTTGGGCGGTATAGAGTCATGGAGATGGCCGGGCTTTTAGGGGTAAGCCGAGGCGCGTATTACAAATGGATCAAGGCAGGGATTTCAAATCAGTGTAAAGGTTCTGATGACGCTGAGTTAATCAGGCTTATTCGGGAAATAGTGATTAACAGCCATTTTTAAATTTTCTGTAATTCTTTACTGGATAAGGAATTACAAAGCTATTAATTAAGTCGTTCTACAAATAGTCTACAATAATTATTTCAGTTACGTTAGCTTGTTCCTTAACCGAACCCGCAGAGTGAAGGTTCCCCTCTTGATAATATGAATAATAGTTCATATATATAATTATGGCATGGAAGGTAGATACAACTGAAGAATATGACGCTTGGTTCTTGGAGCAAGGTGAAGATGCTCAGGTATCAATCCGTATGAAGGTTGAATTTCTTACGAAATATGGTCCGAATCTGCCACGACCTTATGCCGATACCCTGAAAGGGAGTAAGCTGAAAAATTTGAAGAGTTAAGGACACAAACTATCGATCATGTGTTCCGGATTGCTTTTCTATTTGACGAGGAACGCAAGGCTGTCTTGCTTATTGGCGGAGACAAGAAAGGCAAAAACGAAGAATGGTTTTATAAAAATCTGATAAAACAGGCTGAAAAAATATATCAACAATATCGTAATATCCATTAGGAAGGAGTAATAATATGGCAAAAACTAAAGTTTTAAAAAAAACACACCCAATAAGCAAATTGGACGCGAAGATGAATCCGGCAGTTCTGGCAAAAGCAAAAAAAATGGCAGAGGAAGAAAGCCTTAATATCCGGCTTGCGATATTACGGGAAAAATACGGAAAGAAACAAAGCGAAATTTCAAACTTTACCCAAACCGCTGTGTCAAAACTTGAAAACCGTAAAAACATCCGGATTTCAACATTGATAGATTATTTGGACAGCCTCGGTATGGGTTTGGAAATAACCGCCCGCCCAAGAAACTCCGCCAAGAAGGAATTGCTATTGAGAGTGTGAGCCTTCCTCTTATGCCGGTACTTTTTGCTTGACGCTTAACTGGAAAGCCCAGATTGTCCAGTACCCGTGCTATGATAATAAAGGACGAATTTCTCTGTGGACATAAGGCTAATTTTATAAAAGAATTCTTTAAAGAAAACAACGCAATAATTATTCGTAATGGTACAGCTTATGTATTGGATGAAATCGTTTATGATGATCTCTCCATACCTGAGCAAATTGAACCAGACGAATTATTCGATTAGCATATTTCACTAATTTGATTTTTAATTAACAATCTCAAATATTCTTTTATGGGAATTATAATAAGAATTATAGTTTCTATAATATTTTGTCCAATTTTTCATATACTTTAAGACATCCTTTCAAATTAGTTTTATGCTAATTTACGTCTACAGTTCCGGCCTGTTCATAAACCTATTAATACCTTTTTGAAATTACAGTAACTGTAATTTTTGCCTATTTCTTATACTTTCCTAAATCCCCTGATACCTTTTTAAAATTATACTTAGTATAATTTCCTGCCTGTTTTTCAATATTTGGTTTTTAGAAAAATAATAACATTTATATGGTTAATTGTGGGTCAAGTTTAGGGCTTGCCTCGGGGAGGTTCATTACCATCAAGAAAGGGATGGTTCTTGATTAACGAAAATGCAAGATGCGCCGCCATCGCCTGAATAGTGGGATATAAATATTGCTTGCTAAATGTATAAAAAAGCGAATTGACAGAGGCATCCAGCATATTGGTATCGCGCACACCATCCAGACCGCCGGTCTGAATAATAAGCTCGCTGTGCATGGCAATTATTGTTTCAGATGAAAGTCGTTTCATTAAAAATTAATTTGCCAGTTTCTGAAAAGTCGGAAGATGTTTTTTGAGCAGTTTTATTGCGCAATTTAAGGCTTCGTCTGTATAAACAGATTCTTCCGACTTAATTTGGGAAAAACCCAGAATAACATACCGTGGAACATTATTTTTCAGTATTACCGCCACTCCGTCTCTGTCTACCATGCGGGCAACACGGGAAAAATTCTGATTGGTTTCGGTAATTGATACCATATTATCCGTATTAATAGTCATTGAAATCTCCTTAACTTTCAGTATATATAAAAATAGGATAAATTCAACCTATTCTTTGTGTTAAGTTATTTATAACCTTCTCAACAGCTTTCGGGAGATTTTTCTGTTGTACCCACACAATTTTAAAACTGGGGGGAATTGGCGGTTTATGTTGCCGTGATCTTGTAAAGAATTTCAAAAGATGGACAATGCCGATTAGGAATTGGGGCAATACAGACAAGCGGAATGATACATTTGTGGTTTTATTTTAAAAAGAGCAAAAGTGCAAGGTATTATGTTAAAAACAAGTAAAATACAATCTTTTTATTCACAGTTTCCAACTATTTGCCATAGAGATTTTTAAAAATCTGTTTCTGACAGTACAATAGACCACTCTTTGTGTAATTTTTCTTTGCCACATTTTTTGCATCTGTAATAGTACTTCGCATTTTTTATTTTTGGGCGCAAAAAAACGTTAGTTATCGTGGGAATGTTATATGCCATATTAAATGGTAAATATTTGTTTTTTGAATAATTGACATTAAACTATTTTTTGTATATTATTAATCAAAAGTTAAAAATTGACTTAAAATAATTAGGAGGCTCTTATGAGAAAGAATTTTTTTATCGGTACATTGATTATTGTTGGGTTATTGGTCAGTTGTTCTTTGGGAAACTCGCCTAAAGCAGCAGTGCATAAGTTTAGAAAAGCTATTGAAGAGAATGACATGAGGGCATTGGCAAAAGTTGCAACACCGGAGACAGTACAATTAGTGGCAACATTTAGCTCAAAAATTCAAGGATATGCAGCGAGTATCTCAGATAAGAAGATTAAAACAATTACGGAAGAAATTGACGGTGATACCGCTGTTGTAACTGTTATTTTTACTGACGGAGAGGAGAAAAAATTTGATTTAAAAAAAATAGACGGAAAATGGAAAGTCGACATATTTATGAATATGGAGAAATAGCTTGAATATTTTTTGTAAAAAAATACTTGTTGGCGTTTTTGTAATATTTTGTATTACAATTATCATAATAATTATTCAACAAAGGCGTCAACGTAGTATTTTTCAAAATGTTCAATATGTTCAAGAAGATAAAATACTTCCTTATATAAAAGATGGTGATATTATTTGCCGTTTGGGTGATAGAATTTGGTCAATGTATTTTAAAGAATTATCACCTCATGATAAAAGATTTTCACATCTTGGAATAATTAGGATAAGAAATGATATTATCTCAGTAATAAATGCGGAAGGTTTGGCTGACGAAGGTAAAGATTTCGTTAACGAAGTACCGTTAAGAGAATTTCTAAAAAGTGCTCAAAAAATCGGAATTTTTAGGTTGAGAACTATTGAAGGAGAAGTAGTTTCTAATACAGCTATAGAATATATTGGACTTCCTTTTGATTGGCAATTTGATATGGAAGATAATAATAAATTGTACTGTACAGAATTATTATATGTAATATTAAAAAAAATAAATGTAGATATTGTATTAAAAAAAGTATTTATAAAAGAAATTGGTAAAAATATAATCCCATTAGATATATGTTCTCAATCTGAATATTTTATGGAAATAGGATATTGGGAAAAATAAATAATTTTAAAATATATATGAAAAGTAAAACGGCATATAACTTCAGTCTTTGAAATACCGCGTTAATAGCGTCGGGAAATCCGGTAAGCCAGTCTACCGTGTTCTAACAATATCCTGAACTCCCTGTTTTTCAGTTCGTTTAAGATACCTACCCAAAATTTTGAGCCTTCCTTCTTCTCTATCCACATGCCCAGCAGTTCTTTAGGGATATATCAACTTTGTAAATGTCTTTGATTGTCGCCTGGATACTATGTGTTGATATCCCATGGCTGTACATGGCAAGGATTTTTTGTAAAATCTGCGCCACTCCATGAACCTGTCCCTGTCAAGTAGACAATAATAAAAACCTCGCCTGAATATTCGTCTTTAAATACTGAACAGGGCTCATTCTAAACCTCATTTGAATCCAGTCATTACATTGACAAACTATTGGTTGTCGAATATAATACTATAAGATAGGAACTCGGGTGTTAAGTTTTCCTATATGAATCGGTAGTAGAGTTAATAATGCGAAAAATTTCTGTGTTACTTATATGCTTGGCATTTTTATTTATTTCCTCAAAACCTGTCATGGCTCAAATATATAAAACTGATCTGCCCAGTAAAGCGATTCATGTTGTGTATGACGATTCAGGCAGCATGATAATGGATGACTACGGCGAATACCTTGACCGGTGGGTTCAAGCCAAATACGCGATGGAAGTCTTTGCGGCTATGCTTGATGAAAAAGACACCATGAGCGTTTACTTTATGAGCGACTTTGACGTTAGGCATAACGGCAATGTAAACGCTTCCGCCAAATTCAAAATAGAAGGTGGAGAATCGCCGGATAGGAGAGTGGCGAGAATACACAATACGGTTACCGAAGCCTGGAACACGCCGTATGACGCTGTCGCCAAAGCCTACGCTGATTTGAAAAGCGCTAAAGCCGATGAAAAGTGGCTGGTTGTCCTGACGGACGGCGATTTTAACCAGTTTGATGGCGATTGGAGAACAATAGACGGCATTCCGTTTAGGCTGGAAAACCCAGACCGGGACAACCCGGAAGCAATTAAAAAAGCAGGTGATAAGGCGAATAGCTACTTTTCACAATATGTAAACGAGAGCAACGTCAAAATTATTATACTCGCAATGGGAAACGTAGTTAAAACAACTTTTGAAAAAAAGCAGGACCGCATATTTTACGAGCGAGCAAGAAACAGCGATGAAATATTGGAGAGAATTACATATATATGCAATATCATTTTTAAAAGGATTCCGTACCCGGATCGCATGGTAAATATGCAGGAATTAGAATTTGACCTTCCGATGACAGAATTTCTGGTCTTTGCGCAAGGCAAATTTATAGAAGATGTAAAAATAAAAGGAATCGACAGTAGTACAATCAGCCCACGTGAGAGTGTCAAAGTACGGTATATCGGGGTAGAGGAAGCGGCTAGAAATTATCCCTACTTTAATAACCCGAAAGTAAAGGAAAAAATTCCGTCTGACGATCTTATTGGTGTTGTGGCAAAATATATGTATATTCCCGAAGGCAAGTACAGTCTGGAAATTGCCGGGAGAGCGAAAACGGTAGAAGTCTATATTAAGCCGGAAGTAAAACTTCAAATAAAAATGTACCAGGATCGCGGGGAAATTCCTATAAATAATGAAAACAAAAACAAATTTTTTAACGATATTAACGAAGGCAAATACCGGATTGAGTACGGAATTATTGATGCGAACGGAAATTTCTTCGTACCTAAAATTCTCAAACAAATAGAATTAAAAGCAGAAGTACAAAACGACGGAAAGACAATCCCGATAACAAAGTCGGGCGAAACCGTAAAACTAACGCAGGGCGAAGCAAAAGTACTTGTGCAGGCCCGTTACAAGGATATCAATCTCGCCGAGGATACCGTAACAGGCAAGGTATTGGCCCCGCTCAGTTATAAGGAACGCCTTATCAATTGGGTACAGAGAAACTGGGTCATGTTAACGCGGCTGTTTTTTGTGCTGCTGGCTCTGTTTCTGATCTGGCTTTTTTGGGGGCCGCCGAAGAAAAAGTTACCGAGAAATATGGCTCAAAACCCTGTCATAAAGATAGAAAAAGGAGATGATGATTCCCCGCGTACCCGATTGGGAAAATTCACAAGAAGAAAAACATATACGCCGATAGTTGCGGAAGAGGGGTCGATTAGTTTTGTTCCTAATAATTTGTTACCGGATTTTCAAGTAAAAGCGAAAAACAAAAGAACCATGTTCCTGACGAATGCAAGCTCTTTTACACCGGATAGACATAGAAGCAGCGGCGCCGAAATAATCATAGGCTCCCAGCTAATTAGAGAAGGAACCAAAGATAATATGCCAATTAGCTGTACAGCTACAATTACAACTACTTTTCCGAGCAGTGATATAAATCCTGAAACAAAATATATTTGTTCTTTAAAAATGGAAAAAGGGCATAAATGAAATATATAATTTTGGAGGTAAATTAATATGGCGGCACCAACTTTAATCGTAGGTCTTGGCGGCATAGGATCCCAGATTACGGCAAAATTATCGGCGATGATAACCGATGAGAGGATCAGGGAACGGATAAACTTTGTGGTATTGGACACCGATGCTAACGAACTGGACAAAATCAGACGTAAGCATCCGCATATCCGCGGCATTCAGACATCGACCAATATGACTGTCGGCGATTATCTGCACCTTGACGCGCATACACGGGACACTTCATTTCCTCTAAACCATAACCTATACCGCAAGACTCTCAGTGAAGGTGCAGGACAAGTGCGCGCCATTTCGTACCTTGCTTTTGTAACTGCCATGAAGCGCGGACAGCTGGCTCCACTGGACGACGCCATATACGACCTTTACAAGCTGGAAAGCGGGGCGACCAAACAGGTTCTTCGCGTCATCATCGTCAGTTCAATGGCGGGTGGGACCGGATCCGGCCTTATACTTCCCGTATCAATGTATATAAGGCAGTTTCTGAAAACCAGAATACAAATACCGGGCAATATTACCCGAGGCTTCTTTATTCTGCCTGAAATTTTATATACCAACGTGCCATCCGAAACTATGCGCAATGCTTTTAAAGCAAACGCCTATGCCGTATTGCGGGAGTTAAACGCTTTTATCCTCAAAGCTGACGACAACTTGCCACCCCGGTACAAAAATAAAGTAAACCTGGAGTTTCCCAATATCGGTTCAGACGGATTTGAAAAATACGACGTGCTGCCTATGGACTTTTGTTTCATGTTTGACGCGCAGAATATAAACGGCAGCAAACTGAACTCTACCGAACAGTATTTACAACATGCTGCAACCTGCATATACGCGCAGTCGATAGGCCCCATGAATACCCGCAGTAATTCATCGGAAGACAATGTCATTCGAACTCTGGTTTCCGGGCAGAGCCGTAACCGCTATGCGGGCGCGGGCGCGTCGGAACTTGTGTACCCTTCTGACCATATTCTTAATTTTATTGCTCTGAAATGGGCGGCGCAGACCGTCACGGGAACTTGGACCCTGTTTGATAAAGAATACAAAAGTAAGAGTATACAGAACAATCAGGCGAAGATGAAGGGGCTTCCCTATGATCCGGATATTAAACCGGAGACGGAATATATAAAGACAGTCGACACGGAAGTAAACAAAAATGAGCCTAACCCATTCGCCAAATTCGTAAGAAGAGTGACATATAACTATGATAAAGACGGCTTTACTGAAAGAGGCCCGAAATGGAACGTGTTTATAACCGCTCTCAGGGAGAATGTTAAGGCCAATGCCGGACGAAGGAAAGATATAGCGGAAGCCCGCAACGAAGTGGAAGGCGAATTGGATTCACTGAGAAAGAGCGATAAGGGAAAAGACAGCATAGCTTTCCTTGAGCGAACCTATAATAACTTGATTAATTACAGAGAACTGGTTAAACGGCGCACCGATGATATAGGCCGCGTGACCGCATATTCGATTTTTAAGTCCGATGATGGAACGGATGTTACCCAAACAAACGAAAATACCCGGATTGAAAAATATCTGAAAGATGACAACAAGTTTATACACCCTAACGCCGTCCGTTATTTCTTTTATCAGACGCTACAATCTCTGGAAGATAAAAAAAAGGAAGCCGAAAATAAGAGGAAGAACTGCGAGGCTAGATTTGAGAGTTTGGATAAACTCTTTGATGATCCTTTTGCTGTTACTGATGACAAAGAAGAAACTATAGATATGTTTACGAGCGATGTCAGGTCAGCGAATATTTTGGTGGAAAAAATAACCAAAAAATATGCCGGCAAAATAGATGAGTATATACAGGAATATGCCGGGTTTCTTACCGTTATCGACGATTACCGTGACACTGCTCCCTATATCAAGGTGCTTGAGGAAGCCAAGGAATACGTTGGTAAATTGTGCAAGTCGTTTGAAGCATTTTACGATTCTTTTGACGCAAATGTCGATGAAATTCAACGGCGGATAAAAACCTCGGAGGAACAATACCGAAACAGAAAAGGCAACACGATTCGTTATGTCTGCGCGTCAAAAAATTGCCTTGACAAGTTTTATGACAAGATGGAATTTACCGGCAGCGCAATTGAAATACCGGACCAATTATGCCGGAATATTTACAAAAAAGTCAGGGATTATTCCCTGTTGCCGGAGAGCAGCAAGACAAGCAGCTTCTTTAAAGATACATTTGACAATGAAATCCTTAAACATTTCAGGGATTCGGTTGAGCAGGCATATGGTCCGGTTATTAAGATGGACATTATTCGTGCGTTGGAAGTTGAGGCTGAATACGAAGAAGACATACATGAACGCAGCCTTATTACCGAATATGTGAAAAAGGTAATTAAAGAAACAAAAGAGCTGTCCGCACCTTTTATTAACCAGCCTCAAGGCGAAGAAAGCGTTCCAATTCCGGCTTGCGCTTATAATGAAAATCTGAAAAGAACAGACGACCCCGAACGTGAGGAACTTGTAAATACCGAATTAAAACCCTTTGGCGGCGTTGAAAGCAAGGACGAAGAAGGGATCAGTAAGGAGAGGATCCTGTTCTACAGCGCCATTTATGGTCTGTTCCCGGACGATCTCCTTAAATTTACACCGCCAAACAAGAGTCAGACAGGAGGTCCTGACGCCGGCGAGTACTACAAGGTTTATTTTGACATGATCAACCGTATAGGGCCGAATCCGCTTGAAACAAAAGTAATCACGCCGCATCTCCATAAGTTTTGGCATCTTATTTCCGAGATGCCCGACCTTAACGATAAGGAGCAGGAACAGCATGAGAAGAAAATCTACAAGGCGCTTTTACTTGGAATCCTGTATAAAAAAATCCAATATCAGAAGACTGGTGACAAGTGTAGATACAGATTGTGGCTAGGTAAAAAGGAAACCCCCCTTGATGTTTCAGATGGGACATGCGACACCTTCTATGAGATTGTTGACGCTTTGACCCGCAGTCCGATAATTGTCAATGATTTATTAGAAGCTGATAAAAGAGAAATTGAAGAGGAACGCAAGCACAATGTCGTCAATTATAAAGAAAGCAAGTTTTTTAAAGGTCTGGAAGAGCTT
The DNA here is from genome assembly GCA_031281555.1 of Treponema sp. Lineage (GTDB taxonomy): Bacteria > Spirochaetota > Spirochaetia > Treponematales > Breznakiellaceae > WQXQ01. Next base: position 12,906 of record JAITFK010000074.1, on the reverse strand, counting down.
AAATTGGAAGAAATCTCCAATGAATTGAAAAAAGGTCTGGAAGAACTTAAAATGGAGGAAATCTCCAATGAATTGAAAAGAGTTAAGGAAAATCCGGATGTTGCTCTCAAAATGAGCATTTTCGGAATTGCGATGGCGTATAAGGTGACAATGCCCCCGGATGAATTTATTGACGAACAGGGGCAGTTGCTGCTGGAAACAATAATGGAAACGTTGTATGAGCAGGTTACAAGATTGTGTCCTGAAATTGAACGTGACAACGTATACGCGGAATTGATAGAACACCAACTTGAAACGTTTAAACAAAACATCGGACTATATGAAAAAAGGTATCCGACTGTAATAAAAGAATACCTGGAACGGCTTTTGCATGTAGTCATAGAAGCTTTACGCGAAAAAGGATTAACCAAGACGGCAGATGAAGTCGACCGTTATTCTCAGGAATATTTTTCCGCCGCCATAAAGACATCTCGTAAAACTATTCCGCTTAAAAAAGGAGCGGAATAAAAGGGGAATAATTGAGCTTTGTATACCGTAATAATAACAGACCCGCATACAACTTCTTTATTTGCTGAGTATAGGCATTTGTTCGCGCCTTTTTCCGGCGAACGCGGCGGAAACGTGTGCAATTGCAGATGGCATAAAGGGGGCGTTGATATAGCTCATGCTGTTCCCGATCTGTATGAGAAAATTAAGGGCCACCCGGAATGGCGAGCGATAATTCTCGTTCGTTCTGAGCAGAAAGAACTAAAAGACCCGAATAACCCTTTTGACTTTAAATGCTATCATGAGAGAGCATCCGGAAACAATGAAAGAGGGTTGCTTCTTGGGGATGAGCCTGCGGAGTTGGTCCGCCTTACATATATGCTGGCAGGATTCCCCTCGCTTGGCGTTAAAGGTTATGAAACAGGTTACGTTTATTACAATGGTAAAACAGGTACATTTAAGGAATGTACATATAATAATGAACCTATTCTGCAGAGCGATTTTGAAAAAAGCGTTAATGATGCCGTTCTTAAAAGATTGAAAGAGGAATACAAAGATAAACGTATTTATCAAAACGATCTTGACCGTATTAGAGAAGATGAAGGTCGTAAACATAGTGAAGCTCGTAAAAAGATTGATGAAAGATTACTAAGATATGGAGACACAAAGCTTAAGCTGATTGAAATACCCTATTCACCTGATGAAAAAGCCAAACATAAAGAGCTTACAGAAAAGTATGCGTTTAAGGAAAATCGACCGGCTGAAGTTTTGATTTTATCGCTCAGAGAACAATACACTTATGACGAACGCGAAAAAACCTTTACGGAAGTCCGCCGCACCTGGCAGTTCCATAATGAAGCTGACAGTTCTGATTTTTGGAAGGTTTATCCCAACACCTGCCGTTTTCTGTGCTATGATCTTATAAACCCGGAGCATACGCTATATTTACGCGAGCTTCAACGATTTTTCCTTTTGACGCTTACCCTGGCCGTCAATCAAATCCCTGGCCGGTCGCTGCAAGCTTACCTCCTTTACAGAGCCAACCTGCAAGTCGATGCCGGAGAACTTGGGCGTGTATATGACAAGTACCTCGAAAGCCTTATGACGTTTCGGGAAATTATACTGGAGCGTATGTCGCGTGTTTCAAAGTTGACGCAAAGTAAAAAAAAGGAGCTTGTACCGGCCCAATACATTTCAGTCAACTTTGATCAAATTGAAGAAAGCGAAGTTAAAGCAAAAAGCGACAAAATTGGGCTTGCCACGGATTGCCCTGCGGACGAAGCGCGGTTTTGGTATGATCACATACAAGGGACAAGGCATACAATAGAAAATATACTGTTCGCCCCTCAGGAAATTGTAGCGGAAAAGGCGCTTGAAACACGCCAAACGATAGACGGTTTTACAGGTAAAGAGCAGGTGCTTGACCGTTTCCAAGTTGATCGTATCCGAAAACGTATTAACGAACTTGAAGTAAAAGTATTTAACACAAACTTATACGGCTTGCTGGATACCGATAAATTTAAGCTTGAGGTTGCAAAAGCAGGTGATGTCGTGTATAAATATATAAGACATCGATTAAAAAAATGTAATATATTGCTTATTTCACTTGGTTCCTTTTTGGCTTTTTTATTCGGGTTTGTTCCGTACTTAATCAACTCCGCCAGATTGAGCTGGCAAACATTCGGCGCGGCTTTTGGTCTTGTGGTTACTGCGAATCTTCTGCTTGCAGGAGGCGCCCTGCTGATACTAAAGTTTTTACGCCATAAACTAATTAAAAAGATACAAGACTATAACAAGGATATTACAATTATTTTTGACTGTGTAAAAAAAAGCGCACGTGTTTTTTCCAGTTATTTTTCTGATATTTGTACATATATGTACGCCCGCTCTCTTCTGTCCGGTGTAATACTGAAAAAAGACAACTATAATTCGGCGGCAGCAATACAAAAGGCGCATCTTGTTTTCTTGGAAAATGAAATAGAAAAGAATAAATCGATCTGTTCTATGTATAAAGTGACGCTTAATGCTTCTTCAGGGAGAGGTTCTTTAACAAATATAACTGAAGAATTGCTGGAGAAATGGCCTTCCGAATGCCAATTCTATGAACTTTTACCCTGTAATGAAAAAAATACGATGAAGTTAACAACTTCACCGATAACACAACGAATCATGAATGATTCAACAGATGATAGTTATAATGAATGGGATCATTATAATACTGGCGTCACCCTTGACGCGCCGTACAGCTTTATCACAGGTATAAACCTCGTGCGTGAGGAGATATATGAACGCAAGGAAGAAAAATGACGGGGAAAGGGCGTACCATATTTTATATTTTTGATCAAATAGGAAGAGGGTTAATAAAAAACTTAAAGTGGCTTATTATCCCCGCTTTGCTTATACTGGGTTTTCTCCTGATTCTTGCTATTGTAACACGATCAAATGGTACTAATGCAGAACCGGATAAATTTTCGCAAAGTTACTCCTTGCTGGTGCAGGAAAATTGGGACAGTAATTTTATCAGCAGCATCAAACTTGTAATAAACAGCGATGATGTTTATATTAACGGTAAATTAACAAAGTTTGAGACAAAAGATTTATTTCCCATTATTAACAATAACCGTGTGTTTTTACCCCTTGGCCTTATTCCAAATTTAATCAAGGCGACAGTCAAATACGACGGCGACAGAAAAGCAATCATCGAAAGGAGCGAAACCAGCGTAGAAATAACAATCGGGCGGAATAATATTACTGTTAATAGTAAAGATGATAGTAAAAATGAAACTCTTGAGGCCGCTTCGTTTATTTATGATGGCAAGATTATGGCGCCTTTGGGCATAATGAGATTTCTGGGATTTGACGCGCCGGTATGGGATGCCGGATCAACTGAAATCATACTTACGAAAACATTTCAGACACGCCGTTTACTGGTCGTAACAAATGGCGGCAAACTTACGGAAACATATGGCGCTTTACAGGTTTTGGAAGGGCCGGATAACCTGTATGTATTGCAGTATGCTTCTGAAGAAGCCGCCATAAAAGCGAATGAGTTCTACAATAACGATCCTGACATTTTATTTAGCCAGCCTGATGCGGTTCTTAACAGCGAAGTTTCATCAGACTCTTTATCATGGGGCGTTGGAAGAATTGGTGTGGATTATTATACCGAACAATTAGTGCAATATAAATTAATTAAAAACGAAGTAATTGTGGCAGTGCTTGATACGGGTATAGATTTTAACCATCCTTTTCTAAAGAACAGAATAAGCAATATTAAATGGAATTTCGTAACGAATACCAATAACCCCAACGATGTAGACGGCCACGGAACCCATGTGAGCGGGATAATCGTAGATTCCACGCCGTCAAACGTTAAGATTATGCCATTAAAAGTTTTAGGAGAAGGAGGAGGAAGCACCGGAAATATATGCAACGCTATCAGGTATGCCGCCGATTCCGGGGCGGATGTAATTAATATGAGCCTTGGAGGCCCTTTGGGAAGTGTAAAAAGAGATATGTTTTTTGAGCAAGCGATAAATTATGCCCTTTCCTTGAATGTTATAGTTGTAGTGGCCGCCGGAAACGAAAATGAAGATGTAATGAATTTTTGTCCGGCTTATTATTCAAAACTTATTACAGTAGCGGCAACTGACGCAAACGATAAAAAAGCTGATTTCTCTAATTTCGGAAATGCGATAGATATTGCCGCCCCGGGTGTTTCAATAAGAAGTTCCTTTCCGGGAGGAGATTTTGTGGAATTACAAGGGACTTCGATGGCAGCGCCTTTTGTTGCGGCCAGCGCGGCATTACTCAGAATAACAAACAACTCTCTGTCTCAGGAAGATGTCATTACAATGCTTTCCGATAATGCCGACAATGTAGGTCCGGCAGAATATTTTGGCGCGGGGATTATAAATGTTGTAAAGTTGGCACCGCAAAACGGGAACGACGGAATCCAGGTAACAGGCATTTCAATAAACCCAAGCTACGTTTCGCTTCTTATTGGCGCGAATGAACGATTCTTTGCTTCGGTAAGGCCCGGCAATGCGATAAATCCTGGTATAGCGTGGAAAAGCAATAATCCACAGATTGCGAAAGTCTCCCGGGACGGTATGGTCACCGGAGTAAATCCCGGAAATACGGTTCTTACCGCAAGTACTATTGACGGTAATGTCCGGGCGACTGCCATCGTGTCGGTGCTTGCCAATGAAGAAGCAGTTGATCCATGGAAAAAACTGCTGGCTATCACTCCGTTTGTTATTATTCTCCTGCTCTCATTTAGAGTAAATCTGTCCAAACCCAAACGTTCCAGGCAGTTTATTCTGCCTTTTATAGCGGTGATTTATTGTATTATTGCCATGCTGTATGCAGATAAAGCTAACAAATGGATAACCTCAAGTATTGCATGGCTCAGCTACTTTTCCCCCTTTTTCGCAATTAACATAAACAAATGGTTGATCTATATTTTCAACACCGTAATAGCCGGATCGTTCCTTATAATTAAAAGCATCCTGCTGCCGATTATCAGTATGGTGTGGAGCAAACCCGGTTCCCTGTTCAACCAGACTTCCGGAAAGTTTTACGAGCATAACGAGCGCATGAATGCCTGGGTGTTAAAAGACGAGTTTGGTCAGGCAAAAACACTATGGAAGGGTTTTTACTGGTTTGCCGTAGGCATTTCGTCATTACTTCTTGCCCTCTCTCAGGTTTTTTCCCAATGGATATTTTTCAGAACGCCCTTTTACCCCGTGTGCGGTATGCTGGTTTTAGGCGAGATATTGTTCTTCCTATCCGGACTTACCTTTCAGGAAATGGTATCGACCATTGCCGGTGAAGACGATGAATTTTACCGAATCGCCAACTATGGAATACTCCGCAGAATATTCCACGAGCTGTTTGACAACCGCATTTTATATGACAACACGGCGGACAGCCTTTTCGGATTAACATCCTTTGAAATGTTGGACAAGCTGGCCGAAAGCGAAAACACCCTTGATAACGTTATCTCAAAGTATTTTACAGAACTGAAAGAAAGAGGGCATATCATCGACCCCGGTTTCGTGCGCTCATCCATCGAAATGGTGCAAGGGAAATCGGTGCTGTTGAACACACCCTTTTACCGGGACATGACGGGTTATATTGTACTACCCATTGTGCGTCGGCTTATGGCCTTTGAAAAAGCGTTGATCATTGTCGGTCGGGATAGTTCCGCTGAAGACGTAAAAAATTGGATGCATAACGGTATAGCTACTATTTGCGGTACGCCGGAATTGTGGAAAACCGATATCTTGACAGAAAAGAAAACCGAATGTGATGTGGCTGTCCTGCGTTTTGCCGACGTATATAACCACAAAAAATTGAAAGTGAACAAGGAATTTCTAAATCGGGTCGGCTTTGTGTTACTGATTGAACCATCCCGTATTGTTTCCACAGGGCAGATAGGGCTCTCCCTTATCGTTGATCAGCTTGGGAAGGGAGAAAAGGATACAGTCTACTGTTCATGTGACCGGAACTGCGACGGCCTTGTGGACGCACTTTCTCATATCCTTAAGGTAAATCTGACCGAAGTGTATGCTACTGTTCCTACCCTTGCCAACTGCTCCCTTATGTACTGGAAAGCGCAGGGGAACTTCATGCATCACAAAATATATTCTAACATCGCCCACTACCTCGGTATTGGAACCGAGCTGTCATCCGTGGCGTTACGGAATCAGATTGCAAAAACCGTTTGGGTAAGCAGTGAGCGCTTCCCCGTTATTGATATGCGGTGGATTGCCGGGCAGTATTACAACGTTATATGTAACTACACCGGTCAATCGCAGAACCAAGAGGCGTTTGCCGAAGTGTTTAAGGTGGATGCCAATCTTTGGAATTTGGGCGTGGAGGATAACGCTTTTCTAACCGTTGAGGATGAGTTCAACAACCTGTTTGAAATGACGCGGCTCTATTCCACACGCGCTAAGAACCAGGGCTTTGTCAATGTTATAAGCGAAAATTATTTATTGCGCGATTATATGGTTGATAACGCTCCGGTTTTCACCGCCGACTCAAAGGTGATCCCCACGATAACCCCGGATTACACACGGACTGAGCGGAACACGGTTGTCAGCCTTATTATACGCATGTTCGGCGGAGAAGTAAGCGAAACGGAATTGGAACACAAGCTGTCGATTGTCGGTATTAAGTATGACGACGTTAAAGCTTACGAAAAATTTCACGAACTTGTAATAAAACATTGTGATGTAGGGAATGTAGACGTGGTAAAGGCTAATAAGAATGAAGAGGGGGCTAAGTATTTCACTATACATGACAATGATTCAAAATTTGCTGTTTATGCCCGTAACTTTTCCAACGCCTATTTCATCATTGAGGACGATAAGGACAAAAACTACTACATCGGTGCCATGCTGTACGGTCAGGTGTTTCAGAAATACCTGCCGGGCCAGATGCTTACCTATTCGGGCAAATATTATCAGGTTCAGACCATTACTCCAGAAAGCGGTGTTGTGCTTCGCCGTGCCGCCGACCACATTACCGACCGCAAGTGTTACCGCCAGCGCAGAGAGTATGCGCTGTCCGGCTTTACGCCCGACCCGGCGATGGGTTCCGAGCACACAAGCAGGGGTGTGAAAGTGCGCCGAGGATTTTGCAATAAAATAGAAGTCAAAACATACGGGTATTACGAGCTTACATCCCTGGATAACCTCGCGTCCGCCCATGAGGTAGATTTGAATAATATACCCGTCAGGTCGTACAAAAATAAAGCTGTGCTTTGCTTAAAACTGTCGGATGTCGGTGCCGATGTGCGCTTTACGATGGCAATACTGCTTAACGAAATTTTTATTACTCTTTTTCCGGAAAGTTATCACTTCATTACCGCGACAGTAAAAATGCCGTCAGATACCGTTTTCAATATCTCACCCCTAATGAGCCCCATTCAGCTTCAAGGTTTCGATGACGAAGAAGCAATATATATTATTGAGGATTGCGAGATAGATTTGGGCCTGCTTGTTTCCGTTGAGCGTAACATCACCCGCTTGCTTGAAATCATAGCGGACTATTTGTCCTGGCATGTAGCGAAACTGGCGGAACCGGCCTTGCCGGATGATGCTGATGAAGAAGACGAAGCTGAAGAAAAAGAAGTCGAGGACAAAAGCTTAAAAGAAAGTGTAGAAGATAAAGAAGCTGAGGAAGAAGGTGTAAAAGAAAGCAAGGTCGATAACGTAGAAAACGAAGACGTAAATGAAGATAATGATGATGCAGAAGATAATGACGAAGACGAAAATGAGAGTGAAAAAGAGAATGATGTTATTTATAATTTAGAGGATGATGAAAACGAAGATGATGAGAGTAAAGACGAGAATGAAGAAGAGGATGAAGATGAGTGATACATTAAACAATGAACCTAAATCCAACAGCCTTGTCGATTTGCCTCCACCTGTACCTCCTAAAAAGTACAGTGAAAGTCACTATCTGTTTTATGGTTACGATAAAATGGATTCTATGCTAAACATAAAAGATACATTAAGTTTCCTGTCGCTTCATTGTTATGACAAAAACGCGCTTGAACAAGCACGTATCAACTCTGATGTCGCCGCGCAGGTAGAAGCTGATATTGATTTTAACAAGCCTGACGCGCATTTCTGCGACTTCTGCGCGGTTGAATTATCCGGCGGCGAGTATGACGTCCTATCTGACGGACGGGAACGTTGTACGCAGTGTGCTAATTCGGCCATGAAAACCGTTGAGCAGTTTACAAGGCTTTACGAAAACGCCTTGCGTAACATGGAAGCGTTTTATGGTATCCGGATTAATGCGGCAATCAAGGTTCGCATGGCAAACGCTAAGAAGATAGCGAGGCTGTGCGGAGAGAGGTTTATTCCTACACCGGGATTTGATGGCCGCATTTTAGCTTTTGCCTACCCGCGATCTAAAAAGGATTCGGACGTTTATACTATCTATGTAGAGAATGGCGCGCCCAAGATAGCTGCTGTGGCAAATATCGTCCATGAGTTGACGCATATATGGCAGTTCATAAATTGGGACGTTAAAAAAATTCGTTCGCACTACGGCAGGGCGAATGAGCTTCTGGTTTACGAGGGTATGGCAAAATGGACTGAGATACAATACCTATTGTTCCTGAACGAGGTTTCCTATGCCAAAAGGCAGGAAATTTATACTAGGATGCGTAGTGACGCTTATGGGCGGGGGTTTGAGAAATACGCCGGACAATATCCACTTGTGTACGGACCCGGGTACAGGAAGGATTCGCCGTTTAATAAAGAATGGCCGCTGAATGATTTAAAAGAGTAAAAAGAAGGTTATTAAATTATGTCTAAACCAATTGAAAAAAAAATAGTCGAGAACACCATTCGTCCATTCTTGGAAAAATTTGAAACCGACAGTGGTAAGCAACATGTTATCTTAAAGCAATTACGTCAAGTATTTGAAAACAAAGAAAAATAACCTTGATTAATATTTATGTGAAATATCTTTTGTATTTATTAATTACAGCATTGTGTTTTTATTATTTGGAATGTTGATATATATGATTCATATTTGAATTAAGAGAGTAAAATTTTATGAGTGAAAAAAGAAGTACAATACCTAAAATATTTTTAATTATAAAATATAAGTTATTAAAGGGCGGTAACTAATGCCGATCATAATTAATTTATCATTGACTTTAATTTTGTGTATCTTTTTTATTTTTGGCGTATTCTACTTTATGACACGATGCAAACGCATCATGTTAGGTGTCTGTTTTGTCTTCGTTGCAGCGGGTTTTTCAATATATACAGCCGGTTATTTATCCTCCGGAAAAGGTTTTACCTATATATTATTTGCCTTGTTACGCGGAATATTTAGTACTGCGAGTATGTTTTCATTAAATGACAATTACGAAAAATTGGCTAACGTACAAGGAATACAATGGCTGACAGAGAACATATATTTACAAATCTTTTTTTGGTTTTGTCATATATCGGCGTTAGCATTAATACAAGCTGCATTGATTTCCTTTTTTGGCCGTAAATTAATTGATAATTTCCGTTTACGTTTCGGATCTCACAACGAAGTTTACATTATTAAAGGGAGTGATAAAAACGCTTTCATATTAGCCGAAAATATCGTTACTCATGATGCGGAATACAAACACCCGGACAAGAATCGGCTTATCGTCTTTATACTGGAAGAAGATGACGATGAAGAAAAAATCAATGAAAAAGCGTCTCGTTTTGGAGGAATTGTTCAAGTACCGGACAGGAACCATGATATTTTATATTACCTAAAAAAAACAAGGTTAGGAAAAACGAAAAAGAAAAAGTATACTATCATATTAATGCAAAGAAACGAATCCGCGCCGGACGATGCATATCATATTGCGGAATTCGTAAAAAGAAAAAATGTTAACTCGGAAAAATTGGATATTTTTGTATTTATCCAATCGGAATGGGACAGAGAACAGGTCGAAAAAATTACACAAGCAAAAGACGGTAATCAGCGCAAATATCCATACACATTTCATATTGTCAGCGAAGTGGATTTAATGATAAGGCAGATGATTGAAAAACGTCCTCCGTTTGAATGTCCCGGTCTTAATTTTTCAGGCGGTGCGGCAGCACGAAACTTTACCGTTATGATACTTGGCTTTGGGACAGTGGGGCAATCTGCGCTTTTACGTCTGATGATGAACGGGCAGTTTGTCGGAAGCCGTATGCGAGCTATTATAATAGACAGGAATATAGACAATTTGCGAGATTGTTTTCTTCATCGTTATCCCGGATTAGGACTTTGCTGTGATATAGAATTCAAGAATTTTGATGTTCAAAATAAAGAATTCTTCACACTGTTAAACGAAATACAAAACATGGATTATATTGTTATAGCTTTATGCGGTAATAAAATAAACAAACAAACGGCATTGAATATAAAGCTAAACTATGAACGCAAAAATAACGCTCTTCCGTTTATAGCCGTTTCAGAAGAGAATGGTAGCTCGCGCGAAGTTAAGCAGGATGAAAATATATTTACCTTTGGCTGCCGTGAGGAAATATATAAAGAATCGATAATAATCAGCGAGAAAACTGACCGTATGGCAAAAACAATAAATAAAATGTATGGAAGGCAACGGTGGCATGAACTTGACTGGTTTTTACAGGAGAGCAACAGAGCTGCTGCGGATTTCATTCCCGCAATGCTCAAGTTGGCAAAGCTCGATGAAAAAGAGGCGGTTAAAAAAAATACTCTTACTGATGACAATTCTCTTGCGGAGATTCTTGCGCAGACCGAACATCTTCGCTGGAATGCTTTTCATGCGGCAATGGGGTATTGTCCAATTAGCATAGAAGAAATGAATCGGCGATTTAAAGAGTATAACGGCAACGGAAATAGCCTTGATTTTGCCCGCCGGGACTCAAAAGCCCGTTTGCAAGTGTGTCTTGTCTCATGGGATGAGTTGGATAAAATTAGCGAGGCGTACAGAGAGTTGGAATGTAGCGCGGGTCTGAAACCGGAACGCGATTTTAAACTGAGTGATCGCGATATAATTAAAAATATCCCATTGTTTTTGAAAGAGAGAAGTAAAAAATCATTATGAAAAAACGCATAAAAATATTTGCCGCTTTTGATAAAGACGTAGAAGAAGACGTGGTACGCTTCGGCGATTTTCTTTGCGGGCTTAACGCGCAATGTACAGGCGTTGAAATTTCCGTTTTTAAAAGTGAAAAGGAACTGTGTGAGTCCCTGGAGCAGTCCAAAGAACAAATCGACGCGGAACTTAATACTTGCGAATATTTTTTGCTTATTTTGGGCGGTAAAAACGATGAATTCGCCCTGGACAAGCTTAACCGCGCAATAGAACGCTACGCAGATACCCACGGGAATCCCGACGTTCACATTTTCGTCAACGCTGCAAATAAAGACGCTGACAAAGTAATAAGCTATTTCGCTTCCGAACAATACGAACACTATGTCGAGCAATTCAAGCACCACGATACGCTCAAGGCAAAATTTTTAATATGGCTGAGCGCTAAGCAGAAGGACTTTGCTTACGAAGTAGATAAAGACATTCACGGCGCGCCGGTTATTAAAATGGGCGGCGTGCCAATAAGCGGACTGCTGGATTTTGACGCCCTGCTTAATAACGAAGATTATCAGGATGCGAAGAAAAAGCTACTCCGGATGAGGGCTAAGCGTGAAAATCGCAGAGAAGAATTACTCGAAAAGGAAGGTGAAGATCGCAATGATCTATGGGATGATATAAGCGCACTGGCAAAAAAGATTGAAAAACTTCAGGACGAAATAGCGGCAATGGAAAAGGGCACGCTTGCGCTGTATCAAAATTACGCCAAGATGACATTAGCTAACGGTTATAGCAAGAGGCTAAAACGGGCCCTTGAATGTATTGAACTCGGAGAATTAGACAGTGCAAAGAGGGTTTTGGATCCTGACGGAAGCGTAAGCAACTTAAAAGCGTTAGTAAACGAGAATGAAATACTGGCCGCGAGGATAGAGACCAACAAAAAGATTGCTGAGCAGGAGATAAACATACTCTTTGCGGAAATAGATCGTCTCAAACTGGATACAGGGAATAAAAACCGGTTTGAGGAAATTGAGAAGCGTTACGCTAGTATTGAGTATTTTCAGGAAAAGCTGGATCTGGAAATGACAGTTTTATTTGATTACGCTATGTTCCTATCGGAGCAGAATAAGCACAATGCTGCTATAGAGAAATGTATAAAAGCTCTTGATATATATCGAAAATTACCGGAAACTAATTCAGACGTGTATTTGTCGGATGTATCCTCAGCGCTGAATATTCTGGCATATATGCAGTATAAAACAAATCGTTATACAGAAGCTGAAACAAATTATGCCGAAGCGTTAGAAATCAGACGAAAACTAGCAGAAGCCAATCCCGACGTGTATTTGGTGGATGTAGCAAATACAATGAATTATCTGGCTGGTCTGCAAAACCGTACAAACCGCTATACAGAAGCTGAAGCAAATAATACTAAAGCATTAGAAATAATACGAAAACTGGCGGAAACCAATCCCGACACATATTTGGCGTATCTCGCAAATACAATGAATAATCTGGCTTTTCTGCAGTACCAAACAAACCGCTATACAGAAGCTGAAGCAAATATTACCGAAGCATTAGAAATAATACGAAAACTGGCGGAAGCCAATTCCGACGCGTATTTGTCGGATATAGCAGATATAATAAATAATCTGGCTAATCTGCAGTACAAAACAAATCGCTATATGGAAGCTGAAGCAAATTTTACCGAAGTGCTAGGCATCATGTGCGTATACTTAATAATAAAAATGATATAAACTGGGAGGATGGGACGGGGAGAAATAAGATTTGAGCAGGTGTTGCATCTGCTGCCTGAAGGCTGGGAAGCAAAAGCGAAA
>JAITFK010000104.1 GCA_031281555.1 Treponema sp. | reverse complement strand
TCCGATATGGCCTGTTCCCAGAGTTGCGATTTCTTCTATTGTCATTTTCCGGATTTCTTTTGCCTGATTTTTTACATAAGATTCAATTTCTTTGTCCATATATTTAACTCCTTTACCGTATTTCATTTTAAATAATTTTCTGTTATTTCAGCAAGTATGTTTCACGCCTGTAAAAGGACGTCCAAGCATAGCCTCCGCAAGCCTGAGATCGCCCGAGTTAACAGCGGAACGTATTCGGCTTGAACTGACAGGCAAGGAGCCTTCCATAACTTCAGGAAGAATTGCTACCGGAATGTTATTTGAACTAAAGAAAGTTTTTATATCTTGTGCGCCTGTGTCCAGTTGATATCCGCAGCGGAAGTTGCTCCCAACCGTAAAAAAACCTAAATTACCGTGCTTTAACAATATTTTTAAAAACTCAATCCCCGGTATTTGCCTGAACGATTCTGTAAAATCAATAACCACGAGTATTTTTACGCCTAAACTATCCAGTAGTTCCGCCTTTTGCCGGAAAGATTGAATGCTGTCGGTAATTTTGGGTTCGCGGAACGTAACAACCGCCGGAACATAATCAGCGTTATACGAAACGATATTCGCTATCAAAGCCTGATGCCCCCTGTGTACCCCGTCAAAAACACCGACAGTTACAGATGATTTTTTCTGTTTAAAAGGAAGCCCGTTTTCCAGAAAAGCAGTCCAGTCAATTTCCGTCATATTTATTTTTTTCCCCGCTGTTCCCCGCTTCGGCGGCCTTGTTTGCCTTGTCAAAGAAAAATTTTGCGGTTTTCGCATCGCCTGTATTTAAGAGTAGATTTCCGGCATGGTTTGCCATTTCCGTTATAAGGTTATCGTCAATGGATTTCAATGCTAGTTTCAACTCACTGACAATGTCAATATTTTTAACACCTGCTGTCAGTTTAAGCTCCGCCAGCTTGAAACGAAAAAGACCGTAACCGGGAGCCAGTTTTACGGCTTTTTCCAGCATACGAATTGCGTCTTTATTTTTTCCCATAACATTTTCAGACAGTCCCCATAAATAAAAAAGAGCCGGATCCGCCGCCGGTTTTGGTTTGGTTTGGAGTCTTAATTTTTCCGCTACTGTAAATTCTTTTATGCAGCGGCTGTAGTCTTCTATGCTGAATGCCCATTTTCCCGCAAGGGCGCGGGCTTCCCAATTTCTTCCGCCGAGAACGGATAACTTCGGCATTATTACCGCAAGTTCCGCCTGATTGTCCTGAGTAAGGAAAACCTTTGCGGCTTTAATAAAAAAGGCGAAGGCTTCTTTCTTTTTTCCGATCAATTCCAGCGCATTCGCTGCGTTAGCTGCATAAACACCGTTTTCGCCGTTCATGCGGAAAGCCGTATTCCATGCTTTGGCCGAGTCGGCATATTCTTTCAATTTCCAGTAACAGCGCGCCAGTATTGTAAAATAGTCAATATTCTTTTCAATAACATCAGAATGTTTTAGCGCAAATTCTTTTAATTCCTTGAATTTATTAAGCTCGTTCAGTATTTTTAATTTTTCCGTATACGCTATTTTACCTTCGGCTGATTGCGGCCATAATTCCAGAATATGATCAATATATTCTTCCGCCTCGTTATATTGCCCAAGACTGAACGCCGTTCGAGCCGCAAGGATAAGTTCTTTTTTGGTTCTTACTTCCGAGGCGGAAGTTGAAACAGCCCTGATAGCTTCATTTCTGCATTTCCATGTTTTTTTAATCTGTTCCAGCGCTTTTTGGAATTTGCCCATAACAGCGAATGTTTCCGCAAGCCTTAATCTGCCTTCCGCATAGATATTTGAATCAGTTGTCCAATATTTGTATTGTTCTTCAAGCGTTATGCTCCGTGTGTCTGCGGAAAAATAATCAAGCCATGCTTTACATACAGTCTCCGTTTCCGTCTGATTGTTCTTGCTTTCGGCGGCAGTTTCATAAGAAGCCAGAACAAACCCTAAATGACCGGCGCTGACGGAGTCGTCAACGGCTTCTCCGACCCATTTGCCGTTGATAATAAAAATAAAACAATCGCCGTATGCTATTATTTTTAAATGGATATTTGTTCCGTCAAAACCGGATATTTCAGACCAGGCGATTAATGCTTTTGGAGCATTTTCTTTTACAGCGTCAATGCGGAAATACCCCTTGTCTGATATAAGCGCCAAATAATAGGAGTCTTCGTTAAGGCGAAAAATAATTCCTGCGGATGAATAGCCGCCCATACTGTCCAGGCGGATTTTTGCTTCTGTAACATAACTGCCGAATTCAATATTCGGGATTTCTGTCCAGCCGATGTAATTTGGTTTTTTTAACTCTAGCGCAAGCGAGCCGTTTGACAGGTAGGCATTATGGAAAGTTTCTGATTTAATTTCAAAAAGGGATTTATTCGGTTTGTTAAAGTCTGCTATTAACCTGAATTCAGCAGTATCCCTGTTTCGGCGGGAGATAGTACCCGAAATCTTATTGGAGAGCGCGTAAATGAGCCGTTTCGGAAAAGAAAACATACTAAATATTTACAGTAAAAATGCCAAAAAGTCGATATATTATTCCATTAGAGTAGATTTGTTTCTCATTATTTCCCTGATTATTTTGATAATCAGTCCTTTTGTTATTAAACGGTTTATTCATTTGAATAATGAACGAAAACAAAAAGTTTTACTGCTGTCGCCGCAGTTTGAAGAATTGTTCGGCGGTGAAATCACAGAGATTTTGCTGCAGGAATTTTTAAAGCGTGACTCCTATTTACGAATACAGTCTTTGAAACTGCCTGAGGATAAAGAAACTGTTCCTGATATTTTTATTTATGATGAAGGAAACTACAGCTCTTTAATTGATGAAGGTATACTGGCAAAACTTAAATTATCAGAAAAAGAGCAGTTGGCGATCCAGCTGGTTTCATTTATGCCTCTGCTTTTCTACAACATTGATATTCTGACGGTTGCCGGTTTTGACCGCCCTCCTAAAACAAGAGATGAATTTATTAAATACGCAAAAGCTGTATCAGGCAGCAATGAAACGCAGCTTGCGAATACAGCGGGAGCGGCAATCAGTCTAAGTCCAAAGGACAGGAATGCCGTGCAGCGTGATATTTTTTCATGGATATGGGCTTCAGGCGGTGATTTCTGGCAGGAAGGAAACAGGCCGATATTAAATGTAAAAACCATGGCAGGCGATATTGCGTTTCTCGGCAGATTATACAATGACAGATTGCTTGCGTATAGAATTTTTGAGACAACAGGAGAGCAGCGGCTGGAAGACTTTGCCGACGGAAAAATTGCTATGATGATTGCCTATACAAGCGTTATTCCGTTTCTGAGGGAAAGGATGGGAGATAATTCATTTGGAATAACAAATATACCCGGCTCCGGTTCCGCAGGGAAATACAACACAGGTATTTCAAGCATATATGCAGGCATTAATGTGAATTGTGAGTATCCTGATGAAGCATTAGATTTTCTTTCGTTTCTTGAAGAATTAAAACCTGTTTTTTGTGAAACGTTGAAAGCGGTTCCGGGCGTTGTTTCAGATATTATACCCGGAAATTATATCAGGAATGATCCGTTTTATTCCAAATCGCAGGATATTTTTGTTTCTTCCGCAATTGTTCAGGGTTTTTCCGGAAAACCATCCGCCGATGAATATGAAAATGCCTTTCTGGAAGAATTGCAGATATTTTTCAGAACCACCCGTACAGCCGAAGATACAATAACCGCGATTCAAAACCGTTGGGATGAAATTTTTTATCGTATAAAGTGATTGATACTGCCGGCAAGGCCGAGATGCCTTAAATTAAAATGTTACCGAAATGACTGGTTGCCTCATTCATTATGTAGAGTCTGTCTATAATGTGGATACATTATAGACAGACCACCTTAAAAATCGTATTTTCGCAGCCTTTAGGCGAGAAAATACATCGGACTAAAGTCCGCAGTCTGTCCGCAAAGTAACCGACTTTGTGGACAGACACTATGTAGTATATAATTAACGTAAAAGAGGCATACAAGAGGATTAGTCAAGGATTGGGTGTCAGAACCCCGTTTGGGTTTTCAGAGGTTCCCACATCTCAATGATTTTACGGTATTCAAGAATCGAAGAGGCGTGAACCGCCTTTTCCCTCAGTGCCGCTCCGCCCTTGCACCCCTTAGTGTAAGCGCAGAATTGTTTGCGCATTTCAAGGCAGGCAGTGCGCTCGCCGATGTCTGCGGACAGCATTTCCAGATGACGCATAGCGGCGTCTATCCGCGCGGAAAACGGGGCCGGTTCCCATGAGCCTGTTTCCAGCAGCGAACGCGCCGCTGAAAAAATAAACGGGTTGCCCATCGCTCCCCTTGCGAACATTACCGCGGCACAGCCGGTTTCCTCCAGCATTTGCCGTGCGTCCTCCGGCGTATAAAGATCGCCTGAACCTGTAACCGGTACGCTCAGCCCGGATACAAGATCGGCGATGAAAGCCCAATTGCTCCTGCCGCCGTAACCCTGCACCCGTGTTCTCGGATGCAGGCTAACCATAGCGGCTCCGGCTTCAACAGCAACCCTTGCGCACTCGGCGTAGTTGAGAGAGCTTGAGTCCCAGCCTGAGCGGATTTTAACCGATACCGGAATATTGCCCAAATTTTCACGGGAGGCGCGGACAGCGGCTTCCGTTACCCTGCCGAGGTTTGCTGGGTTTTTCATCAATGCGCAGCCCGCGCCGTTTTTTACCACCTTGGGAACAGGACAGCCTGCGTTAATATCCAGAGCGTCCGGCATCAGCGGCGTAAGAAGCGGCGCTAACAGCGAAGCCGCTTTATAGACAGATTCACTTTCCGCCCCGAAAAGTTGTATCGCATAACGCTTTTCATTTTCTCCCCGCCTGATAAGATTGACTGATACTGAATGCGCCGCCCCTGCCGCATTGCCGGACGCGCCGCCAAGCGAGTAACGCTCAGGACTGCGGCAAACAGCCTCGGCGGAAATAAGTTCTGTAAATGAAAAGCAGGCTCCTTCTTCGGCGCACAGCGAGCGAAAGGCGCGGTCGGTATAACCCGCTACAGGAGCGAGAAAGAGATTCCCAGGAAGTTCAAGCGAGCCGATTTTTACCGGACGATAAAGAGACATTTGTTCCCGAAAAAACGCTCTTTATTCCGAAGGCAGACCGAAGAACTTATTGGCATTTTCCCAAAGCTGAGCAGCAAGGGCTTCTTCTTCCATATCAAGCATTTCCGCCATAAAGCGCGCGGTAATCGGCAGATACTTGGGCATATTCCTTTTGCCGCGATAATCCGCCGGAACCATGAACGGGCTTTCCGACTCAATCAGGATTCTGTCAACAGGCAGAACAGTCAACGTTTCGTGAAGGTTCTTTGCGTTCTTGTAAGTAAGATTGCCCGCAAAGGAAAAATATAGATTAAGTTCCAGCGCTTTTTCGGCATAAGCGGCATCCTCTGAATAACAGTGAAGCACGCCGCCTCGAGAGGGCAGACGGTCGCGGAGAATGTCCAGCACATCATGCCCCGCGTCACGGTTATGAATTATAACAGGCAGATTGAATTTACTCGCAAGATCAAGCTGAGTTATAAAAAGTTCAATCTGGGATTTTTTATCGCCGAACTTCCGGAAATAATCAAGTCCGATTTCTCCGATAGCGACAACCCTCGGATATTGAATACTATGCTCAATATGAGACTGCCAGTCTTTTCCCGGATTTTGAACTTCAGAAGGACTCACTCCTACCGCATGATACACGTTTCCGGCTGATTTCAAGTTTTCATAAATCTGACCGAAGTCGTGAAGACTGTTACAGATCGAGACTATCCTGTTAACAGAAGCCTGTCTGGCTTCCTGAATAACAATCAGTTGTTCAATAGGGTCGTCAATTATAAGCCCCAAATGGGCATGAGTATCAAAATACTGCATAGCTTTATCCAAAAGAAATGATTTTAGGTCTTTACCAAACTGGTAACCTTAATATTAACACAGCAATTACGAATCGTCAACAAATATTTACTATTATTAAAATATTACAAGCCGCCAAACGGAGCCAATTCCTCCCAATGGGAGGGTTCAAGGGCATCCTTGTCTATTCTGACAAATATCTCCGGCGTGTAATTATTGCTTGGACGCATGGCATTATTGGCGTTAAGGTAACCCAGATTAATACCGGGCGCTCCCGGGCTTTCCGAAAGCCTCATTCTGACCATAGTTTCGGGATTACGAGTGATAGAATCCCACGCGCGGGCGGATTCGGCATACATAGCCAAGGCCCTTGAGCGGTAATCACGGCTGCCTGTCTGTTCAGCCAGGGCTTCATACACAACTCCAGCGTTATTACGAGCCATCATAAGGCGTTCACCCAGTTCCAGGAACTGAGGGTTATCATTGGGCAGGAGTACAGGCAGCCTGATACGTTGATTTTCCAGTATGTCGAGTAGACGGTTGTAATAACCCTGCGCCGCAAAATAATCGCCTCGCTTGTAAGTAACATTTCCAAGAGCGTAAAGTATCCGCCTGTTCAAAGGCATTTCAGCGGCGGCTTTGAACAGGTATTCAAGGGAGTTTCGCCAGTCTTCAAGCTGATAATATGCCGATCCCATTCGGTATTGCATTTCAGGCGGCGCATATCCGTATCTTTCCGCAAGCCTGTAATCACTCAAAGCTGCTCTCATATCTCCGGATTTAACAAAATATTCCAGATCGCCTTTTAAGGCATAAAGCTTGCCAAGCGCAGGAGAGGCTCGTATCAAATTTCTTGAAAGATAATCTTCGTATAACTGTATACCTTTGACCACATTTTCTTCGGCAGGGAAAAATTCCCGGTTGTTAATCAGTAAATTGGCATAACGGTCATGCGCGTCAACACGGTAAAGACGCCGGCGTACAGTTTCTGTCTGTGCCAGATCAAACGCGCGAATGGCATTTTCAAGAGTTAACCGTTCCTCATGAATATTTTCAAGATTATGATAATAACGGGCAAGGTGATAATGAGGTTCCGGCAGATTACGATCAGCTCTAATGGCCTGTATAAGCATTTCACGGACGCTCTCTATGCTTTCAATGTACGGATTTGGAACCCCCTTAGCTTCTTCAAGCTGTTTGTCTAAAAGATAGCCGGCAAGTTCCGCAAGAGACGGCGGAGAAAGAACGCGTTTTCTGTCGTTTTCAAACCAATTCCTAAGCTTAAGAACTTCCCAAAGATTGTCTACACGGATAAAGTATTTCATCATCCTTTCAACAACCGGAACCTGCCATCCGTATTTTTCAAGCACTCTTGCGTATGAAAAACGCGCGTCTTCATATTTGTCATAGAACTTTACAGGATCGGAATCAGCCCATGCAAGAAAATTGTCTCCGGCGGCAAGAAGCCCTTCTAAATCATTAGGCGCGTAATCAAGAAGCTGCTGCTGAAGCAGTCTGTTTGCTTTGTCGTAGTTCAGCAAATAAAATGTTTCCAGGTTTGCGTAATCAAGAACGCCTTTTTTATCTCTGGGAGAGTATCTTAAAAGCTCGTCGTATTTTTCTTCCGCTAACATATAACGGCGGGCATCCCTGAACGCTTCCGCATAAAGATAAAACCATTTTTTCTTTTGGTGAAGAACAAAGGCTTCACCAAAAAGTTGATTTGCGCGCTGATATTCACCGGCGGGGATTCGTTCATAACCGCGTTTGTAAGTGGATTCAGCCTTTGCAGGAATGTAGATAAATTTATATCCAAGATAGGCGACAGACGCCGCAAATGCCGCAATAACCGCAAAAAGCCGCAGTACGGGAAGAAAATTATGAACAAAAATATAGGCAAAACTGGCCTGTTCCGCTTCAAACGCGGCTCCGGTCATTTTTTCAAAACTTTTCGGTATTACAACAGGTTTACCTGTTATTTCTTCAAC
>JAITFK010000129.1 GCA_031281555.1 Treponema sp. | reverse complement strand
GAATCACCTATAACCGCAATTGAATGTTTTAAGCCGGCGTCAGAAGCGCCCTTTGCCATGCCGACGGATGCTCCCATACAGACAACGCTTTCTATCGCTGAAAAGGGAGGAATGGCTCCGAGTGAATAACAGCCGATGTCGGAACTAACCGCTACATCAGGATGCCCCGCTCTTGGATCAAGAGCTGCAACCGCTTTATTGATTGTCTCGTAACTGTCCGCGTGGGGACAGCCTTTGCAAAGCTGCGGCGGACGCTGAGGCAGATTGTCAGTAAATTTTGTACCTTTGACAGAAAGCCGTTTATGCGGCGGAAGGCCTAGAACGGCTCTTACATTGTCAGGATCAAGTTCTCCGCATTGAATAATGGGATTAATGCTGCCTCCGGCAATACCGTAAAGTTTTTTTGCGATAAAACTCTGGCCTTCTTCAATAACAAGCACTTCATTTGCGGATTCGCATAATTTGCGGATCTTTTTCTCCGGCAGGGGATACGCGCCGATATGCAGACGCACAGGAGCTTTTTTCCCCTTTTTTTTCCGCATGGCAATTAAGTCGGCAAGGTTTTCTTCATAGTAATTTCCGCCTATGCCGGAAGTGATAACGGCAAAATCGCTTTTTACGCCTGTTAATTTGTTTACAGGGTGCTGAAACGACCATTCTTCCAGTATTTTTTGCTTATCAATAAGCGCGGCGTAATTTTTTCGCGCAAATACGGGCAGCAGCATCCAGTTGGTTTTATCTTCAGTTTTTGAAACTTTGTTCTGCGCTCTTTTATTTCTGATTATTACAGTTGATCGAGCGTGTGAAAGGCGCGTAACAAGACGCAGGAGTACAGGTACGTTAAAACATTCCGAGACATCAAACGCTTCGCGAATCATATCATAAGTTTCCTGCTGACTGCGCGGCTCAAGACAAGGAACCATCGCGAAATCCGCGTAAAATCGGGAATCCTGTTCATTCTGGGAACTGTGCATTCCGGGATCGTCAGCGACGGCGATAACAAGTCCGCCCTTTATTTTCAACAGCGCAGCGTTGATAAACGGATCTGAGGCGACATTTAATCCTACATGTTTCATGGTAACAAGGGCGCGACATCCAGCGAAAGAAACGCCGAGAGCCGCCTCAAGGGCGGTTTTTTCATTTGAACACCACTGCGCAATGGAGCCGCCTTTGTCATATTCATCAATTAAGTACTGCAGGATTTCCGTAGACGGAGTACCGGGATACCCGTAAGCTGCGCTAATACCTGAATGAATTGCGCCTAACGCAGCTGCTTCGTCTCCTAAAAGAGCCAATTTGTTGTTACTCATTTATTTCCCCGTCTGACCACATAAACTATATTTATACGCCGCCAAGATCATCGCGGATTTTTACGTTAACTGTTTCTTCATAACAGGCAAAACAATATTCTACCGAAACTTTTTCAGGTTCTTTGGTCAGAATGCTTATAACAGGTACGATTATAAAACCGGCAAGCATTGCAAACGCTCCCGCGTTAATCGGCGATTGTAAAAGAGCCGGAAACGAACTTCTGAAGAAAATGTTAAGCGTCATAAGCGCCGTACTGAAAATAAAGTTGCACCAAACAGCAGGTTTTGTAACGCGTTTCCAATATAAACCGTACAGGAAGGGAGCAAGGAAAGAACCTGCAAGTGCGCCCCATGAAACACCCATAAGCTGCGCGATAAATGAGATTCCGCCTTTATACTGGATAATGGCTATAAAGGAAGCAATTATAATAAATACCACAATTAAAGAACGAATAATAAGAAGTTGACTTTTCTCGTTCATTTTTTTAATGACATGACCTTTTAAAAAATCAAGTGTAAGAGTAGAGGATGACGCCAAAACAAGGGACGATAGCGTAGATATGGAAGCGGCGAAAACCAATACTATAACAATGCCTATTAAAAAATCCGGAAATTTGGAAAGCATGGCTGGTACAATGGCATCATAAATAATGGCTCCGTTGGAATTTTTTATAACAGGGCTGTCGTATAACCTGCCAAAACTGCCCAAAAAATAACAGCCGCCCGCTACAACAAGACCGAAAAACGTTGATACAATCGCGCCTTTGGATATCATTTTTTCTGATTTAATTGAATAAAATTTAGAAACCATCTGCGGAAGCCCCCATGTTCCGAGAGACGTTAAAATTATTACACCTAACAAACTTAAAGGATCAGGACCGAAAAATGACGTAAAGATGCCGGGAACGGGAACGTCGTTTACATTATTTCCTTTAACTTCGGCAAGTTTCGCCAAAGCGTTTATCAAGCCGCCGTTACTGCCAAGTACCGCTCCGATAATAGCGACAATTCCGATAAGCATGATTATTCCCTGAATAAAATCGTTTGCCGCTGTAGCAAAATAACCTCCGACTACGACATATACGGCGGTAAGAACAGCCATACCGATAATGCAGTAAATAAAATCAATATGAAACGCCATCTCGAATAAACGGGAAAGGCCGTTGTACAAAGAAGCGGTGTAGGGGATAAGGAATATAAAAAGTATAATTGAAGCCCCTATTTTTAACGCCGATGAGTTGTAACGTGAGCCGAAAAATTCAGGCATGGTGGCGCTTTTTAAGTGATTTGTCATAACACGTGTGCGCCGCCCGAGTATTACCCAAGGCATAAGCGAACCGATAAAAGCATTGCCCAAACCTACCCATGTGGCGGCTGTGCCGAATCTCCAGCCGAATTGCCCTGCGTAACCGACAAAAATTACCGCTGAAAAATACGATGTTCCGTAAGCGAAAGCCGTAAGCCACGGACCTACGGCGCGTCCGCCGAGTACAAA
>JAITFK010000101.1 GCA_031281555.1 Treponema sp. | reverse complement strand
CCTTATTCCTTTCAATTATTTGATGACTGTTTTTGAAAAAGCGCCGCTTGTTTTTTCACCCGATGACTGGGAAAAACTGCTTCCTTGGAACATTTTCACTGCTTAAATTGACGGATACGATAAAGGTATGGTATATGTTTCATTATCTTTGCCTGCCGGATACTTAATAAGGGTTTTTATATCTTTGTCAAAAAGTACGCCGTCAACGCTTGCGTAAGTATTGTTACGGCTGTCAACATTTATGCTAGTTAAATTAAAGCAACCAAAGAACGCAGCATCACCACCAATAACGGTTACTGATGAAGGTATGGTTATGCTTGTTAAATTTCCGCAATTAAAGAACGCATAATCTCCAATAATTGTTACAGGCAGGCCTTGAATTAGTTCGGGTATGTTTAATGTTTCAGCTTCGCCTGTGTATTCTGTTATAGTTACGCTATTGCCGTCAACTATCTCATATTCAAGACCGTCGGGCAGAGAGTCTTCCGACTGATTTAATTCGTCCGGTACAACTTCCTGCCCAGCCAACAAAGCGGAAACAAGTAAAAGGAATATTACAAATAAACTGACAGCTTTTTTCATACCGCCTCCGGTTTTTATATTAATATGTATAGCATTATTTCTCAATATAATGGTTTTTATTAAAAAATTAAATAGAGTTGTTTAGAAACTTCAATTTCTAAACAACTTCCGCATCATATTCCTAATTTCTTCTATCATTTCTTTATAAATAATGGTATTATCCTATTTAAGGAGATTTAAAATGCGCGTTAATTCAATTATAAAGTGTTCCTTATCATTGCTTCTTTTTCTTTCTTTTTCTTTGTTTTGCCATGCCGAAGTTAGAGTAGTTACTGACGATCCCGCCGATATGTTTATTTTTTATTCAACGTCCATTGGTCAATTGGCACAAGACGGCGAAGGCAGGAACAGCCCATTTGCGGACGCTTTTTTGAATAATTCCCAAAAAAATGAGCCATTGGCATTAGTGGCTATCGACATTGTTTCTGATACCTATAAGAAAACCATGCAAAAACAAAGACCTAGATATGAATCACAAATAATTAATAATAAAATGTATTCATTAGCTGGCCGTAGTTCCTCTAAAAAATATGCCCTTCTTATTGGTAATAATAATTACCAAAATCTGCCGAATTTAGAAAACCCTGTAAATGACGTACAGGATATAGCCGTTATTTTAAGATTACTTGGCTATGAAGTTGAACTCAAAACTAATACACCCCTGGCGGAAATGGAAAGCGCCGTAAATTCATTTGTTTCAAAACTTTCTGCTGATAAAGAAAGCGAAGGTTTTTTTTGGTTCGCCGGATATGGTGTTCAGATAAATGGCCCTAACTATCTGATACCGGTTGATGTAAATATTAACAATGATAACCAAACACAGAACAGTTCATTTTCATTAAGCAAATTATTTGAAAACCTTCAAAAAGCCGGAAACAAAATCAATGTAGTTTTCCTTGACGCCGCTGCCCACGACTGGTATGGAGGAAGATAAACCCTAATTTCGCCATTATTTTCTTTTCTCTTTGCTCACTGTTAATTGTTAATTGTTCCCTGTTCATTCCCAACAACATACGCCTCAATCGCCTCTCCGTACCCCTTAACCGTAACGTCCCGCTTTTCAATAAAAGTAAACTTATCCTTCACCCTTTCCCAAACATCCGCCGTAACAAGAATACCGCCCACAGGAGCGTTACTCTCCATACGCTGCGCCAGATTAACCGCCGCGCCGATAACCGTATATTCAATCCTTGTCTTGTTGCCAAGATTACCCACAATCACTTTCCCTGTATTAATCCCAACCCGCACCTTAAGGTCAATATCAACAATCGGCTTCCATTTTTCCGCCAGAACACGCACCTTCTTCTGCATAGCAATAGCCGCCTTAATACACTGTTCGGAATGGTTCGGCAAATCAAACGGATCACCGAAGAAAGACAGAATCCCGTCGCCCATAAATTTATCGACAGTCCCGCCGTGAGCGAATAAAATTTCCGCCATACTTTCCAGATAATCGCTTAAAAAATTATGAACCTCTTCCGGGCTTTTATCCGAGCTCCACTTAGTAAAACCGGAAATATCGGAAAAAAGAATAGTCAGTTCCTTATATGCCGGCGCTAAATCCGTTTTACCTTCCCGCATAATACGTTCCGCCAGAGCGTGAGGGAAAAACCGTGAAAGAGCGTTACGCAAAAGCAGTTGTTCCTTGTATTTAATAAACAAACGGAATAAAAATTCACCCGCCCATAAAAGGAAAAATAAAGAGACAGGCATCGTATACCACGGCTCAACAGCCGTAAAATGCCAGCGTAAAAACGTAATACCGGAAAAAACAAAAAAACCTGTAAAACAGCACAGATGAAAAAAAACATCTTTTCGTATAAGACAGCATAAAAATACAATAAAAAAAACAAACGTTAAAACAACAACCTTATAAAAAACAGAAACTCTGCTGATAAAAGCTCCTCTGTCAAGCCCGTCCAGAATAGCGCCGATAACCTCTGAATGTATACCGGAAAGCGGATAAAGCCTTTCAAAAGAAGTAGGCCCAAAGTCTTTTTGGCTTGTGCTTATTTCAGCGATAACCGCAATGCGTCCGTTTAATGCGTTAAAAACACTGTCAAAAATATCGTCATCGTAATTCGCTTTTACAACAGCCGTTAAAGGAATTCTTTTTTTATCACCCGCCCATGTTTCGGTAAAAGGAACATGCGTACAACCCTTTTCGTCAATAGGTATTTTAATAACATCTTTTTCCGAAAGCGGAAGACAAAGAAACTTTCCCGCCGTTAATTCAATATCTTCAATAGGAATACCCAAAAACAACACCGCCGCCGCAAGCCCAAGCGAAGGAATATAACCGTCTTCCCATTCATAAAGAAGCTGTACCCTTCTGTAAACGCCGTCATAATCAGGCTCCATGTTAACGTGCGCTATCTGCGCCGCCGCCTTCATCAAAGCCGGAAACGGCAGCAAAAACGTCCCCGCCTGCGGCACTTTCCCCTTCTCTTTTACTTTAATCCGCCATAAATGACGGCGTAACAATTCCTTCTGTGTTTCTGTAAGCGGCTTGTAAGGAGCGGATATTATATTTTTATCAACAGCAAGAGAAGCAATAACCGTATTTCCCGCCATTTCAACAACGCCCGCAAATTCAGCGTCAGCGGATTTTTCCTGCGAGAAAAGAAAATCCATAACAGCGGAAGAATTAACCTGCGCAAGAACGTCAACAGCGTCCGCAAAAGCCATGCGTGTATCAATATTAACTCCGAGCGTTTCAATACTTGCGTCGTTTAAATCAACAGAAGCGGTAAACGGACTTTTATTTTTCTGTCCGCTTAGCACACGGTAATTCATGCAGACATTGTAAAAAGCCGTATCAAAATGCTTTACAAAACCGCTTGCATAAAGCAGCCCTGTAATAATAACAGCGGTAACCGCAACAGCCGCAAAATGCGCCTGTCTTTTAATGGCGGATTGTAATAGTCCTGACATAAAAATTCTTATCAGTAAACCTTGTTATATATTCACCCGTGCCGCCCCTTGAAGTCCCTCCGCCCGGAATAAATACGCTTGGCGGCTCACCCAGTGTTTGGGCTTTATTTTGAAGGCTCACAACCTCACGGTACAAGTTATTGGAATGTTGCTGTGAATTTGGATTATCGTTAAAAGCCCGAATTAAGTTTTCAAGATTTGTAAGCCTTTCAAGGCTCATAATCACATAGAAATTTTCCGTACCCGGCGGATTATCAACTTCATAAGGACCGATAAAAATTTCATTTCCGCTCTTTATTGGGTTATCGTATAACACGCTGATTTCCTTCATCGTATCATAACACACAATGTAGCAGTAACAGTCCGAAGCTGTTGTAATGGAAATAAGGAATTCCTCTCCTGTTTCCATTCTGATTATCCTGTTAACAGGAACCGTTTCCCCCGGTTTACCCTTCAGGAACATAATATCCCACGAAAAATTCTGCGCATAAATAACAGCAGTAAACAGGAAAACAACAAGTAAACTTACAGCTTTTTTCATACCACCTCCGGTAATAATCATTTTAAATGGAAAAGCGTTATTTTTCAATATTGTTGGTACACTATGAAAATTTAGCGGCAGGCACGTTGCGTGTACCTTTTAACTCTTGACAATGGATATATAAAGAAGTTAAATTATTAATATGAATACGGCAGTTTTACTGGATATAAATGTTTTTCGGGAAGCTGAACGGGAAGCGGATAATTTACAAATATCAGTACCTGAATTTTGCTCAATGGCAATAAAGGAATTTTTAAGAAACAACGAAAAAAGCAAAACAACCCAGCAAT
>JAITFK010000055.1 GCA_031281555.1 Treponema sp. | reverse complement strand
TCTTCCGCAAAGCGAAGCACGGACGGCTCTTCAATACAGTGAAAATCATCCATGACGATTATTCGCCTTTTCATCTCAACCATGCTGTGTATTAAGGTTCGGTAATGGCTTTTCTTTTCCCTCGTATCGGGAAAATCAAGCTTGGCCATTGCTTCGGCCAGGGGCGCGTTCACTTGTGACAGGGAATGGGTATAGTTCTCCCAAAAACGCGCTCCGACATTATCACGTTCGGAAAGTTGTATCCATGTCGTAGCTGCCTGATACTCCTCCGCGAAATCATGAACCGCGCTGGTTTTGCCATAACCTGCTCCGGCGCATACCACTACCAGCGGGTATTTTACCGCCTCGGTGAATAATTGGTTCAACCGTGGACGTTCAAAATGGAAGAGAGCGCGGCTATTGCCATGCGCTTGAGGTACGGCTTCCATATAACTGTCTCCTACAGTAGTATCTAGTTCATACGCAAGGATTTTATGTTTCAAATGTAACCGATTATGACAAATTTGTCAATAATGTACATTGTCCTATGCACATTTAACCAATGCTTTTTGCCCCTTTTTATGGTATTTCCTTATGAAAACCACCGTTTTCTTCAAAAATAACGAAAAAGCCACGGCCCATCGCCCAAAATATGACATTCTGGCAGGCACACACAGAATGTGGCAGCATTGCGGATGCGCTGTTTGGAGCCGTGTACCTATCCTTGACAAAGAATAACCCTTTACTTACCGTTAAAAAATGCCTTCCGGTGTTTTTGCGATATTGCCTGAAAACTTCTTCTCCCCTCTGGCAAATGTGAACCGGGAGCATTATGCGGCTCTTTTGGTATTGTACTACCGGCTTTTTCAGGAAAACACCCGCGGACTTGAACGGGAACTGGTGGTTCGGGAATTTATGAACTATTTGCTTTTACATCGGGATAGTCTGAAAGAAGAAGACGAGGGAACCGGAAAAGATGCTGAATTTAGCCCACTACAGACGGAATCGAGCGTGTGGGAATTGGACTTTGGCGCTGCCGGGGAACCGGAACATATTAATGCTGACAGTAACCACGCTATTGATGAACGGGCTTTGGCAAACAAATTCTTACGACGATTTATACGTACCGGATGGCTTGCCGAAGAAACCCTGGCTGACTTTACCAAAGTGATTAACATCACCGCGTGGGGCAAGCCGTTTATGAAAGCCCTTGCCGACATAGACGGCGGTCTTGAAACCGAATACGAAAGCCATGTTGTTACGATCTATTCCATGCTCTGCGGCGAAACGATAAAAAAAGACGGACACCACGCGGTACTCAAGGCACACGAGGAATGTCGTTCACTGATTGATTCGCTCAAGGTTTTATCACAGAGCATCAAGGGTTATTACGACAACCTCAACGCGGAAGCGGTACGATCCCTGGCTTCATCGGTGTTACACGAACATTACGATCTCTATATGGGGGAAGTGCTGGACAAGGCGTATAAACGGCTGAAAACTTCCGACAATGTTTCACGTTACCGTCAGGGCATTTTCAAGCAGGTGAAGGCGCTGTTAAAAGACGACAAATGGCTTGATGAAAGCGCGGGAAAGTATATGCGGATACTTCAAGCCGACCGCGAGGAGTGCCGCAAAAAACTTGTATCCATGCTGGAAGAGATATGGATTGATTTAAAATCCGTTGATCCTCTTGAAGATGAAATCGACAGGCGTAACGCGGCCTATTCCCGTTCCAGCACCGAAATTATCAAAGCCTACATCGAACCGGACAGCACTGTAGCGGGAAAGATCGGGCTGCTTATAAAAGCGATTTACAACGGCAATGAGGAAGTCCAGTCCCGTGTTGCCCACGGCCTGCACCGTATCAGATTCCTCTCGCCTTCCGGCCTGACCCTTACCCGGAAACGGGCGGAGGGTGATTTTATCACCGCTCCTTCAAAAGCCGATGTTGAAGCGTTAGACCAAAGTGAAAAAGATTTTCTTGAGCGAATGAAAAAGCGTCTTTCCATCAAACGGATTAACACGTGGCTTGACGAACATGGCGGTAAAGATAAAATTCTCATACCCGAAGAACTTATCGATGGGGAAGATACTTATATACGTTTTATTTACGCATTGCTTTATGGCGCGCGGGACAATTTTAATTATACTGTCGAAGAGGCCGATGAAAAAAGAGCGGACTCCGGTTCGGTAAAGGCGGCGGATTATGTGGTTCCCGACATACGTTTTCGTAAGAGGTTGATGGAGGAAAACCATGAACCAGGATCTTGACGCCCTTGTCCTGATACGGGACCTTTCAAGCGATGAGTTTGAACAGTTTAGCGCGGCGCTTCATATACTTACGTCAAAAACATTTATTATCCGGGGCATTGACAAGGAACAGAATCTCTACGATTTTACGATCAGAAACATCGCGCTTTTTGAAGCGTGGTTTTCCTGTATGGACGCTTCCCTGGTGCGGGACGAAAGCCTGGGGGTAATCGCTTTTCGCGGTTCGGGGAATACCCGGCTGTATTTTTCAAAAGATGAAATTTGCGCGGTTCTTGTTCTGCGCCTTATCTACGAAGACAAGAAACTTGAAGTAACATTAACAAAATTCCCGGTGATAACCGTAAGGGATTTTCAGGACAAGTATAACGCCATGGTCGGCGAAGAGATTAAGAAGACTGCCCTTATTAAT
Source organism: Treponema sp. (assembly GCA_031281555.1). Lineage (GTDB taxonomy): Bacteria > Spirochaetota > Spirochaetia > Treponematales > Breznakiellaceae > WQXQ01. Next base: position 7,480 of record JAITFK010000055.1, on the reverse strand, counting down.
GTGCTGCGCCGCCTTTCTTCTTGCAAATTAATTTCCGTGGAATCCCAGGACTATGCGGATCCCGAAGGAATTATTCAACTGTATCCGAGCATCCCCCTCAGCATAGACCGTACCGCGTTGGACGAGTCCGCGGCGTTACTGGGGGACAAGGGCGATGATGCCGGAGATACGGAGGGCGAATTATGAACCTCAACCGAGCCCGAAGGGGGAGGTACCCCTCTTGACCACCCTGGAACGCATACGGCTTGTTAACTGGCACAATTTTGAAGACGAGGTTATAGAAATCGGGAACCGCTGCCTTCTGGCCGGTGATAACGGTTCCGGCAAGTCAACGGTTATTGACGCTATTCAATATGCAATGGCGGCTAACTTGCGGATGGCGCGTTTCAATTCCGCCGCGGACGAGCGCCGGGGCGGGGGCAGGGACCTGATGGGCTATGTGCGCTGCAAACTCGGCAGCGAATCAACCGAGTACCGCCGCGGCGATACCATAACCCACGTAATGCTGGAATGGATGACAAGTGACGGCAATTTTGCCTGTGGCGTATGTATCGAAGCCTACAAGGACAATCACCACACCGAGCATTTTTGGATCGGGGAAATCGACCCCAAAAACTCAATAGGGGCTATAAGTGTACGCAACGAAAAGAACGAACCGCTGATCTTCCGCCAGTTCAAAAATGTGCTTGTTGAAAGAAAATTTTACGATTACCCGACAAAGCAGCAGTATGTAAAAGATTTAACAAACAAACTTGGGGTTTTCAAACGGCAGCCAGATGTAAACCCCTATCTGGACGCCCTTACCCGTTCCATCGGGTTTAAGCCCCTTGATTCCATCGATCAATTTGTGTGCGATTTTATCCTTGAAGATAATCCCGTGTCGATTCAAGACATGAAGCAGAACCTTGAAAATTATAAGGAAGCTGACCGTCAGGCAAAAGGGGCGATTGCGAAGATCGGAGTATTGAAAAAAATCTGCGCCAAGGCCGCAGAGTGGCGTAATTACGACGGTCTTATCCTCAAACAAGAATACTTGAAACTCAGTATTGAAAGGGAAAATGAAAAACAAAAGAAAGATAACACCGCGCGCCAGCTTACAGAAACGCAAAACAAAATTGATTTCACCAACCGCGAGATTGCCGCGCTGAACCAGAAGCGGTTAGATTCGGAACAGGAACTTCGGGCCCTTGATCAGAGTCTTGCCGCAAATGACGCGCACCGGCTCTATGAAGAAATCAGGGCTCGTATTGAACGAATACAGCACGACCTTGCAAATAAAAAAGAAGAAGCTGAAAAATACCGAAGCCTTAAATCCCAGTGCGAAGCTCTTTTGAACCGTAAGCTTACAGAAGACTTTGACAGGGAAGACGCCGCCCTCGCCGAGGAAGCGAAGAAATACCAGAACGAAAGGTATATCGCAGAACGGAAAAAAGACGAAGCGCAGGACAATCTCCGTGACATTCGCTCGGAACTGGCGGATCTGGAACGGGGCATACTCCGCTACCCCGACGCTCCCCGCGAACTGCGGGCGGCTCTTGAAAAGGCGGGTATCGAGGCTTTCTTTCTGGCGGAAGCCGCGGAGATTACCGCGCCTGACTGGATTGACGCGGTTGAAGGCTGCCTCAACACACGGCGCTTTGCCATTCTGGTTGACCCCGTTAATTTTCAAAAAGCTATTGAAGTATACGACCGCCTTCCCCGTTCCGTTGCCGGAGCTTTTATCCCCAATATCGAAAAGATGCGGGACGCGAAGGCAAAACCTGGTTCTCTTGCGGAGATTGTCAAGGCGGAAGGTTATGCCCGCATTTATATCGACTACACATTGGGAAAGGTAATGAGATCCGATCTTGCAAATCTCAAGACGTATGATTCCGCGGTTACCAAAGAATGTATGACCTATATGAACCATACAGCCTCACGGATTAAAGAGGACGTGTACCGCCGTCATTATCTGGGAAGAGCCGCTTTGGATAAACGTAAAAAGGACCTTGCTGCCGAAGCAGAGCGTGTCGAAGCGGAATTGATTATCGCTGAAAGAGAAGAACGGGAAGCGCGGGGCCGCGAGGATTGTTGTAACCGCGTTATACGTTTTCTGCCGGAGTTAAAATACCTTTTCCCCTCCATTGCAGGCGCGGAACTTTATGCAAACCAGCTTGCCGCGGCGGAAAAAGAACTTGCCGCGATAGATACCCAATCTTTCAAAGAACTGGAAAATAAACGCGATGAATTGGTGAAGTATCTCGATCTGTTGAAAGAAGATAATAACAAATTTCAAAAAACCCTGGGCGGACTTAATACCAAACTCACAAATTGCAGTGACGACCTTGATCGGTTTACTCAATTCCTGGAAGAAAAAGAAGAAGCGATCAAAAATTTCGGCGGAGATCATCCACTTATGATCGGTGAATGTGAGGAATACGCGCAGGATAAACTTTCCAAGAACAGCATCACTGACCTTACCAACACGTATGAAGCGACATTGAAAGGATTCAGAACCCATACTGAAACCTGCAAGAAAGAATACAACAGACTTGTCGCCGATTATGAGCATGAATTCCATTACCTTTTAGGCATGGATCCATCGGATAATGCCGAGGCGGAAACCCTGTTGAAGCGGCTTGAAACTTCTGAACTGCCTCAGTACCGGGAAAAAATCGCAAAGGCCTATCAAGACGCGGAAAAGGAATTCAAGGATCATTTTATTTCCCGGCTCAACGAACACATCGAAGAAGCAAGGGAAAGTTTTGATGAAATTAACGATATTCTGCGCACCCTGCATTTTGGCCGGGATCAGTACTGGTTCCATCTTGAAGAACGTAACGATCGCAAGGGGCAGATCGAAGTTATCCGGCAGTCGGCAAAAATACCATCGAACGATGACAGTCTCTTTTCCCAGCTTGTCGATCCCAATGAAAAAAAAGCCGCGGAGGAACTTTTTAACCGGATTCTAAACTCTCCGCTGGATTCAAAAGAGCTTAAAGAAATTTGCGATTACCGCACTTACTTTCATTACGACATCAGGATAAAGGAAACCGACAATCTTGACGAAAATGACAATCCGGTTGTTCTTTCCCTGTCAAGAGTACTCAAAGAAAAATCCGGCGGCGAGTCGCAGACCCCGTATTATGTGGCTATCGCCGCGAGTTTCTACCGTTTTTACAAGGCTCGTCCCGAAAGTACAGTGCGTCTGGTAATTTTTGACGAAGCATTTAACCGCATGGACGACGAGCGGATTGGCAAGATATTATCGTTTTACAATAACCTCAATTTGCAAATCATCACCTCGGTGCCGCCTGAAAAAATTGAAGCCATTGCCCCCTATATGGACAGGATCAATGTGATAAGCCGTTTCGGCAGCGCGGTAAAGGTAAGGGACTGTCATATTGACACAATTGATATGAGCGATATTGAGATAGGTACAGAATGACAGATTGGGAAACAAAAATTATTAATGTCTTTATCAACCATTATTACGCATCTGCCCATGAAATCTGGGAAAATCGGAAAGTATTGCGTCTCCGTTCTTCTTTGCTTTTTCCTGATTTTGATTCGGCTCATCCTGATGAAAAAGAATCATATCTTGAAGCCGCGGAATCACTACAGATGAAAGGGATTGTAAAGCTCCGCTGGGAAAAACATGCTAAATGGGAAAGACTTAGAACTTTAAGCTGTGATAATTTTGAATTGCTCTTTAAGGAAGCTGGCGCCCTTTTTCCACAAAAAAAAGCGGAGAATATCAGGACAATGTTAAGTGAAATAGTTGAAGTCCTAAAAAAGACGAAGGCACCGCTATTGGATAATGATCGGGGAAAAAAAATTATCGGCCTCTTGGAATTTCTTTCCCTTAATTTTGCCCCCCATGAAGTCGGGCAGGGGCTTGATCGAAAAGCAATGAGGCACTTTGCAATGCTTTTGGAATTCATGCTCCAGCCTGAGCAAATGGAAAACATTGGCATCCGCGCACTGTCAATTTTGCTTTATCGGGATTCAAAACGGCTGGAAAGTCTTCTAACTCTTTGCGGTCCTCTTTTATCCCGCGTTGAAAAAAACGTCCCCATCCCCGATCTTTCTTTTCTAGAACGTTCTTATCCCGAAACCATGATCGCGGGAAAAATCATTATTCAATACAAAAATCAAGAAACGTCTCTGGTCAATGCCGGTGGCTATATACTGGGCCTTCCCCTTGAGAGCGCGGAAGCGATTGACACGATACAACTTGTATCGGGGCAAAAAGAAAAAACCGTACTGACTATTGAAAACAAGGAAACATTTTACACATTGGCTCGTCCGCAAAGACACGGTACAAGCGAATTTCTTTCCATGTTTGATTGTTTTCTGTATGTCGGCGGTTACTCCAACCGCGCCTCCGCAGAAATGATAAAAAAATTAACCATGTCAAATTTTACCTTTTACCACGCAGGGGACTTGGACCCTGACGGGATTCTCATTTTACAACATATTCATGAATTAGCCGGAAGGCCAGTAACTCCTCTACGGATGAATGCCGCTACTTTTAACCAATACCAAGACTGGGCGCGGCTTCTTACCAAACCGATGCTCCGTCAGATTGAAAAGATCCGGGAAGAAACAAGGAACAACCCCGATCTGGCAGGACTACTGCGGCGTATTGAGGAAACGGGCATGGGCGTAGAGCAGGAAATTATTGATTATCGGTGAAAAATAAATTTCACATAAGGAAGGCTCTTATGTTAAACAGGCAGGAAGCCCTGCGTGAAGTTAAGGGAAACATTCTCCCGTTCTGGCAAACTCTGGCCGACGAACAAAATGGCGGATTTTACGGTGAGGCGGATTTTTACGGCAAACCGAATAAAACCGCTGCCAGGGGCTGTATTTTAAATTCGCGAATATTGTGGACATTTTCCGCCGCATACCGCATATTGGGGGACCCTGCCTATAAAACTTACGCCCAGCGCGCGCGGGATTATTTATCGTCCGCTTTTCTGGACACGGTGCATGGCGGGCTGTACTGGCTCGTAGACCATACCGGCAAGGCGTTGAATACCCGAAAGCAATTTTACAACATCGCCTTTGGCATTTATGCCTTAAGCGAGCATTACCGCGCCATCGGCGATCAATCATCGCTGGAATTGGCGATGGCCCTTTTTGATACAATGGAACATTACGGCCTTGACCCGGCTGCGGGCGGTTATATTGAAGCCTGCAGCCGCGAATGGCGCAGCATTGACGATTTTCGTCTCAGCGATAAAGATCTCAACTGTCCAAAGTCCATGAACACCAACCTGCACGTTCTGGAAGCCTACACCAACCTGGTCCGCGCCAACGGAGATGAGCGAGTACGCACAGCCCTTGAAAAACTTTTGCGGATAATGCTTGAAAAAATTATTAACCGTGATTGGCATTTTGAGCTATTTTTTGACATGAATTGGCATTCGCTCACCAGAGACATTTCGTACGGTCACGATATTGAAGGAAGCTGGCTGTTGTATGAGGCGGCGCTGACAGTCGGTGATGAAAGCCTTATTTCCACAGTAAAGCAAACCGCTCTGGCAATTGCGGAAGTTACTTATACTGCCGCCATTGACCGCACAAATGGGGGGCTAATCAGCGGCTGTGATGAAGCGGGGTATATTCACACCAGAAAGGAATGGTGGCCACAAGCGGAGGCGGTTGTTGGTTTTTACAACGCGTATGAATTGTCCGGCGAACAAAAATACTTTGACGCGGCTGACAGTATATGGGGTTACATTCAAGACCATTTTGTTGATCGCGCCCACGGCGAATGGCATAATGAATTGAATCCCGGCAATACGCCGGATATTAATTTGCCCAAAGCGGGGTTTTGGAAGTGTCCGTATCATAACGCGCGAGCTTGCTTGGAGGTGGGGAGGAGGGTTGGGGGCTAATGATTAGTAAATTATCAGTTGTTATCAAAATATTTATCCAACTTAATCAATTCTTTTAAAACAAAAAAATAGTTGAAATCTTCATTGAAAGATAAATTACCGGAATATTCTTGTATAAAATATTTTAATTTTTCCAAATAAATTATTTTTTCATGAAAAAAATTAAAGCCTTTTCTTTCAATTAATCTATATAAAACCATTTTGTTATTTCTATTTTTAAATATCAATGCTTGAACTGGCAGTCTGTGTTCCAACATTTTTATGTTTTTACCATCCAAAGTATATTCGATATTCAGATAATCAAGAATAATATTAATTTTTATTTGGTATTTTCCAATAGAAATATTTTTAATTTGATTATTATTTACACAGCAAAATATAAACGAATATCCAAGATATATATATTCAAAGAAACGCCAGACAATATTTCTATGTTCTTTTTCAATTATTTCAATTGCGAGAATAACTCTATCTACAAAACCGAGTGATGAACAAAATTTTTTGTTATACTTATTTTGCAGAGATGACAACAACTCTCTTTCTTTGTTAGTTAGTATCATTTATATTCAAAACCCGGATGAATATCTTAGACGCTCTTTTTTAATTTCTTCAAGAGAAATTTATATATACTAATTAAGATGGTCGAAATACTTGCAAAGATTGCAGATCCAATTACTCCTCCAAAAATATTCTGAATAAAGGGATTCCATGAATTATAAATTCCATTAATTTTTCCCAGTATAGGTTCAATGTTAAGGTCTATGCCCGTGATCCTCTTTCCCAAGAAATTTCCAAATAATGCAAATAATATATATGTGACTATATAAAAAACATAGAGTAAATATAACGTTTTTATTCTTTTCTTCATTTCCCATGATAATAAACTGTTACCGCTTAATATCACCGGCCACACAACTAAAAAAGAAGCAAAAAAACTGAACAAAAGCGTTATTTCCATATTATATACTATTGGCAGCAGACCAATTACTAATCCAGTCATAAATGGAGGACAAAATTTTGTTATTATTCCGAAAATTGAAATATCATCATTTTCGGTTATTATTATTTCTCCCAATGAGAAATAGGCTTTTGGAAATTTTGTTTTTATCATATGAGTTATAAAAATATTCAAAAAGGCAATTAATAAAGAAATACCAACTATTATTAGTTTCATATTTTATCCCCCTCTCAACTCAAACATCAAGATTCGAAACCAGCAGCGCATTCTCCTCAATAAACTCCCGCCGCGGCCCCACAACTTCACCCATTAGGGTAGTAAAAATCCGCTCTGCTTCAACGGTGTCGTCCAGGTGAACCTGAATAATGTTGCGTTTTGCCGGGTCCATCGTGGTGTCGCATAACTGGTCGGGGTTCATTTCGCCGAGGCCCTTGTAACGCTGAACGGCGACCTTTTCAACATCTTTGCCGGATTCGCCGAGGAGCCGATCTTTTTCGCTGTCATCGTAGGCGTAAAAGGATTTTTTGTCGTAACTGACTTTGTACAAGGGCGGCATGGCAAGGTAAACGTGGCCTTGCTCAATAAGCGGCGTCATGTAACGGTAAAAGAATGTGAGCAGCAGGGTGCGGATGTGGGA